>NZ_JBHLWH010000005.1:0-273693 GCF_042433045.1 Citricoccus parietis | reverse complement strand
AGCGTCTGCGTGATCTACTAACAGTCACTTAACCATCAGGTGTTGCGAGGACCCCTGGAAACCGCCCTGTGACCGGGGCCCTTCTGGTGGGTGCACCCCCCGGGACTCGAACCCGGAACCCATTGATTAAGAGTCAATTGCTCTGCCAGTTGAGCTAGAGGTGCCTGTTGTTCTGGACCGATAAACCGTCCGTGCAACGAGGAAAAACTCTAGCAGAGAACCGTGGTGGACGCGAAATCGGCCAAGGCGTGGCCTTCGCCACTACGGGCGGGGATCTCCGGACGAGGCCGGCTCAGGAGACTCGCCGGTCTCGGCGTAGTAGGACTCCAGGGTGTCCATGAAGTGGGACATGAACTGGTGGAAGTCCTCGGCGTCCTCGTCCTGCTCCAGAACCAGGGTGCCGTCGTCGTCTACCTGCTCCGGGCCGGGCCTGAGGGCGGTGAGGTGGGCCCGCAGGTTCTCCGTCAGCGGCACCCGGGGCGCCCCGGAGACCTCGAACCAGGTCCGGAAGCCGGTCACGGTCTCGACCTGGTAGCCGGTGCCCGTGTCCGCCAGGGTGGCCACATTGCCCAGGGCGACCGTCGCGATGGACGTGTCGGCCGGCACCTCGGGAAGAGCGTCCAGGTCAACGGGGCACAGCAGTAACTCCAGAGGCTGCCGTCGATAGCCGATCGTCCAGGGATTGCCGGCGCCGGAGGGCTGCGCATAGACGAGATTGAAGTCGCCGTGGTTGAACACGCGGGTGTCGAAGACCCCGCGGAGCAGGTGCTTCAGGTCTTCACCGTCCATGGGGTCAGTCTACGGACCGAAGAGGCCGGCTTGCGTGTCGGGTGCCGTGTGCGATGTCGTGTGCGGTGTCACGTGGGCGCCGACCGTGGCGGGCGGTCCTAGGATGTTGCCCATGACCACCCTCACCGCAGACACCACCCTTCCCGGCGGTTCGGAGGGCGGAGGCAACTCCGGTGCCTCCACCCCGGACATCAAGCCACGCTCCCGCGCGGTCACCGACGGAATGGAGCGCGCCCCCGCACGCGGCATGCTCCGTGCGGTCGGCATGGGCGACGAGGACTTCGCCAAGCCCCAGATCGGCATCGCCAGCTCGTGGAACGAGATCACCCCGTGCAACCTCTCCCTGGACCGCCTCGCACAGGCCTCCAAGGAGGGTGTCCACGCCGGTGGCGGCTTCCCGCTCGAGTTCGGCACCATCTCCGTGTCCGACGGCATCTCCATGGGGCACGACGGCATGCACTACTCGCTCGTGTCCCGTGAGGTCATCGCCGACTCCGTGGAGACCGTGATGCAGGCCGAGCGCCTGGACGGCTCCGTGCTGCTGGCCGGCTGTGACAAGTCCCTGCCGGGCATGCTGATGGCCGCCGCCCGTCTGGACGTCTCCAGCGTGTTCATCTATGCGGGGTCCACCATGCCGGGGTACGCCACCCTGGAGGACGGCACGGAGAAGCAGGTCACCCTGATCGATGCCTTCGAGGCCGTGGGCGCGTGTGCGCGCGGGTTGATGAGCGAGAAGGACCTGGACACCATCGAGCGGGCCATCTGCCCGGGCGAGGGTGCCTGTGGCGGCATGTACACGGCCAACACCATGGCCTGCATCGGCGAGGCACTCGGCATGTCCCTGCCCGGCTCCGCAGCCCCGCCCTCGGCCGACCGCCGCCGCGACGTCTTCTCCCGCAAGTCCGGCGAGGCTGTCGTCAACCTGCTGCGCCTGGGCATCACCTCGCGGGACATCATGACCATGAAGGCCTTCGAGAACGCCATCGCCGTGACCATGGCCTTCGGCGGTTCCTCCAACGCGGTGCTGCACCTGCTCGCGATCGCCCGTGAGGCCGGCGTCGACCTCACCCTCGACGACTTCAACCGCATCGGGGACAAGGTCCCGCACCTGGGCGACCTCAAGCCCTTCGGCCAGTACGTCATGACGGACGTGGACAAGGTGGGCGGCGTTCCCGTGGTCATGAAGGCCCTGCTGGACGCCGGGCTCATCCATGGCGACGCACTGACTGTCACGGGCAAGACCGTGGCCGAGAACCTGGCGGACATCACGCCCCCGGACCTGGACGGCAAGGTCCTGCGCGCCCTCGACAACCCGCTGCACCACAATGGCGGTCTCGCCGTCCTCAAGGGGTCCCTGGCACCCGAGGGCGCCGTGGTGAAGTCCGCCGGCTTCGACGCCGACGTCTTCGAGGGCACCGCCCGCGTCTTCGAGCGCGAACGCCAGGCCATGGACGCCCTCGAGGCGAACGAGCTGCAGGCGGGCGACGTCGTCGTCATCCGCTATGAAGGCCCCAAGGGCGGTCCGGGCATGCGCGAGATGCTGGCCATCACCGGAGCCATCAAGGGTGCCGGCCTGGGCAAGGACGTCCTGTTGCTGACGGATGGCCGCTTCTCGGGTGGTACCACCGGCCTGTGCATCGGCCACGTGGCCCCGGAGGCGTCCGACGCCGGCCCGATCGCCTTCGTGCGCGACGGCGACCGGATCCGTGTGGACATCGCCGCCCGAACGCTGGACCTTCTGGTCCCGGAAGACGAGCTGGAGGCTCGCAAGGACGGCTGGGAGCCGATCCCGCCCAAGTTCACCACCGGGGTGCTCGGCAAGTACGCCAAGCTCGTGCACTCCGCCGCCGAGGGCGCCTATCTCGGCTGATTGTCCACGGACCGGACACCTGTCTCACGATGTGAGACGGGTGTCCGGTAGATTGACACCGTCAGCACCCACTCGGGGATACTGGTCGCATGTCCAACACACGACTAGTCGTCGTTATCCAGCGCCTGGCCTGAACCACGGTTCGGTACGGCGGGTTCGCCCGCTGCCAGGCGCGAAACCCCGAGTAGGCCAACCGGCCGCCGTCGGGGTTTTTTTGTTGGGGAAGCGGAACGAAGCCGGCCACCACATCGGCTTCACTGGTTTCTCCGCCAGCAGGCGGACGACCCGGGGGACACCCGGGCCGGGCACCCAAGGGGCTTTGAATAGCCATCGGACTAGCAGTGACGAAGAAGGCACAGCAATGAGCAACGGATCTCGCATCACCCCGTCGGTGATGCCATCCCATACGGCCCGCGACAAGCGGGACAGGAACGAGTCGCCGGCCGACAGTCTGGTCCCCGGCCCCAACAAGGTCGTCGAGCCGGTGCAGATGACCGGATCACAGGCCATCGTGCGGGCGCTGGAGGAACTGGGCGTGACGGACGTCTTCGGGCTTCCGGGCGGAGCCATCCTGCCGACCTATGACCCGTTGATGGACTCCACGACCATCCGCCACATCCTGGTGCGCCACGAGCAGGGCGCGGGCCACGCGGCACAGGGCTACTACCTGGCGTCGGGCCGGCCCGGCGTGGCGATCGCCACCTCGGGTCCCGGTGCCACCAACCTCGTGACGGCCATTGCGGACGCCCACATGGACTCCCAGGCCTGCGTGTTCATCACGGGCCAGGTCGCCTCGACGGCCATCGGCTCCGATGCCTTCCAGGAGGCGGACATCGTCGGCATCACCATGCCGATCACCAAGCACTCACGGCTGATCACGAAGGCCGCGGACATTCCGCAGGCCATGGCCGAGGCCTTCCACATCGCGACCACCGGCCGTCCTGGCCCCGTCCTGGTGGACGTGGCCAAGGACGCCCAGCAGGCGATGATGGAGTTCTCCTGGCCCCCGAAGATCGACCTGCCGGGCTACCGGCCGGTGGTCCGCGGTCACTCCAAGCAGGTGCGGGAGGCGGCCCGGCTCATCCAGCGGGCCGAGCGTCCGGTCCTGTACGTGGGCGGCGGCGTCTCCCGCGGGCATGCCAGCGTCGAGCTGGCCGAGCTCGCCGAACTGACCGGCGCGCCGGTCGTGACCACCCTGACGGCGCGCGGCGTCTTCCCGGACTCCCATGAGCAGCACCTGGGCATGCCGGGCATGCACGGCTCCGTGGCCGCCGTCTCCGCCCTGCAGATGTCCGACCTGCTGATCACGCTCGGGGCCCGCTTCGACGACCGCGTCACGGGGCAGCTGGACTCCTTCGCGCCGAAGGCCAAGGTCATCCACGCCGACATCGACCCGGCCGAGATCTCCAAGAACCGCACGGCGGACGTGCCGATCGTGGGCTCGGTCAAGGAGATCATCCCCGAGCTCGCCGATGCCGTGCGGGACACCCATGCGGAGGCCGGGAAGCCGGACCTGGCCGAGTGGTGGACCGTGCTGAATCGGCTCCGCGAGACCTACCCGATGGGCTACACGCCCACCGAGGACGGTCTGATGAGTCCGCAGAAGGTCATCGAGCGCCTCTCCGAGCACTCCGGGTCCGAGGCCGTGTACGTGGCCGGGGTGGGCCAGCACCAGATGTGGGCCAGCCAGTTCGTGAAGTACGAGCGCCCCCACCAGTGGCTGAACTCCGCCGGGCTCGGGACCATGGGCTTCGCGGTCCCCGCCGCCATGGGCGCCCAGGTCGGCAATCCGGACCGCGTGGTCTGGGCCATCGACGGGGACGGCTGCTTCCAGATGACCAACCAGGAGCTGGCCACCTGCCTGATCAACAAGATCCCGATCAAGGTGGCGATCATCAACAACTCCTCGTTGGGCATGGTCCGCCAGTGGCAGACCCTGTTCTACGAGTCCCGCTACTCGAACACGGACCTGAACACCGGGCACGACACGATCCGGGTGCCCGACTTCGTGAAGCTCGCGGAGGCCTACGGCTGCGCCGGCCTGCGGTGCGAGAGCGAGGAGGACCTGGACGCCACGATCGAACAGGCCCTGGCGATCAACGACCGCCCCGTGGTCGTCGACTTCGTGGTCTCCCGTGACTCCATGGTGTGGCCGATGGTTCCGGCCGGTGTGGGCAACAGCGAGATCCAGGTCGCCAAGGACATGACCCCGGACTGGGACGAGGAGGACTGACCATGGCAAGGCATACGCTGTCCGTATTGGTGGAGGACGTGCCGGGCGTGCTGACGCGCGTCGCCAGCCTCTTCGCCCGCCGGGCCTTCAACATCCACTCCCTGGCCGTGGGCACCTCCGAGCTCGAGGGGCTGTCCCGCATCACCGTGGTGGTGGACGCCGAGGGCGACCTGCTGGAACAGGTGACCAAGCAGCTGAACAAGCTCGTCAACGTCATCAAGGTCGTCGAGCTCTCGTCCGGTGGCTCCGTCCAGCGCGACCACCTGCTGGTCAAGGTCCGCTCCGATGCCGCGTCCCGGTCCCAGGTGGTCCAGGCCGTCGAGCTCTTCCGCGCCTCCGTGGTGGACGTCTCCACGGACTCGGTGACCATCGAGGCGACCGGCGCGGCAGACAAGCTGTCCGCACTGCTCGAGGTCCTGGAGCCCTTCGGAATCCGTGAGCTCGTGCGCTCCGGCACCATCGCTGTGGGACGCGGGGGCAAGTCGATGACCGACCGTGCCCTCCCCAAGAGCTGACCCAAGAGCTGAACAGAACCAACCCCAACCATCACCTTCAACAGATCCACAACGAGGAGATTTCCTGTGACGACCACCAAGTACTACGAAGACGACGCCGACCTGTCGATCATCCAGGGCCGCACCGTCGCCGTCATCGGCTACGGCTCCCAGGGCCACGCGCACTCCCTGAGCCTGCGCGATTCCGGTGTCGACGTCCGCATCGGCCTGGCCGAGGGCTCGAAGTCCCGTGCCAAGGCCGAGGCCGAGGGCCTGCGCGTCGTCTCCGTGGCCGAGGCCGCTGCTGAAGCGGACCTCATCATGATCCTCACCCCGGACCAGGTCCAGGGCGCGGTCTACAGCGAGCACATCGCCCCGAACCTGCAGGACGGCGACGCCCTGTTCTTCGCCCACGGCTTCAACATCCGCTTCGGCTACATCCAGCCCCCGGCCGGTGTGGACGTCGCCCTGGTCGCCCCGAAGGGCCCGGGCCACGTGGTCCGCCGCGAATTCGAGGCCGGCCGCGGTGTGCCGGCGCTGGTCGCCGTGGAGCAGGACGCCACCGGCAACGCCAAGAACCTGGCCCTGGCCTACGCCAAGGGCATCGGCGGCACCCGCGCGGGCGTCATCGAGACCACCTTCACCGAGGAGACCGAGTCCGACCTCTTCGGCGAGCAGGCCGTGCTCTGCGGCGGCGCCTCCCAGCTGGTCCAGTACGGGTTCGAGACCCTGACCGAGGCCGGCTACCAGCCGGAGATCGCCTACTTCGAGGTCCTGCACGAGCTCAAGCTCATCGTGGACCTCATGGTCGAGGGCGGCATCGCCAAGCAGCGCTGGTCCGTCTCGGACACCGCCGAGTACGGCGACTACGTCTCCGGCCCGCGCGTGATCGACCCGTCCGTCAAGGAGAACATGAAGGCCGTGCTGGCCGACATCCAGGACGGCACCTTCGCGAAGCGCTTCATGGACGACCAGGCCGCCGGCGGCCCCGAGTTCAAGAAGCTGCGCGCTGCTGGGGAGGCCCACCCGATCGAGAAGACCGGCCGCGAGCTGCGCCAGATGTTCTCCTGGCTGAAGGACTCCGACGACGACTACACCGAGGGCACCGCGGCCCGCTGAGCCAGCCGAACCGGCTGACGCCACCGACCACTTTCAGTCGACTTCGTGTGGGTCACAGAGCCCAGAACCCACGCGAAGTCGACTGAAAGCGTTGGCGAGGGGCCGTCGTCGTCCCCCAGGCCGGTCACCGGGCCGCTCTGCAGTCCGCATCCGACCACCCCTGCCTACCCCTAGAATCGAAACGGCCGACCCGAGCCAGCGCGGTCGGCATCCCTGACTAACCGAAGGTGATCGACCCGTGTCTGAGACCAAGCCCGTTGTCCTCATTGCTGAAGAACTCTCCCCGGCCACGGTGGACGCGCTCGGTCCGGACTTCGAGATCAGGACCACGGACGGTTCGGATCGGGCTCAGCTGCTGGCGGCCCTGCCGGGCGCCCATGCCGTGCTGGTCCGCTCGGCCACGAAGATGGACGCCGAGGCCATCGCGGCCGCCCCGAACCTGAAGGTCATCGCCCGGGCCGGAGTCGGGCTGGACAACGTGGACACGAAGTCCGCCACCCAGGCCGGCGTCATGGTCGTCAACGCCCCGACCTCCAACATCCTCTCGGCCGCGGAACTGACCTGCGGCCACATCCTCGGGGTGGCCCGTAACATCGCCCCGGCCAACCGTGCGCTCAAGGGCGGCGAGTGGAAGCGGTCCAAGTACTCGGGCGTGGAGCTCTACGAGAAGAAGCTCGGCATCATCGGCCTGGGCCGCATCGGCTCGCTCGTGGCCGAACGCATGCGCTCCTTCGGCATGGAGATCCTGGCCTACGACCCGTACGTCACCTCCGCCCGCGCCCAGCAGATCGGTGCCCGGCTGCTGTCCCTCGACGAGCTGCTGGCCGAGTCTGACTTCATCACCATCCACATGCCGCGCACCCCGGAGACCCTCGGCATGATCTCGGACGAGCAGTTCCAGATCATGAAGGACACCGCCTTCGTGGTGAACGTCGCCCGCGGTGGCCTGATCGACGAGGACGCCCTGCACCGCGCCCTCGAGGCGGACATCATCGGTGGCGCGGCCATCGACGTCTTCTCCTCCGAACCCGCCGTGGACCTCCCGTTCTTCGCCCATGACAACGCCGTGGTCACCCCGCACCTGGGCGCCTCCACCGAGGAGGCCCAGGAGAAGGCCGGCGTGTCCGTGGCCAAGTCCGTGCGTTTGGCGCTGGCGGGCGAGCTCGTCCCGGACGCCGTCAACGTGGCCGGCGGCGTCATCCACGAGGACGTCCGTCCCGGCATCCCGCTGGCCGAGAAGCTCGGCCGCATCCTCACGGCCCTGTCCACGGGGGACTCGCTCACCGTGGTGGAACTCGAGGTCGCCGGTGAGATCGCGGACAAGGACGTGAAGTCCCTGCAGCTGGCCGCCCTCAAGGGCGTGTTCACGGATGTGGTCTCGGACCAGGTCTCCTACGTCAACGCCCCGGTCCTGGCCGAGCAGCGCGGCGTCGAGTCCCGGCTGACCACGACCGCCGAGTCCCCGGCCTACCGGAACACCGTCACCGTCAAGGGCGCCACCTCCAACGGCACCCAGCTCTCCGTGGCCGGCACCCTGACGGGGCCGAAGCAGGTGCAGAAGGTCGTCGGCATCGACGGCTATGAGCTCGAGGTCCCCATGGCCGAGCACCTGCTCGTGTTCCGCTACACCGACCGTCCGGGCGTCATCGGCACCATCGGCCAGGTCCTCGGCGACGCCGGCGTGAACATCGCCGGGATGGACGTGTCCCGCCAGGAGGAGGGCGGGGAGGCCCTGGCCCTGCTGACCCTGGACGCCACGCTGCCGGCCGGCGTCGCGGAGGAGCTCGGCAACGCCATCGGCGCCTCGAAGGTGGCCGGCATCGACCTGGAGGACTGACCCTCCTCGCGCATCCCCGGCGTGCCGGTGGCTGCCGGCGGGGCAGCGCACCGGCTCGGCCGGCGTCGGCGATGCGATAGATTCGACGGGTGACTTCTCCGGATGCCGAGCCCCAGAACCAGACCCCCGCGCGGGAGCCGTACTACCTGACGACCGCCATCTCGTACCCGAACGGTGAGCCCCACATCGGGCACGCCTACGAGTTCGTCGGCACGGACGTGATGGCCCGGTTCCAGCGGCTGGACGGCAAGGACGTGTACTTCCTGACCGGCACGGACGAGCACGGCCAGAAGATGCAGCAGACGGCGCAGGCCGAGGGCATCACGGCCCTGGAGCTGGCCACCCGGAACTCGGCGGCGTTCAAGGCGGTCGACGACGAGGTGCTGGACATCTCCTATGACCGGTTCATCCGCACCACGGACGCCGACCACACCGTGGCGGTCCAGGAGATCTGGCGCCGCATGGAGGCCACCGGGGACATCTACCTGGACCAGTACGCCGGCTGGTACTCCGTCCGGGACGAGCGCTTCTTCGGCGAGGACGAGACCGAGGTCCGCCCGGACGGGAAGCGCTATGCCACCGAGACCGGCACCGAGGTGACGTGGACGGAGGAGGAGAGTTATTTCTTCCGTCTGTCCCAGTATCAGGACCGGCTGCTCGAGCTGTACCGCACCCGCCCGGACTTCGCCGCGCCGCAGTCCCGGTTCAACGAGGTCATCCGCTTCGTCGAGTCAGGCCTGGAGGACCTGTCCATCTCCCGGACCTCCTTTGACTGGGGGATCCCGGTCCCGGCGCCCGCCGAAGGCTCCGGCAACCGGCCCACGCGGGACCACGTCATGTATGTGTGGGTGGACGCCCTGACCAACTACCTGACCGGTGCCGGCTTCCCGGCGGAGGACTTGGAGCAGTTCCGCTTCTGGCCCGCCGACCTGCACGTGATCGGCAAGGACATCTCGCGGTTCCACTGCATCTTCTGGCCGGCCTTCCTGATGAGTGCCGGACTCGAGCTGCCCCGGCGGGTCATGATCCACGGCTTCCTCAACAACAACGGCGAGAAGATGTCCAAGTCCCTGGGCAACGTGGTCGGCCCCGCGGAGTGGGTCGAGCACTACGGCCTGGACGCCGTGCGCTACTTCCTGCTGCGCGAGTTCCCGTTCGGTGCCGATGGCTCGTACAGCCACGAGGCCGTCGTCGGGCGCAAGAACGCGGACTTGGCCAACAACCTCGGAAACCTCGCCCAGCGGTCCCTGTCCATGGTGGCCAAGAACCTGGACGGTGTGGTGCCCCAGCCGGGGGAATACACGGCGGCGGACCGTGCCCTGCTGGACGCGGCCGCCGGCCTGTTGGACACGGCCCGCGCGGACTACGGCGTGCAGGACTACCACCACGCCCTCGAGGTCACGTGGGCGCTGTTGGGCGATGCGAACGCCTACTTCGCCGAGCAGCAGCCCTGGGTGCTGCGCAAGACCGACCCCGCGCGGATGGCCACGGTGCTCTACGCGACCCTGGAGACCGTGCGCCGCGTGGCCCTGCTGGTGCAGCCGGTCATGCCCGGGTCCGCCGCGAAGCTGCTGGACCTCCTGGGCATCGCCCCCAGCGGCGACGCCGGCCGCACCGGTGCCTCGGGCGCCGGCCCGCGCTCCTTCGCGGCCTGGGACGCGGCCCTGGTGCCGGGCAGCTCCCTGCCCGCGCCCCAGCCGGTCTTCCCACGGCACGAGGAGCCGGACGCCGGCTGATGCCGTGTCCACCATGTGGACTGCACGACCACATGGTGGACGCTCGCGAGGGTGTCGGCCTAGCCTGTCGCCATGGACAACACCGCCTCCGCCACCGCTCCGTCTGCTACCTCCTCCGGTGGGGCCACCACCCTGGACCTCGCCGTCATCGGCGGCGACGGGATCGGTCCGGAAGTCACCGCCGAGGCCCTCAAGGTCATGCGTGCGGCCACCGCTGCCGCCGGCGACGCCGAGATCACGGTCACCGAGTACACCCTCGGGGCCGCCCATTGGCTCGCGACGGGGGAGACCCTCACCGACGAGGCGCTGGAGCAGCTGCGGGCCCATGACGCCATCCTGTTCGGCGCCGTCGGTGCCGCCCCGAACGACACCCGGGTCCCTTCCGGGCTGATCGAACGCGAGCTGTTGCTCAAGCTCCGGTTCTCGCTCGACCACGGCGTGAACCTGCGCCCGTCACGCCTCTACCCTGGCATCCCGAGCCCGCTGGCCCACCCCGGGGACATCGACTTCGTGGTGGTCCGTGAGGGCACCGAAGGCCCCTATGTGGGCAACGGGGGTGCCATCCGCACCGGGACGGTGCAGGAGATCGCGACCGAGGTCTCCATCAACACCGCCTTCGGCGTGGAACGCGTGGTGCGCCACGCCTTCGCCCTGGCCGCCACCCGCGATCGCCGCCACGTCACCCTGGTGCACAAGCACAACGTCCTGGTCCACGCCGGCCACCTGTGGCGCCGCACCGTGGAGGCCGTGGCCGCCGAGCACCCGGACGTCACCCACGACTACATGCACGTCGATGCCGCCACCATCTTCATGACCACGGACCCGGCGCGCTTCGACGTCATCGTGACGGACAACCTGTTCGGCGACATCCTCACGGATCTCGCCGCGGCCGTCACCGGGGGCATCGGCCTGGCCGCCTCCGGCAACGTCAACATCTCCGGCACCGCGCCGTCCATGTTCGAGCCGGTCCACGGCTCCGCCCCGGACATCGCCGGCCAGCAGAAGGCCGACCCGACGGCAGCCATCCTCTCCGGCGCCCTGCTGCTCGAGCACGCGGGCCGCCCCGAGGCCGCCCGCCGCATCAACGAGGCCGTGTACGCGGACATCGCGGCGCGCGGAGGGGCGGACGGCGCGACCGATCGGGGCACCGCCGAGGTCGGCGACGCCATCGCCCGCTCCGTCTGAGCCGGCGGGTTCTATGATGGATGTACCCGATGAGAAAGAAGTTGCCGTGACCATGGAATTCGCCCGCCACCCCCATCCCTCGCCGATCGCCGAGGAGCGGCGCCGGGAGATCCTGGTCAGCCCCGGCTTCGGACAGCACTTCACCGACCACATGGTCTCCATCGACTGGACCCGGGCGTCCGGGGATGCCGCCGCCGTGTCCTCGGCACCCCACAGCGGGGGAGAGTGGCATGATGCGCGCCTCGAGCCGTTCGGCCCGCTGTCCCTCTCACCGGCCGCCGCCGTGTTCCACTATGCCCAGGAGATCTTCGAGGGTCTCAAGGCCTACCGGCATGACGACGGCAGCGTGTGGACCTTCCGCCCGCAGGCCAACGCCGCACGGCTCAACCGTTCCGCCCGCCGCCTGGCGCTGCCGGAGCTGCCGGAGGAGGTCTTCCTGGAGGCGCTGCGCTTGCTGGTCGCCACGGACCAGTCCTGGGTCCCCGAGGGCGACGGCCAATCGCTCTACCTGCGCCCCTTCATGATCGCCACCGAGGAGTTCCTCGGGGTGCGGCCGGCCAACGAGATCGGCTTCAAGGTCATCGCCTCCCCGGCCGGCAACTACTTCGGCGGCGAGCTCAAGCCCGTGTCCATCTGGGTGTCGCGTGAGCTGGCCCGTGCCGGCCATGGCGGAACGGGGGCCGCCAAGTTCGGGGGCAACTACGCCGCGTCGCTGGCGGCCCAGCTCGAGGCCTCGGCCCACGGCTGCGACCAGGTCCTGTTCCTGGATCCGGTCCGGGACAACGCTGTCGAGGAACTCGGCGGCATGAACGTCTTCTTCGTCTTCGCGGACGGCAGTCTGGTCACTCCGGAGCTGACCGGCACCATCCTGGAGGGTGTGACGCGCTCCTCCGTGCTCCAGTTGGGCCGGGATCGCGGCATGAACGTGGTCGAGCGCACCATCACCGTCGAGGAATGGCGCGCGGGTGTGGCGAGCGGCGAGATCACCGAGGTCTTCGCCTGCGGCACGGCCGCGGTCATCACCCCGATCGGCACCCTCGTGGACGGCGAGGACTCCTTCACGTCGCCGGCGGTCGATCCGGCCACCTCGGTGGCGCTGGACATCCGCCGCGAGCTGCTGGACCTGCAGACCGGCCACGGCGACGACCGGCACGGCTGGCTGTACCGGCTGGTGTGATCCCGGGGGCGTGATCCGGCAGGCATGATCCGGCGGGCCGCGACACCGGCTGCACTGACCTAGGCTGGTGGCATGCGCATTGCCCGATTTGTTGTAGACGCCGAACCGCAGTACGGACTCGTCGAGGGGGAGGCGGAGAACCCCCAGGCGGACTCAGAGGACCTCGAGGTCGTGGTCCTCCACGGGGACCCGTTCTTCCAGGGCATCCAGCCCACGGCCACACGCCACCGCCTGGCGGACGTGCGTCTCGTGGCCCCCATCATCCCCCGGTCCAAGATCGTGGGCATCGGGCGCAACTGGGCGGACCACGCCTCCGAACTCGGCAACGCCGTCCCGGACAGCCCGCAGTTCTTCCTCAAGCCCAACACCTCCGTGGTGGGCCCCGGCGAGCCGGTCACCCTGCCGGCCTGGAGCGAGCAGATCTCCTATGAGGCCGAGCTGGCCGTGGTCATCGGCACCATCTGCAAGGACGTCCCCGCCGAGCGCGTGGACGATGTGGTCTTCGGCTACACGGTCGGCAACGACCTCACCGCCCGGGACGCGCAGAGGTCCGATCTGCAGTGGGCCCGCGCCAAGGGCTTCGACGGCGCCTGCCCCCTCGGGCCATGGATCGAGACCGGCCTGACCAGTGCGGACACCGAGGACCTGGGCATCCGGATGGAACTGGACGGCGCCGTCGTCCAGGACGGCCGCACCTCGGACATGGTCTTCGGCGTGAAGGAGATCGTCTCCGCCGTCTCCCAGGCCTTCACCCTGCTGCCCGGTGACGTCATCCTCACCGGGACGCCGGCCGGCGTCGGGCTTGTGGAAGGCGGGCAACGGACCGAGGCGACCGTGGAGGGCATCGGCACCCTCACCACGGTGTTCCGCCGCTGACCTCCGGCTGACCCGTCAGGGAACCGCGCCGGCGACCCACCGGCGCGGTTGCTTGACGCATATCACACTCGGGTTCAGGATGGTTGCGGTCCGCGCGCCAGCGCACCACGCACCTGACCGAGGAGAACGCTTATGAGTGACGCCAGTTCGGCCGCCACCGGCACGGAAACCGATCCAGACCCGGCGGTGGACCTGCCGCCGGTGGCCGTCGAGTCCAAGCCCCGATGGACCCCGCTGAAGATCGCGATCTGGGCGGCCATCGCCCTGCTGGGCGGCGTCGCGTGGGTCATGCTGGCCATCGTGCGCGGCGAGACCGTGAACGCGATCTGGTTCGTGTTCGCCGCGGTGTGCACCTACCTGATCTTCTACCGCTTCTACTCGAAATACGTCGAGCGCAAGATCACCCGGCCGGATGACCGCCGTGCCACCCCGGCCGAGTACAAGGCGGATGGCAAGGACTACGTGGCCACGGACCGCAAGGTCCTGTTCGGTCACCACTTCGCCGCGATCGCCGGCGCCGGCCCGCTCGTGGGCCCCGTGCTGGCCGCCCAGATGGGCTACCTCCCCGGCACGATCTGGATCATCGTCGGCGTGGTGCTGGCCGGTGCCGTGCAGGACTACCTCGTGCTGTTCTTCTCCACCCGCCGCGGAGGCCGGTCCCTGGGCCAGATGGCCCGGGACGAGCTGGGACGAGTCGGCGGTTACGCGGCCATCGTGGCCACGCTGCTGATCATGATCATCATCACCGCGATCCTCGCGCTCGTGGTGGTCAACGCCCTGGGCGAGAGCCCGTGGGGCGTGTTCTCCGTGGGGATGACGATCCCGATCGCACTGTTCATGGGGGTCTACCTCCGGTACCTGCGTCCGGGCCGCATCGCCGAGGTCTCCGTCATCGGCTTCGTGCTGCTCATGGTCGCCATCGTGGCCGGAGGCTGGGTGGCTGAGACGGAGTGGGGTGCCGCGATGTTCACGCTGGACCGGACCACCATCGCCTGGGGCATCATCGTCTACGGCTTCATCGCCGCCGTGCTTCCCGTGTGGCTGCTCCTGGCCCCGCGCGACTACCTCTCCACGTTCATGAAGATCGGCGTCATCGTGCTCCTGGCCGTGGCGATCATCATCGTCCAGCCCGGCATCGAGGTGCCGGCCGTCAGCGAGTTCGCCTCGCGGGATGACGGCCCGGTGTGGGGCGGTGCGCTGTTCCCGTTCCTGTTCGTCACCATCGCCTGTGGCGCGCTCTCCGGATTCCATGCGCTCATCGCCTCCGGCACCACCCCGAAGATGATCGAGAAGGAGAAGCAGACCCGCTTCATCGGCTACGGCGGCATGCTGATGGAGTCCTTCGTGGCCATCATGGCGCTGGTGGCGGCCGTGTCGATCGACCGGGGAATCTATTTCGCCATGAATGCACCGGAGGCCCTGACCGGCGGCACCGTGGAGGGAGCCGTGGCCTGGGTCAGCTCGCTGGGCCTGGCCGGGGTGGACCTCACGCCGGAGATGCTCACCACGCTGGCCGGGCAGGTCGGTGAGGAGACGGTGGTGTCCCGGACGGGTGGCGCCCCCACCCTGGCGGTGGGACTCGCCCTGATCATCGGCCAGTTGATCGGCGGAGCAGGCATGCTCGGCTTCTGGTACCACTTCGCCATCATGTTCGAGGCGCTCTTCATCCTGACCGCCGTGGACGCCGGCACCCGCGTGGCCCGGTTCATGCTGCAGGACTCCATCGGCAACGTGGTGCCCCGCTTCAAGGACACCAGCTGGCGGGTCGGTGCCTGGTTGTGCACGGCCATCATGGTGGCCGGCTGGGGAGCCGTGCTGCTCATGGGCGTGGGGGACCCGCGAGGCGGGATCAACACCCTCTTCCCGCTGTTCGGCATTGCCAACCAACTGCTGGCCGCCATCGCGCTGGCGGTGGTACTCACCATCGTCGCCCGACGCCGGACCTTCGGCTCGCTCTGGATCGTCGCGCTGCCGTTGGCGTTCATCACGGTGATCACCACCGTGGGCTCGTTGCAGAAGATCTTCTCGCCGGCGCCGGCTGTCGGGTACTGGGCTCAGCACGTCCAGTTCCGGGACGCGCTGGCGGCGGGGGAGACGTCCCTGGGCGCCGCCCCGGACGTGGCCGCGATGGAGGCGATCGTACGCAACTCCCTGATCCAGACCACCCTGTCGGTGATCTTCCTGGTGCTGGCGATCGTGGTGATCGCCACGTCCGTCATCCGCACCGTCCAGGCCTTCCGGAGCACCGAGGTCATCGACCATGCCGAGCCGGACGTGCCGTCGCGGATGTTCGCCCCTGCCGGGTTGTTCGCGACGCCGGAGGAGAAGGCGGTCCAGGCCCAGTGGGATGCGCTGCCGGAGGACCGGCGGCCGGTCTCTGAAGGCCACCGATGAGACCCGCGGACTGGGGCCGGACGCTCGTGAGGGGCTGGTCCTCTGCCGTCTGGTACGCCAAGGCGCTGATGGGGGAGGACCGCTACCGGCAGTACCTCGCCCATCAGGCCCGGGTCCATCCGGAGGCCACACCGCTGAACGAGGGAGAGTTCTGGCGGATGGTCTACCGGGAGCAGGACCTCAACCCCTCGGGACGGTGCTGCTGAGCGGGCGCCGGCGATCCGGTCAGTGCTGATCGGGTTCGGGGCCCATGACGGGAACGCGGCGGGGGCCGCACTAGGATGGTGGCCATCATGAGCCCTGAAACCCGACCGGCCCCTGCCGATGTTCCCGTTGTCCCCGCCGAGACGCCCGTCCGCGTCCGCTTCTGTCCCTCACCCACCGGAACCCCGCACGTCGGGCTGATCCGCACGGCCCTGTTCAATTGGGGCTGGGCGCGCCACACCGGCGGCAAGATGGTGTTCCGCATCGAGGACACCGACGCCAATCGTGATTCCGAGGAGAGCTACCAGCAGCTCCTGGAGGCCATGGACTGGCTCGGCATCGACTGGGACGAGGGCGTGGAGGTCGGTGGACCGCACGGCCCGTACCGGCAGTCACAGCGGGCCGACCTCTACCAGGAGGTCATCACCAAGCTCCGGGACGCGGGCTACATCTACGAGGCCTTCTCCACGGCCGATGAGGTCGAGGCCCGGCACCGGGCCGCCGGCCGGGACCCGAAGCTGGGCTATGACAACTTCGACCGTGAGCTGTCCGAGGAGCAGAAGCAGGCCTTCCGTGCGGAGGGCCGCCAGCCGGTGCTGCGTCTGCGCATGCCGGACACGGACATCACCTTCACGGACACCGTCCGCGGTGAGATCACCTTCCGGGCGGGCTCCGTCCCGGACTTCGTGGTGGTCCGGGCCGATGGGAACCCCCTGTACACCCTGGTGAACCCCGTGGACGACGCCCTGATGGAGATCACCCATGTACTGCGTGGTGAGGACCTGCTCTCCTCCACACCCCGCCAGATCGCGCTCTACCGAGCCCTCTACGCGGTGGGCGTGGCCCGGTACATGCCGGAGTTCGGGCACCTGCCCTACGTCATGGGCGAGGGCAACAAGAAGCTGTCCAAGCGTGACCCGCAGTCGAATCTGTTCCTGCACCGTGAGCGCGGCTTCATCCCCGAGGGGCTCATCAACTACCTGGCCCTGCTGGGCTGGTCCCTCTCCGCGGACGAGGACATCTTCACCCGCGAGCAGTTCATCGAGGCCTTCGACATCCACCAGGTGCTGGCCAACCCCGCCCGCTTCGACGAGAAGAAGGCCACGGCGATCAACGGCACCCACATCCGGATGCTGGATGCCGCCGACTTCCGTGGCCGGCTGGTGCCCCACCTGCAGGCTGCGGGCCTGGTGGGCGAGTCCCTGACCGACCGTGAGAACGAGATCCTCGACGCCGGCGCGCCTCTCGTCCAGGAACGCATCGCCCTGCTGGGGGAGGCCGTGGACATGCTCGCCTTCCTCTTCCAGCCGGACGCGGACATCAGGACGGCGGACGGGGCCCTGAAGGGCATGCCTGCCGACCTGCCGGCGGCCCTGCCGGCGGCCCTGGCCGCGGCCCGGGCCGGCCTGGACGGGATCGACGCCGGCTCGTGGACCGTCGAGTCCATCGAGGCTGCACTGCGTGCCGCGTTGATCGACGGCCTGGGACTCAAGCCGCGGCAGGCGTTCGGCCCCGTGCGGACCGCGGTGTCCGGTAAGAAGGTCTCGCCGCCGTTGTTCGAGTCCCTGGAGATCCTGGGCAAGAACTCCACCCTGTCGCGCCTGGACCGGTTTGCTGTTGAGCAGGCAGAACAGGCATCACAGGCAGGGCAGCAGACGGCAACAGGCGCGCCGGAAGCCTAGGACGCCGGGCGGGAGCCCGGGCCGGAGTTCTCACTGGAGGCCTCCGGCCCGGGTCCGTCTTGTCCGGAGTCGTGCTCGCGGCGGGCCCGTCGGCGCCAGGCGGCCAGGCCGGCGAGCACCGCCGCGAGGGCGAGGAACGGCAGGCCGAGTCGCCAGACCTCACCCTCGACCTGGGTGGCCAGCCCGAGGCAGGAGACGATCCCCGCCACGGGCAGGAAGGCCGGGACGCGGAAATGGCGCCGGTCCACCGGATCCCGCCGCAATACGAGAACGGCGGCGTTGACGGCGGTGAACACCACGAGCAGCAGGAGCACCATGGTGCCCGCCAGGATCTCCAATGTGCCGGTCAGCGCGAGCACCAGGGACAGGCCGGTGGTGGCGATGATGGCCACCCAGGGCGTCCGCCGCTGCGGCAGCAGCCGGGTCAGCACGGCCGGCAGCAGCCCGTCCCGGGCCATGCCGTAGGCCAGGCGCGAGGACATGATGCCGGTCAGCAGGGCGCCGTTGGCCACTGCCACGAGGGCGATCACACTGAAGAGGACCGGCGGGACGAATCCGGCGGCCGTGACCACTTGGAGCAGGGGAGCAGAACTCTCGGCCAGTTCCGCCGTGGGGATAACGGCCGCGGCAGCCGCACCGACGAGCGCGTAGACGACGCCGGCCACGATCAGGGCGCCGAAGAGGGCCCGGGGGTAGGACCGCGCCGGGTCCTTCGTCTCCTCGGCGATGTTCACGCTCGTCTCGAAGCCCACGTAGGAGTAGAAGGCGAGGACGGTGCCGGCCAGAACGGCGGGCAGTGGACCTTGGTCGTCCGTGCCCAACTCCGTCAGCCGGCCGAGGTCCCCGTCTCCGCGGGCCACGACGATGATGCCGAGGACGACCACCATGATCAGGCCGGAGACCTCGATGATGGTCGCCACGCGGTTGGCGCCCATCGACTCGGAGATGCCCCGCGCGTTCAGCGCCGCCAGCAACCCCAGGAAGATCACCACCACGAGTGCCGTGGGCAGCGTGACGAACTCGGTGAGGTAGTCGCCGGCGAAGCCGAGCGCCAGGGTGCCCACGGACACGATGCCGGCGGAGAGCATACAGAACCCGACCAGGAAGCCGACGAAGGGGCCGAAGGCGCGCATGGTGTAGTGGGCGGAGCCTCCGGCGCGCGGATACTTGGTGGCCAGTTCGGCGTAGGAACCGGCCGTCAGCAGGGCCAGGACCAGGGCCACTACGAGGGGGACCCAGACGGCGCCACCCGCCGTGGCGGCGATCTCCCCGGCCAGGACGTAGACGCCCGCCCCGAGGACGTCGCCGAGGATGAAGAAGAAGAGCCCCGCGGTGGTGACCGTGCGGCGCAGGGAAACAGGCTGATCGGAGGTGGCTGTCATGGACACACTGTAAACGCGGGGGAGGCCGCGTGACGGCCGTTTTGTCATTGGGGCGGAACACCGGTATAGTAAACACCCGTGCCGGAGTGAGTCCGGCATGAATGGCGCAGGGGGTCCGGGACACCGGATCATCTCCTTGACAGCCATTGGGGTATGGTGTAATCGGCAACACAACGGTTTCTGGTACCGTCATTCTAGGTTCGAGTCCTGGTACCCCAGCGGAGTACATCGATTCGGTTTCGATCGATTTGGTGGAATCCCCCAGAGTATGAAATACTACTGGGGTTGCCCAATCGGAAATGCCACGCGGCAGGACGGTTGAGCAACGGTGACGGCCCCATCGTATAGCGGCCTAGTACGCTGCCCTCTCACGGCGGTAACGCGGGTTCGAATCCCGCTGGGGTCACCAGCTGAGAAGACCCGGTCCACCAGGACCGGGTCTTTTCTTTGCCCGTCGGAAGCTGCTGCGCTCCGGTGTCCTGTTCCGGTGCCATGATGGGATGCGTGAGCACTGATCCCACCCCCGTCCCGCCGCAGCGAGCGGCCCAGGCCGTGGACCTGCTGAGCCGGTTGCGCAGCGAACTGGCCGGGGTGTCCCTGCCGCTCGGGATCGACGGAGCCGCCGAGGCCGCCCGGGTGCGGGACGCCGCCGTCGCCCAGCTGGACGACTACGTCCTGCCGCGGTACCGCAGCCTGGACGCACCGCTGCTGGCCGTCGTCGGGGGATCAACCGGTGCCGGCAAGTCCACTCTCGTCAATGCCCTGGTGGGGCACGCCGTGACCCGTTCCGGCGCCATCCGTCCGACCACACGGCAACCGATCCTCCTGCACCACCCGGAGGACGTGGACTGGTTCACCCCCGACCGCGTGCTGCCGAACCTCTCCCGGACCACCGGCCACCGCGCCGTGCCGGGGACCACGGTGCCCGCGGAACGCGTGGGGGTGGATCCGGACCCCGAGGCCATCAACTCCCTGGTCCTGGTGGCCGAGCAGGCCCTGCCCGCCGGTCTGGCCCTGCTGGACGCCCCGGACATCGACTCGATCGCGGACGAGAACCGGCGACTGGCCGGTCAGTTGCTCTCGGCCGCAGACCTCTGGATCTTCGTCACCACCGCGAACCGCTATGCGGATGCCGTCCCCTGGGAGCTGCTCCTGGACGCCGCCGCCCGGGACATCACGGTCGCCGTGGTGCTGGACCGTGTTCCGCCCGGCGTGGAGGACGAGGTGGCCACGGATCTGCGCGGGCTCCTCGAGCGTCAGGGGCTGGGCTCGGCCGGGCTCTTCGTCGTCACGGAGTCCGCCCTCGACGTCCAGGGGATGCTCCCGGCGGGCGCCGTGCGGCCGCTGCGCGCATGGCTGGAGTCCATTGCCGG
Organism: Citricoccus parietis; assembly: GCF_042433045.1. NCBI lineage: Bacteria > Bacillati > Actinomycetota > Actinomycetes > Micrococcales > Micrococcaceae > Citricoccus > Citricoccus parietis. The sequence goes on along the minus strand of NZ_JBHLWH010000005.1, from coordinate 253,342 downwards.
TGATGCCGGTTCCCGTGCGGCGGTTGCCCGGCGCACCCTCAACGGGGTGGTCCGGCAACTGGCTGAGAAGACCTCGGAGCTGGCGGCGGCCGAGGACGACCAGCGTCACGCGGCGGCCCGGCTGGCCGGTGACGTGGACTCCGCCTACGAGCAGGCGCTGACGGGCGTGCTGGCCTCGACCCAGGACGGGACGTTGCTGCGCGGGGAGGTGCTCTCCCGCTGGCAGGACTTCGTCGGCACCGGGGAGTTCTTCCGGTCGCTGGAATCGGGGATCGGGCGGCTGAGGGACCGGATCACCTCCTTCTTCCGGGGCCGGCCGGCCCCGCCGGAGGAGGTCGAGACGGCGATCGAAACGGGCCTGCACGCCGTCCTCGTGGAACAGGCCGCTGCGGCCTCCGAGGAGTCCGCCCAGCGCTGGCGTCAGGACGCGGCTGGGCGCGCGCTCGTCACCGGCCAGGATCCTGCCAGGCTCCCCGCCGACTTCAGCGACCGCGCGGCCGCCGAGATCCGGGGTTGGCAGGGGGATCTGATCGCCCTGATCGAACACGAGGGTGCCGGCAAGCGGACGATGGCCCGGATCTCCGCCCTGGGGGTGAACGGCGTGGCCGTGACCCTGATGATCGTCTCCTTCGCGGCCACCGGCGGGCTGCTGGGCATCGAGGTCGGGATCGCCGGCGGGACCGCGGTGGTGGCGCAGAAGCTGCTCGAATCGATCTTCGGCGAGGACGCCGTCCGCCGGCTGGCCCAACGCTCCCAGGCGAACCTCGTGGACCGGATCACCGGGCTGCTGCAAGCCGACGCCCGCCGGTTCACCGCGCTGTTGGACGGCGTCCGTGACCAGGAGGAGACCGGCCAGTTGCGTACCCTTGCCCCCGAACTGCGTCGGCTGGCCGGACGGGAGGGCTGACCCGTGACGACCTTCGACTCCGGTCCGCTGGACCGCAAGCTCACCGCGCTCGAGACCGCCGCCCGGCTGGGCGAGGGGCGGGTGTCCGAGGAGGGGCTGGCCTCGGCCGGTCAGGTGGTGGAACGGGCCCGGGAACGACGCCGGCTCTCGGCCGACCACACGGTCGTCGGCTTCTTCGGGGCCACCGGTTCCGGCAAGTCCAGCCTCTTCAACGCAGTCACCGGTCACCCTCTCGCCCGCGCCGCTGCCACGCGGCCCACGACCTCCGAGCCCCTGGCCGCCGTATGGGGTGCCGACGGTTCCGAAGCGCTGCTCGACTGGCTGGAGGTCTCCCACCGTCATCAGCTGGACGGTCGCGCGGCCGGAACTGAGCCCTCGGGGCCGTGGTCCCGGCTGCTCGGCCAGCGCTGGAGCCGGAAGAACGACCAACCCGGAGGCCTGATCCTGCTCGACCTGCCGGACTTCGACTCGATCGCCGTCCGGCACCGGGAGATCGTGACCCGGCTGGCCGGCCAGGTGGACGTGCTCGTCTGGGTCGTCGACCCGCAGAAATACGCGGATGCCGCCCTGCACCGCGAATTCCTCGAGCCGCTGGCCGCCCACCGCGGCGTCACCCTCGTGGTCTTGAACCAGGTCGACCGGCTCGCCGAGGCGGATGTGGGGGCTGTGACCGCATCCCTGAAGGGCATCCTGGCTCAGGACGGCCTTGCCCGCGTACCCGTCTATCCTGCCTCGGCCACCACCGGCGCCGGCGTCGAGCCCCTCCGGTCTGCCATCGCGGAGGTGGCCGAACGGCGGAGCGCCGCCAGTGAACGGCTGCTCTCGGATGTGCGCACGGCCGCCAAGGCCCTGGGCGCCGGGGACGCGGGAGGCGTTCCGGCCGGCGTCGGGAAGGCGGATGAGGCCAGGCTCGTGGACGCGCTGACCGAGGCTGCCGGCGTCACCACCGTGGTGCGGGCCGTACAGCGGTCCTATCGGATGGAGGGCGGCCGCCGCACCGGATGGCCCGTGGTCCGATGGGCCACGCGCCTTCGCCAGGACCCGCTGCGCCGGCTCGGGTTGCGACGCGGGGATGATCCGCAGCGCGGGACGAACCGGGCGCCGGCCTCCGCGGCAGACGATCCGCGACTTCACCGGAGTTCACTGCCCGAGCGCAGCCCGGCCCAGCAGGCGCAGGCCGACGGCGCCATCCGCGCCTTCGCCGAGGTCACGGGCGCCGGCGCCCCGGACGCGTGGCGTTCCGCCATCCGCCGTGCCGCCCGCAGCCATGCGGACACGCTTCCGGACGAACTGGACCAGGCGATCACCTCCACCGACCTGGGGGCCGGGAAGGGGTCCTGGTGGTGGCACGTGGTCAATGCCCTCCAGTGGACCGCCCTGGTGGCCGCCGTGGCCGGTCTCGCCTGGCTGGGCGTGCTGGCCCTGGCCGGGTACTTCCAGTTCGAGATGCCACCCGCCCCGGCCGTGGAGGGCTTCCCGATCCCCACGCTGCTCGTGTTCGGTGGACTGGCGTTCGGGCTGCTGCTGGCACTGCTGATGGCCCCGCTGGTGCGGCTGGGGGCACGGAACCGTGCGCGCCGGGCCCGACGCCGGCTGCGCGCCGCGGTCTCGAGGGTCGCCCGGGACCGCATCGCCGAGCCGGTGACGGCGGAGATCGAACGCTACGGTGCGTTCCGGGAGGCGCTGGCGGCGGCCAGCGGGCGCCATTGACGGCGTCCGGCGTGACACCGGCCCCGCGAGCCCGCCAGAGCGTCGGCGGACTGGGCGAATCGGGGATCCTGCGGATCCTGAACCGCCGCTTCGCCGCCGTACCGGCAGCGGGAGACTGGCCGGAGGGGACCGTCGGCCCCGGGGATGATGCCGCGGTCGTGGCCGCCCCGGACGGCAGGTTCGTCATCACGACGGATGCCATGGCGCAGGACCGTGACTTCCGGCTGGACTGGCCAGCCGTTCACGGCGTGAGGTTCGACGGGCATGGCTTGGCGGGCGGCTATTCCACCGGTTGGAAGGCCGCCGCCCAGAACCTCTCCGACATCAACGCCATGGGGGGAGAGCCCTCCGGTCTCCTCCTGGCCCTGACCATGCCTCCTACCACCCCCGTGGCCTGGATCGACGGCCTCGCGGCCGGGCTCGCGGGAGCGGTGCGCCACCTCGGCGCGACTCGCTGCCGGATCGTCGGCGGAGACCTGGGCTCGGACGACCGCATCACCGTGGCCGTCACCGCCACGGGAGACCTGGACGGCCGGCCGGCGGTGCTGCGCACGCTGCCGCCGGGAGCCCACGCGGTCACGGCTGACCTGGACCTGGTCCTGTGCGGCCGGGCCGGCTGGGCCGCCGCCGGCCTGGACGTGCTGGAGACGCCCCGCGGGCGGTTGGACGAACTGCTGCGCGCTGCCGAACAGGCAGAACAGCCGGAACAGCCGGAACACGGCGTCCGGCGACTCGCCGCGCTGGCGGCCGCCGCCCAACTCCGGCCCCGGCCCGTGCTGGGCGCAGGACGGGTGGCCGCCGAGGCCGGGGCACTGGCCATGATGGACGTCTCCGATGGCGTGCTGAAGGACGCCGGGCGCCTGGCCACGGCCAACGGCCTGCGGGCGGAACTCGATCCGGACTGGGTGCGCCGCGAGGCCTCGGTCCTCGTGCCCCTGGCGCGCGCCCTGGACCTCGCGAGCGGGCAGCGGACCGCCGAACGCTGGGTGTCGGCCGGGGGAGAGGACTACGGCCTGCTCGCCGCCCTGCCCGCAGGCGCCGCGGTGCCCGTGGGATTCCGGCGGATCGGACGCCTGGTCGCCGAGTCGGGAGCACCCGCGGCAGCGGAGAACGTCGGCAGCGCAGGCGGGTGGGACCACTTCACGGACCGGTGACCGGCCGGCGTCGTTCCCCGTGGCATCACACCGACGCGTCCGGGGCGAAGCGGTGTCCGAGGGCGGCGTGGGTGAAACCGGCCGTTTGCCAGGGGGCGGGGTCCAGGACGTTGCGGGCGTCGATGATGTTCTTGCGGTCCACGAGCCTGCCGATGTCCTCGGGATCCATCTGGCGGAACTCGTCCCATTCGGTGAGCAGGATGAGCAGGTCGGCACCGATGACGGCCTTGGCGAGGGTGTTGACGTAGCCCAGGCGGGGGAATCGTCGGGCGGCGTTGGCGTTGCCCTTCGGGTCGTAGACGGCCACGTCTGCCCCTGCGGTGAAGAGCCGGTTGGCGACGTCCAGGGCGGGGGAGTCGCGCACATCGTCTGAGTGGGGTTTGAAGGTGACTCCGAGGATGGCGATCTTCGCTCCGTTCAGGATCTCGACGGCGGCCGGGGAGGGCACGGTGCCGGAGCCCTCGCCCACGCCGGTGGTGCGGATCGCGCCGTTGAGGCTGTGGGAGAGGACCTGGACGGCGAGGTCGACCACGCGGTCGCGGCGGCGCAGGTTGATGTCGTCCATCTCGGCGAGGAAGCGCATGGTGCGGTCCAGCCCGAGTTCGGAGACCCGGGCCTGCAGCGCCCGGATGTCCTTGGGCAGGCAGCCGCCGCCGAAGCCGACGCCGGCGTTGAGGAACTTCCGCCCGATCCGGGGGTCGTGGCCGATCGCGTCGGCCAGGGTGCCGATGTCCCCGCCTGCGGCCTCGGTGATCTCGGAGAAGGCGTTGATGAAGGAGATCTTCGTGGCCAGAAAGGCGTTGGCGGCGACCTTGACCAGTTCGGCGGTGGCGAAGTCCGTGGTGATCCACGGGGTGCCCTCGGCCAGGGACTTGGCATATATCTGGCGCAGGAGGTCTTCGGCGTGGGCCGATTGCACGCCGACGACGAGCCGGTCCGGGGCCAGGGTGTCCTGGACGGCGTAGCCCTCGCGCAGGAATTCCGGATTCCAGGCCAGTTCCACCGTGCCCGGCAGGCCGGCGTGGGCGCGGGCGTCCGCCAGCAGGGTGCCCAGGCGCTCGGCAGTGCCGACCGGGACGGTGGACTTGCCCACGATCAGGGCGTCCCGGGTGATGTGCTCGGCCAGGGAGGTCACGGCGGCGTCCACGTAGCGCAGGTCTGCGGCGGACTCTCCGGGCTTCTGCGGGGTGCCGACCCCGATGAAGTGCGCATCGGCCCAGGTGCCGACCTCCTCGTAGGAGGTGGTGAATCGCAGCCGACCGGACTGAACGTGCTTGAGGAGCAGTTCCGGCAGGCCGGGCTCGTGGAAGGGCAGCTCCCCGCGGGTCAACGCGTCGATCTTCGCCTGGTCGATGTCCAGGCCCAGGACCTCGAATCCCAGCTCCGCCATACACGCCGCATGCGTGGCCCCCAGATACCCCGTCCCGACCACTGAGACGCGCAGCGGTGGCCCCCCGCCGGCGTCGCTCCCGGGTCTCGGTGCAGTGGATGCTGCAGGCCCGGTACGGACGGCAGGCTCGGTCTGGACGGCATCGATGGCTGGGTTGGTCACGTGGCCCATCGTAGGGACGGCCGCGTCCGAGGTCACGCCTGGGAGGCGAACACCGTGCCTCGAATGCGCGAACACTTCGCTGCGGGGTCTCTATCGCGCCTGGGTGTGCGTGGTCCGGATCAGTTCGGTGAGGTTGTGCGCGTGGCGCATCACCGTCTCCGCGTGGACCCGTCCGGGTTGGCGGGTCAACCGTTCGATGGGCCCGGAGATGGACACGGCGGCGATCACCCGTCCGCTCGGACCCCGCACCGGTGCCGAGACGGAGGCGACTCCGGGCTCACGTTCCCCGAGCGATTGGGCCCACCCCCGGCGCCGGACGGCGGCCAGCACCGTGGGGGTGTAGACGGCCCCGTTGAGGCCCTCGACGAGGCGTTCATTGTCCTCCCACGCCAGCAGCACCTGTGCGGCGGAACCTGCCTTCATGGACAGCCGCGTTCCGACCGGAATGGTGTCGCGGAGCCCCACGGGCCTCTCGGCACTGGCGACGCACACGCGGGCGTCGGCCTGCCGGCGGAAGAGCTGGGAGCTCTCCCCGGTGGCATCCCGCAGTCGGGACAGCACTGGGCCGGCGGCCGCCGTCAGCCGGTCCTCGCCGGCAGCCGAGGCGAGCTCGGAGAGTCTGCTGCCCAGGACGTAGCGGCCCTGCAGGTCACGGCCGACCAGCCGGTGATGGACGAGTGCCGAGGCGAGGCGATGGAGGGTGGGCCGTGCGATCCCCGTGGCGGAGACCAGCTCGGCCAGCGACGTCGGCCCGGCCTCGAGGGCGTCCAGGATGGCGGCGGCCTTGTCCACCACGCCGACCCCGCTGGGGGTGTGGAGGGCCTGCGGTGTCTGGTGTTCCGAAGTGTCCATACTCTGATACTAGCGTCTCATTATGTGAGACATTCGCGGACGTGATGGCCACCGTCGAGGCCGCGGTGCCAGAGTATGGATGTCACTGGTGGAAGGACACGAGATGGTAGCCAAGGCATCCCCTGAAAACGTAGTCGCAACAGTCGCAACGGCCTCAGCAGCAACCCCGCGCACGCTGGCCGAGAAGGTCTGGCAGGATCACGTGGTGGTCCCCGGCAGCGGTGCCGGCGACGCCCAGACCCCCGACCTGCTGTACATCGACCTGCACATCATGCACGAGGTCACCAGCCCGCAGGCCTTCGAGGGGCTGCGCCTGGCGGGCCGCACCGTCCGGCGCCCCGACCTGACGATCGCCACCGAGGACCACAACACCCCCACGCTGGAGATCGACAAGCCGATCGCCGACCCGGTCTCGGCCAAGCAGATCCAGACCCTGCGGGACAACGCCCAGGAGTTCGGTATCCGGCTCCATTCCCTGGGCGACGCCGAGCAGGGCATCGTTCACGTGGTGGGGCCGCAGTTGGGTCTCACCCAGCCGGGCATGACCGTGGTGTGCGGCGACTCGCACACCTCCACGCACGGCGCCTTCGGGGCCCTGGCCTTCGGCATCGGCACCTCCGAGGTCGAGCATGTGCTCGCCACCCAGTCCCTGCCGCTGAAACCGTTCAAGACCATGGCCATCACCGTCGAGGGCACCCTCCGGGAGGGGGTGACCGCCAAGGACATCATCCTCGCGGTCATCGCGAAGATCGGAACCGGTGGCGGGCAGGGGTACGTCCTGGAGTACCGGGGCTCGGCCATCCGGGCGCTGTCCATGGACGCTCGCATGACCATCTGCAACATGTCGATCGAGGCCGGTGCCCGCGCCGGCATGGTCGCCCCGGACGAGACGACCTTCGAGTACATCAAGGGCCGTCCCCACGCCCCCCAGGGCGAGGACTGGGACGCCGCCGTGGAGTACTGGTCCAGCCTGCCCACGGACGAGGGTGCGGCCTTCGACGCCGAGGTCTTCCTGGACGCCGACGAGCTGGAGCCCTTCGTCACCTGGGGTACGAACCCGGGGCAGGGTGTGTCCCTGAGTGACACCGTTCCGGTCCCGGAGCACTTCGATGACCCGAACGCCCGGGCCGCCGCCGAGCGGGCGCTGGAGTACATGGACCTGACCGCCGGCATGCCGATGAAGGACATCCGGGTGGACACCGTCTTCCTGGGCTCCTGCACCAACTCCCGGCTCGAGGACCTGCGCACCGCGGCCGCGATCATCGAGGGGCGGACCAAGGACGAAAACGTGCGGATGATCGTGGTCCCCGGCTCCGCCCGGGTGCGACTGGAGGCGGAGGCCGAGGGCCTGGACCGCGTGTTCAAGGATTTCGGTGCGGAATGGCGCTTCGCCGGCTGCTCCATGTGCCTCGGGATGAACCCGGACCAGTTGGCCCCGGGAGAGCGGTGCGCGTCCACGTCCAACCGCAACTTCGAGGGGCGCCAGGGCAAGGGTGGCCGCACCCACCTGGTCTCGCCGGTGGTCGCGGCCGCGACCGCGATCCGCGGCACGCTGTCCTCGCCGTCCGACCTGGCGGCATTCGAATCCGAACTGCAGGAGGCCTGACATGGAACCCTTCACCAGCCACACCGGGATCGGCGTTCCGCTGAAGCAGTCCAATGTGGACACGGACCAGATCATCCCGGCTGTCTACCTCAAGCGGATCACCCGTACCGGATTCGAGGACGCCCTGTTCGCCGGCTGGCGCAAGGACCCGGAGTTCATCCTGAACCGGGAGCCATACTCGGCCGGTTCAGTCCTGGTGGCGGGCCCGGACTTCGGCACGGGCTCCTCCCGCGAGCATGCGGTGTGGGCCCTGAAGGACTTCGGGTTCAAGGTGGTCCTGTCCGCCCGCTTCGCGGACATCTTCCGCGGCAACTCCGGCAAGCAGGGCCTGCTGGCCGCCGAGGTGGACCAGCAGGACATCGAGCTGATCTGGAAGGAGCTCGAAAACCATCCCGGCACGCAGGTGACGGTGAACCTGGAGGGCCGCACCGTGACCTGCGGTTCGTTCAGCACCGGCTTCCAGGTGGACGACTACACGCGCTGGCGCCTGAGGGAGGGGCTCGATGACATCGGCCTCACCCTGCGCACGGAGCAGGAGATCACCGACTTCGAGGCGAGCCGACCGGCCTACAAGCCCGCCACGCTTCCGGCCCGCACCGCCTGATCCCGGACTGATCCGGCTTCGCCCCGTATGCTGGTGTGCGGATCTGCGCCGGGCCCGTCCCGGCCATCCGCACACCAGCGACGGCCCGTCCCGGCGGGCCACGGAGGAATGCCACTGTCTATGGGAAATCTGCTGACGATCAACGGCGGTAAGCCGCTCGAGGGACGCGTGACCGTCCGTGGCGCCAAGAACCTGGTGCCGAAGGCCATGGTGGCCTCACTACTAGGCAGCAAACCGTCGGTCCTGCGCAACGTCCCGGAGATCCGGGACGTCGAGATCGTCACCGGTCTGCTCTCCGTCCACGGGGTCAAGGTCACCAAGGACCCGGAGACCGGGGACCTCAGCCTGGACCCGGCGGCCACCAAGTCCGCCACCAGCTCGGAGATCGACGCCCACGCCGGCGACTCCCGCATCCCCATCCTGTTCTGCGGCCCCCTGATGCACTCCATCGGCGAGGCCTTCATCCCGGACCTCGGCGGCTGCAAGATCGGCGACCGGCCGATCGACTTCCACCTCACCGTCCTGCGCAGCTTCGGTGCCGTGGTGGAGAAGCGCCCCGGCGGCATCCACATCTCCGCGCCGAAGGGCCTGACCGGGGCGAAGCTGGAACTGCCGTACCCCTCGGTCGGGGCCACGGAGCAGGTGCTGCTGACCGCCGTGAAGGCGGAGGGAATCACCGAACTCAAGGGCGCCGCCGTGGAGCCGGAGATCCACGACCTGATCCACATCCTCCAGAAGATGGGCGCCATCATCACGGTGCAGACCGATCGCACCATCCGGATCGAGGGTGTGGACCAGCTCACGGGTTTCAACCACCGCGCCATCCCGGACCGCAACGAGTCGGCCTCATGGGCCTCGGCCGCCCTCGTGACGCAGGGGGACATCTACGTGGAAGGCGCCATACAGCGGGATCTCACCGCCTTCCTGAACACCTACCGCAAGATCGGCGGGGAGTTCGAGGTCGATGACGACGGCATCCGCTTCTGGCACGGCGGGGGCCGGCTCAAGCCCCTCGTGCTGGAGACCAACGTGCACCCGGGCTTCATGACCGACTGGCAGCAGCCGCTCGTGGTGGCGCTGACGCAGGCCGAGGGTGTCTCGATCGTGCATGAGACCGTCTACGAGAACCGCTTCGGGTTCACCGATGCCCTGGTCCGCATGGGTGCCTCCATCCAGCTGCACCGTGAATGCCTCGGCTCCGTGCCCTGCCGGTTCGGCCAGCGCAACTTCCTGCACTCCGCCGTCATCTCCGGACCCACCGAGTTGCACGGCGCCGACTTCGACATCCCCGACCTGCGGGGCGGGTTCTCCCACCTCATCGCCGCCCTCGCCGCCCAGGGCACCTCACGGGCCACCGGCATCGAGATCATCAACCGCGGCTACGAGAAGTTCATGGACAAGCTGACCGGCCTCGGGGCAGACGTCGAGCTGAGCAGCCTGGGCCGCTAGGGGACCTCTCGTGACCGAATCCACCGGACTGCGCGCCGGCTACTTCGCGGCGGCCTCCCTCGTCCGCCCCACGCTCAACGCCATCATGTCCAAGGAGTGGCAGGGCGGCCACCACATCCCGGAATCGGGATTCATCGTGTGCGCCAACCACATCTCCAACCTGGACCCGCTGGCCCTGGGCCACATGGTCTACAGCCAGGGCCACCTGCCGCACTTCCTGGCCAAGTCCGAGCTGTTCCAGCTGCCGGTCGTGGGTGGGCTGCTGACCCGGATGCGGCAGATCCCCGTGGACCGAGCCCGTGGCGGCAATGAATCGCTCGTGGCGGCAGACCGGGTGCTCGCCGAGGGTGGGGCGATCATCATCTACCCCGAGGGGACCCTGACCTCGGACCCGGACCTGTGGCCCATGAAGGCGAAGACCGGGGCGGCACGATTGGCCCTCAAGACCGGGGTGCCGGTCATCCCGGTGGCCCAGTGGGGCATCCATGAGGTGCTGCCGAAGACGGCCAAGACACCCCGGCTCCGGCCCCGCGGGATGGGACGGATCCGCATCGGCGCCCCGGTGCCCCTGGAGGACCTGCGGGAGTCCACGTTGACGCGGTCCGTGCTGGAGACCGCCAGCGAACGCATCATGACGGCCATCACCGGCGAACTCGAGGTCCTCCGAGGCGAGGACGCGCCGGAGGGACGGTGGAATCCGCGCACCGGCCAACGGGAAGCGGGCCACCGGGGCCAGGGGATCTCGTGAACGCGCGCCCCGAGAAGCTGGTGGTGGTGGGAGCCGGCAGCTGGGGGACCACCTTCGCGAAGGTCCTGGCGGACAGTGCCATCGAACGAGGGGTGGTCGAGCCGGAGATCGTGCTCTGGGCCCGGCGTCCCGAGGTGGCCGAGGACATCACCGCCCGGAAGCGCAACACCGACTACCTCCCGGACATCGACCTGCCGGCATGCCTGAGCGCCACCACCGATCTGGCGGAGGCCGTGGCCGGTGCCGGACTCGTGGTCCTGGCCATCCCCGCCCAGGAGGTCCGCGGGCACCTGCCGGCCATTCGCGCCCACCTGGACCCGGCCGCCGTCGTGGTGTCCCTGGTGAAGGGGCTGGAACGCGGTACCGACGCCCGGATGAGCGAGCTGTGCGCTGAGGAACTCGGCCTGCCGGACGAGCGGTTCGCCGTGGTGTCCGGGCCGAACCTGGCCCTGGAGATCGCCCGCCAGGAGCCGACGGCAACAGTGGTGGCCTCCGCGGACCCCGCCACGGCCGAGTGGATCGCGGTGCGGACCTCGGGCCCGTACTTCCGGCCCTACACCAACACGGACGTGACCGGCGTCGAGATCTGCGGCGTGGTCAAGAACGTGATCGCGCTGGCCGTGGGGATCTGCGACGGGCTGGGCTACGGGGACAACTCCAAGGCCTCCGTCATCACCCGCGGGCTGGCCGAGACCGCACGCCTGGTCGAGAGCCTCGGGGGCCAGGCCGAGACCCTCGCCGGGCTCGCCGGGCTGGGCGACCTCGTGGCCACGTGTGCCTCGCCGTTGTCCCGCAACAGGACGGCCGGCCGGCACCTCGGCCAGGGGCTCAGCGTGGAGGAGGCCACCGCGCGGCTCAAGCAGACCGCAGAGGGCATGAAGTCGGTCTCCGCGGTGGTCGACCTCGCCCGGCGACACGGTGTGGAGATGCCGATCAGTGAGGCCATGAATGCCGTGATCGCCGGCGCCCTCGATGTCGACACCCTGGCCGGGCTGCTGCTGGCCCGTGACCTCAAACCGGAAGGACGATCGTGACCACGGAACCAGACCGCAACGCACGGCCCGGATCTGGCTCCCACGGCCGGCTCCGCGTGCTCGTGCTCTTCGGGGGCCGCTCCAGCGAGCACCCGATCAGCTGCATCACCGCCTCCGGTGTGCTGAACGCCATGGACCCGGACCGGTACGAGGCGGTGCCCGTCGGGATCACGGCGACCGGCCGGTGGCACGGCCTCGAGGCAGACCCGGCGCACTGGAACCTGCCCGGCGGAGACCTGCCGCAGGTCCCCGAGCCGGCCGATCCGCTCGCGTTGCGCTGTACCGAGGGGGGCGGCCATGAGCTCGTCTCCGTGGCCAGCGGGGAATCACACGGGGCCATCGACGTGGTGTTCCCGCTGCTGCACGGGCCGTTCGGTGAGGACGGGACCCTGCAGGGAGAGCTCGAGATGGCCGCCGTGCCCTACGTGGGCGCCGGCGTGCTCGCCTCGGCCGTGGGCATGGACAAGCACTTCATGAAGGTCGCCTTCCAGGCCGCCGGGCTGCAGGTCGGGCCGTGGGAGACCATCACGGACCGCCAGTGGCGTGGTGAGCGGGAGGCCGTTCTCGAGAGGGTCGCCGCCCTGGCCTTCCCTGTGTTCGTCAAGCCGGCCCGGGCGGGTTCCTCCTTCGGCATCACCCGAGTGGCGGGTGCCGAAGGCCTCGCCGCCGCGATCGAGGAGGCCCGCCGCTTCGATCCCAAGGTCGTCGTCGAGGCCGGGATCGCCGGCCGCGAGATCGAGTGCGCGGTGCTGGATGGCCATGGGGTCCAGGCGCCGCGGGCCTCCCTGCCCGGCGAGATCGTGGTCCATGACGGCTCCGGCCAGCACCAGTTCTACGATTTCCAGGCCAAGTACCAGGACGACACCGCGGCAGACCTGTCCTGCCCGGCTGACCTGCCCGAGGCGGCCATCGACGAGGTGCGCCGGCTCGCCGTCGTGGCCTTCGACGCCGTGGACGCCGAGGGCCTGTCCCGCGTGGACTTCTTCTACACTCCCGCCGGCGAATTCGTCATCAACGAGATCAACACGATGCCGGGCTTCACCCCGATCAGCATGTACCCCGCCATGTGGGAGCGGTCCGGGCTGGCCTACGGCGAACTGATCGACGAACTCCTGCAGCTCGCCCTCGAGCGCGGCACCGGGCTCCACTAGGTCCGGCTCGGCGGCCTTTTCAGAGCACCGACCCCATCACTACGACGACGGCGCGTCCGTTCCCGGGATCGGCGCCTGGGTGGGGGCCGAGGTGGTGCACCCGCCGGTGGCGGGGATGCGTCCCACGGCCGAGGAGAGGTCCACCATGACCGAGCTCGACGCCGCCCGGGTGTCATCGAACAGCACCTCGACCGCGGGGGAGCGGCCATAGGTGGTCAGGGTCCAGAACTCCCCGTCGTCCCGCGTGACCCAGTCGATGCCGTTGGCCGTCACGCAGTGCTCGGTGGTGGGCCCCGGGACGGGGACGCCACAGCGGAGGATGACGGCTGAGGGCTCGCCCCAGGCGGCCGTGGCCTGACTGTCCGTCTCCCGGCGGTCGAAACCAGAGACGGCGTCCGGCAGGGACACCATCGCCTCGGCACACACCGGGTCGGTCGCCTCCGGGGCGGCCTCGACATCGGCGACGGGCGCGCTGCATCCACTGACGATCAGGCCGAGGCCCACCACTGCGACGGTCCCGACGGTCCGGAACCTGCGAACCCGGGACAGCCCGGGGCGGGAGTGCCGAGTCAGACGCGGTGCGATGGAACGCTCGGCAGGGGTGGTCGTCACAGGACTACAGGGAGGCACGCCGGGGGAAAGCATGCTGACAGCCTACGATGAGGGCCCGTGACAGTGCCTTATCATGGGACGAGCACCACAGGCGAGGGGCCATGACGGGCAGATTCCCTGTGGCACGCGCACGGAGGGCCCCGATGCCCCGGTGACCGCGTGTGAGACCCACTGCCGCCGATACCGACCGACCCCGGAGGACCCCTGTGTCTGAACCCTCGTCTGACCTCTCCGACTCCATGGGTGACATGGGCGATGACGGATCCGGGGGCCGGCGCGACCGCGGTCATCGCAAGAAGCGGAAGAACCGGGCCGTCTGGCTGACACTCGGAATCGTCCTGGTCCTGGTCATCGGGGCCGGCGCCGTGGCCATCGGATACCTGGCGAACCTCGCCTCCACGTTCGACAACGACACGCAACGCTTCGAGACGACGTTCCCGGAGGCGGAGTCCCGTCCCACCAAGGCACCGGCCGAAGAGGGCAAGGAGGAGCCGCTCAACATCCTGCTGCTCGGATCCGACTCCGGTGGCGGCTCGGGCGAGACGGAGGACCTGGCCGGGGTACCCCAGTCCGGGCGGTCCGACACGATGATGTGGGTCCATATCCCCGGTGACCGGGAGGCCGTCTATGTGATGTCTGTCATGCGCGACCTCTGGGTGGAGATCCCGGGCGAGGGAACCCACAAGCTCAATGCCGCCTACTCCTTCGGTGGCGTGCCGAAGACGGTCCAGACCCTGGAGGGCCTGTTCGGCACCCGGATCGACCACGTGGCCTCTGTGGACATGGCTGGTTTCGAAGGCCTGGTGGATTCGCTCGGAGGCGTGGACATCACCGTCCCGGAGTCCTTCCAGGCGGGCAATGGCGGCCAGTCCTTCCAGGCCGGCGCCCAGCACATGGACGGTGACACGGCATTGTCCTTCGTCCGCGAGCGGTATGCCTTCTCCGACGGCGACTATTCGCGCGTCCGAAATCAGCAGTTGTTCCTGAAGGCGGTGGCCCAGAAGGTACTGACCGCGGAAACCCTGACAAACCCCGGCAGGATCTCGGATATGGTGGGTGGGTTGTCTCCATACCTGACGCTTGATGAAACCCTTAACTCAGGGGAGATGATCTCCATCGGCAGGACCATGACGGACATCCGTTCGGACGACCTGGAAATGTTCACGGTGCCCACCAATGGCGTGGGCCGCGCGAGGGGCCAGTCAGTCGTCTGGCCGGACGAACAGGCGATTGAGGAGATCGGCGCGGCGCTGAGCCAAGACGATGTGGCCTCATACCTTTCCGGTCAGTGACCGGCACACACTTACGAAAGGATCGCGACTTGGACCTTCGCGACTACATCCGGATCCTGCGGAACAACTGGCTGTCAATCCTGCTGGTGACCCTCTTGGGGGTGGCCGTCGCCGCCGGTGCCACGGCGCTGACGAAGCCGACCTACACCGCCCGGACACAGATTTTCGTGGCCGTGAACTCCGGTGACACCGCGAGCGACATCCTGCAGGGCTCCAGCTTCTCCGAGAAGCGGGTCACGTCCTATGTCAGCCTCGCCACCAGTCCGCGCGTCCTGGCGCCCGTCATCGAAGACCTCGGTCTGGCCCTGACCGTGCAGGGGCTGGCCGCCACGATCGAGGCCACGGCCCCGCCGCAGACCGTGCTGATCAACCTCTCGGCCAGTCACGAGGACCCCGCCCAGTCGGCGGAGATCGCCAACGCCGTGGCAGAGTCGCTGATCTCGACCGTGTATGAGGTCGAGGATCCGGAGGGCTCCAACGATCCGCTGGTGGACCTGTCCGTGGTGGAGCAGGCCTCCGTGCCGCTGACCCCGTCGAGCCCTCGCGTCGCCCTGAACCTCGTCCTGGGCCTGGTGGTGGGCGCCGCACTCGGCGTGGCCTTCGCCCTGCTCCGCACTCTTCTGGACTCCCGCGTCCGCAATCGCGAGGATGTCGAGCGCATCACTGACGCCCCGATCCTGGGTGCCTTCGCCGACCACAAGTCGGCCGAGGAGGAGCCGATCATCTCGCTGGACGACCAGTTCGATCCGCGGGCCGAGAACTACCGTCAGCTGCGCACCCACCTGAAGTTCACCAACGTGGACGGCGGCACCCAGTCCGTGGTCGTCACCTCCTCCATCCCGGGCGAGGGCAAGACCACCACCTCGTGCAACCTCGGCGTCATGATGGCCGAGTCGGGCAGCCGGGTCGTCATCATCGACGCCGACCTCCGCCGTCCGCGCGTCGCGAAGACACTCGGACTGGAAGGAGCCGTGGGCCTGTCCACGATCCTGTCCGGCCAGATCGACCTCGAGGACGCCATCCAGTCCTGGGGCCCGGACGGCGAACTGGACATCATCACCTCCGGCGAGATCCCACCGAACCCCTCCGAGCTGCTCGGCTCCGAGGCCATGCGCCGACTGCTGCGCCAGCTCGAGGGACGTTACGATGTGGTGCTCCTCGACGCCCCGCCGCTGCAGCCGGTCACCGACCCGACGGTCCTGGCCTCCATGGCCTCCGGTGTCATGCTCGTCACCCGCGTGGACGGTTACGTCCACCGTGAGCAGCTCCAGGGCGGTCTGGACAGCCTGGCCTCCGTGGACGCCCGCGTATTGGGTCTGGTGCTGACCCGCGTGCCGCAGAAGCGTGGCACGTATTACGCGTACCAGTACGCCTATGAGTCGGACGTCGTGGAACCCACGTCGGCCCGCCGTTCCCAGGGGGGCCGTTCCTCCGGCGCCGGTGGCGCCTCCACCCGGGGCAGGGGACAGTCCAACCAGAAGGCCCTGACGGGTATGCGATTCCGGTGAGGCACCGGGCATGACCATGGAGGACACTCCACGCCGGAGTCCCTCGCGGGTGCACCAGTGGCTGGAACTGGCGGAGACCGTCCTGGGCAATGCCTCCGACCGGATGGATGCCATCAACATCTTCCCCGTCCCAGACGGTGACACCGGCAGCAACCTGTACGGAACCGTTCGCGCGGCCCGTGCCGCTGTGACCGAGGAGACCACGGAGGATGTCGGTGCCCTGATGTCCCTCGCCGGCCGCGCCGCGCTGGACCAGGCGCGCGGCAACTCCGGGACGCTGCTGGCCGTGATGCTGATCGGCATGTCCGAACCGCTGACCGGCCACGAGAGACTTGCGGCCCCGACCCTGGCCGCGGCGCTCGAACGCGCCCAGACCAGCTGTTGGGCCGCTCTGTCCGATCCGCAGGACGGCACCATGCTGACGGTGCTCGCGGCGGCCGCCCGGGCGGCCGCCGAGCATGCCGCCGGACTGCGGGGCCAGCCGGATGACCAGGTCATGAGCCGCCGGGAACTCGGCGCCGCGCTGGATGCGATCGTGGGCGCGGCCTGGCAGGCCGTGGTCCAGACGGAGGGTCAGCTGCCGGCCCTGACGGCAGCACACGTGGTCGATGCGGGCGGCATGGGACTTCTGCTGGTGCTTGACTCGCTGCGGGCCACGGTCATGGGCACCAGCATCGATCCGGGTCTGCTGGACGGACTGCACGGGTTCTCCGCCTCGGACCCACACATCCACGAGGGCTTGGACTCACCGGTGGGCTATGAGCTGATGTGCAGCATCTCGCTGGATCCCCTCACCGCCGCCACCCTCCGGTTCGAGCTCAATGACATGGGGGACTCCGTGATCATGAGCCCCGTCGGCACCTCCGGTGAGGAGAGTGGCGAGACCAACGCCCCCGTCCGATGGAGGCTGCACGTCCACGTGGACGACTACGCTGCCGCAGAGGCCCTGGTCCGCAAGGCCGGCGAACCGGAGAACCTGGTGATCACCTCCCTGCAGGACCCGGAGACCGGCGGGTGAGACCGGATCCGCTCAACCAGCCGCTCGACCGGCTCCTGGGCGGCCGCACCGGCCAGCGCCTGGACCGGGAGATGGGCCTCGGCACCGTCCGGGACCTGTTGGATCACTTCCCCCGGCGCTGGATCGAGCGTGGGGAGCTGACCCCGATCGCCGCCCTGCCCGTCGGCGAGCAGGTCACCGTGGTCGCCCGGGTGGTGTCCGTGGACCGCCGGAACATGCACTCCCGGCGCGGGTTCATCGTGGACGTCACGGTGACGGACGATGACCCGCTGCGTCCGGCCTCCCTCGACATGGCCTTCTTCAACAGCTACGAGGCTCTGCGCCGGCTGCAGCCGGGCCACCGGGCCATGTTCCACGGGAAGACCGCCCTCTACCGGGGCGAGAAGACGCTGAACAACCCGGACTTCTCCGTGCTGGACGATGCTGAGGTGCCGGGCGAGGAGGACCTGGCCCCGGTGCCGCTCTATCCGGCCACGGCCAAGGTCCCCAGCTGGGTCCTGCGGGCCAGCATCGGCACCGTCCTGGACGCCCTGGACGCGGACGCACTCCAGGATCCGGTCCCGGCCGACCTGCTCGAGGAGGCAGCCACGGACGGCGTCCCCCTGCCCGGACTGGCCGCCGCCTACCGGGACATCCACCGCCCGGCCGTGGTGGCGGACGCACTCAGGGCCCGGCGCCGGTTTGCCCTGCAGGAGGCCCTGGTGCTCCAGGGGGCGCTGGCAGTGCGGCGCCACGTGGCGGCGATGCCGGACGCGGTGTCCCGCGCCGCCGTCGGGAACGGGTTGCTGGCCGCCCTGGACGCACGGCTGCCCTTCACGCTGACCGACGGCCAGGTCTCCGCCGGGGAGACGATCTCCGTCGACCTGGCCCGTGACCGGCCCATGAGCCGCCTGCTGCAGGGCGAGGTGGGCTCCGGTAAGACGCTCGTGGCCCTGCGCGCCATGGCGCAGGTCGTGGATGCCGGCGGGCAGGCCGCCCTGGTTGCCCCCACGGAGGTGCTGGCCGCGCAGCACTACCGTTCACTGACGGCCACGCTCGGACCCCTCGCACACGCCGGCCGGCTGGACGCTCCGGACGGACCTGCCACCGAGGTCGTCCTGTTGACCGGTTCGCTGACAACTGCCCAGCGGCGTGAGGCGTTGTTGAAGATCGCCTCCGGCCAGGCCGGTCTGGTGGTCGGTACCCATGCCCTGTTCTCCGGAACCGTGCAATTCGCCGACCTGGGGCTGGCGGTCGTGGACGAGCAGCACCGTTTCGGTGTGGACCAGCGCGAGGCGCTGCGCCGGGAGAATCCCGGTACCCACCTGCTGGTCATGAGCGCCACCCCGATCCCTCGCTCCGTGGCGATGACCGTGTTCGGTGACCTGGACCTGACCCTCCTGCCCGGGCTGCCGTCCGGGCGGCAGCCCGTGGCCACCCACCTCGCCCGGATGGCCCATGGACCCCGGATCATCGGCCGCGTCTGGGAGGTGGTCGCCGAACAGGTGGCCGCGGGACACCAGGCGTTCGTGGTGTGCCCGAAGATCGACCCCACCGACCGCCGGGACAACGCTGACAATCCTGACAGTCCTGCCAGTCCTGCCAGTCCTGCCAGTCCTGACGGCCCCGCCGGCATGGCCCGGGACCACCGTCACGACGCTGCGGTCGAGGACATGGTGCCACGGATCTCCTCCCTGCCCGTGCTGCAGGGCGCGCGCATCGCCGGACTGCACGGTCGGCAGGACCAACAGACCCAGGCGGAGACCATGAGCCGCTTCGTGGCCGGGGACCTCGACATCCTGGTGGCCACCACCGTGGTCGAGGTCGGCGTGGACGTGCCCAACGCCACCGTCATGTCCATCCTCGATGCGGACGCCTTCGGCCTGTCCACCCTCCACCAGCTGCGTGGACGGGTGGGCCGTGGTACGGCCCCGGCCACCTGCCTGCTGGCCACCCGGCTGCCGGACGGGCATCCGGCGATCGACCGGCTCGAGGTGGTCGCCGGCACCCAGGACGGTCTCGAGATCGCGCGCGCCGACGTCCAGCAGCGTGGTGAGGGGGACGTACTCGGGGCCGCCCAGCACGGCGGGAGCCGTCTGAAGGTCCTGCGGGTGCTCCAGCATGCAGACCTCATCGAGCTGGCCGCCGGATGGGTTGCCGTGCACCAGTCTGCCGCGGGCACGCTGGACCACCCGGAGCTGGCGGCGGCCGTGCAGGCCTGGGAGGCAGGCCATGAGGACACCGGCGACTACATCGAGAAGGGCTGACCGGGCCCGCCCTAAGGAGACAGATGCCAAGGATCATTGCCGGCCAGGCCGGATCACTGCAGCTCGAATCCGTCCCGGGACAGGCCACCCGGCCCACCACTGATCGCACCCGCGAGGCCCTCTTCTCCTGGCTGGCGAGCCGGGGCTGGTTGGAGGGCACCGCCGTCGTGGACCTGTTCGCCGGTTCCGGTGCCCTGGGTGGCGAGGCGGCGAGCCGGGGCGCCGAGAGGGTGCTGCTGGTGGAGCGGGATCGGCGGGCCGCAGCCGTGTGCCGGCGGAATGCGGCCGCCGTCAACCAGCGGGTGGGCCGGAGCGTGGTCCAGGTGGCCGCCGGGGACGTGGACCGGGTGCTCTCCGAACCCGCCGGTGCCGGCCCCTGGGACCTGGTCCTGGCCGATCCGCCGTATCCGGTGGGCGGATCCGACCTGGCGGAGACGCTTCAGCGGATCGCCGCCGTCCTGGTGCCGGACGGACTGCTGGTGTTGGAACGCTCGGCCCGGTCGGCCGAACCAGGCTGGCCTGCGGCTTTCGAATTGCTGGAATCCCGGACCTACGGCGAGACCATCCTGTATTTCTGCCTGCGGTCCGGTCGGGACGAGGCTGATGACGAGGCGGAGGACGAGGGGGAGGACGCGGGGGAGCAGGCCCCGCGGGATGCCCCCGGGGAGAGGGCGGCAGGTGCGGGGACGTCAGCCGGAGAGGGCCCGGCCCAGCCCCTGTAGCCGGGCCACCGCCTCGGTCAGCACCTCGGGCGACTTGCAGAAGGCCCACCGCATCCAGGATCCGAACGGAGCGGGGCCACCCGGGTGTGCCGGCGGGCCGCACAGAGCCCCCACCGGGATGCCCACGACGCCGGCCCGCTCGGCCAGCACCGCGGCTGCGGCCTGCGCGTCGTCCACTCCGAGGCCGGCCAGGTCGGCCACGGTGAAGTACCCGGCAGCCGGCACCACGGGCTCGAGTCCGGCCGAGCTCAAGCCGGCCACCAGGGCGTCACGGGCGGAGCGGTAGCGGTCGCGCTGCTCCGCCAGGAACGCATCGCCCTCCGGCAAGGCCCGGGCGATGGCCGCCTGGTAGGCGGGGCCGGAGGAGTAGGTGAGGAACTGCTTGACCGAGTACACCGACTCCACGAGATCTGCGGGACCGGTGAGCCACCCGACCTTCCAGCCGGTGAGGGAGAAGCTCTTGCCGGCGGACGAGACGGTCAGCGTGCGCTCCCACGCACCGGGCACGGAGGCGACGGGGTGGTGGCGGCCCTCGTACACCAGGTGCTCGTAGACCTCGTCGCTGAGGATGAGGACGTCGTGCCGCGCACAGATCGCCACGATCCGGGAGAGGACTGCGGGCGGAATCACGGCCCCGGTGGGATTGTGCGGCGTGTTCAGCAGCAGGATCCGGGTGTGCCCGGTGATGGCCGACTCCAGGGCCTCGAGATCCGGCTGGAAATCCGGCGCGGCGAGCGGCACGGTGACGAACCGGGCCCCGGCGAGGGCAGCGATCGCAGCATACGAGTCGTAGTACGGCTCGAAGGCCAGGACCTCGTCACCGGGCTGCACGAGGGCCAGCAGCGCCGCGGCGATGCCCTCGGTGGCCCCCGTGGTCACGAGGACCTCGCGGTCCGGGTCCACCTCCAGCCCATAGTGGCGTTGCTGGTGATCCGCCACCGCCCGGCGGAGCGCGGGGTCGCCTCGGCCCGGCGCATACTGGTTGGCGTGGTCGACTCCGTCCGCCCGGCCGGTGACGATCGCCTCGGCGGCCAGGGTCCGCACCCACTCCGGGCCGTCGGCGTCCGGGAAGCCCTGCCCCAGGTTGACCGCACCGTGGCGGCGCGCCAACCGGGTCATGGTCTCAAAGATCGAGGGCGGGTTGCGGGGTGTGACGGGAGTTCGTGCGGATACGCGGGGGACGGCACCTCGGCGGTCCGGCTGTCGTGCGGCGGGCATGGGCTCCATAGTATGTTCGGTGCATGCGTCGAGCCGTCTGCCCCGGATCCTTTGACCCCCTGCACCACGGCCACGTGGAGGTGATTGCACGGGCCACCAACCTCTTCGATGACGTCATCGTGGCGGTCTCCACGAACTACGCGAAGAAGTACCGGTTCGACGTGGACACCAGGATCGAGATGATCCGGGAGACCGTCTCCTCGCTCCAGGGGATCTCCGTGGTGCCCATGGGGGAGGGGCTGCTCGCCGAGTTCTGCCGCAAGGCCGGTGCCAACGCCATCATCAAGGGCCTGCGCAACACCGCCGATCTGGAGTACGAGATGCCGATGGCGGCGATGAACCGGCACCTGACCGGCGTGGAGACCGTGTTCCTGCCCACTGACAGCCGCTATGCGCACCTGTCCTCCACGCTCATCAAGGAAGTGAGTCAGCTCGGAGGGGACGTCTCAGAGTTCGTGCCGCGGGCTGTCATGCGGCGGCTGAACGAGTCGTGATGGTCACCCGGACCCGTTATCCTGCAGCCATGACTGAACGCTCGCAGAATCCTCGCACCCAAAAGGCCATCATCCCCGCCGCCGGGCTGGGGACCCGGTTCCTGCCGGCCACCAAGGCCATGCCCAAGGAGATGCTCCCGGTGGTGGACAAGCCGGCCATCCAGTACGTGGTGGCGGAGGCCAAGGCCGCCGGGCTGAAGGACCTGTTGATGATCACCGGCCGCAGCAAGCGTGCCCTGGAGGACCACTTCGACCGGGTTCCGGCCCTCGAGCGCAGCCTGGAGCTCAAGGGGGACTTCGGCAAACTGGACAAGATCCAGGAGGCCACCAACCTCGGCAACATCCACTATGTGCGCCAGAACGATGCCAAGGGGCTGGGGCACGCGGTGTGGTGCGCCAAGCAGCACGTGGGACGCGAGCCGTTCGCCGTGCTGCTCGGTGACGACCTGATCGATGAGAAGGAGGACCTGCTGGAGCGCATGATCGACGTCCAGCAGGAGAAGGGCGGCTCGGTCATCGCCCTCATGGAGGTCCCCCGCGAGAACATCTCCGCCTACGGGGTGGCCGAGGTCTCCACGGTGGCAGGGGGGCCGAAGGACGTCGTGCGTGTCACCGGGCTCGTGGAGAAGCCCCCGGTGGAGGAGGCACCCTCCAATTTGGCCGTGATCGGCCGCTATGTGCTGGACCCTGCGGTCTTCGACATCCTCGAGCGCACGGAGCCCGGCCGCGGGAATGAGATCCAGCTGACCGACGCCCTGCAGGTCCTGGCCGAGGGGCAGGGGGAGGGGTTCGGTGTGCATGCCGTGGTGTTCAGCGGTAAGCGCTATGACACGGGTGACAAGCTGAGCTACCTGAAGGCCGTGATTGAGCTGGCCAGCGCCCGTGAGGACCTGGGCCCGGACCTGCGCCCCTGGCTCAAGGAGTTCGCGGCCGGACTCTGAACCGCATCCGCGAGTCGCGGGCTTCGGGCCGGTAACTCGATGTCACAGTGAGTGGTGTCCCAGGCGACGCTAGGATGTCCGTGTCTGCCAACGGACGGCAAAGGAAGAGGAGAAGGTCATTCTCAAGTATTATTTCGGGGCCACGCGGTTCAGCATTGTCAGCCCGGACAGCACGTCATGGAGACTCAGCCGCAAGGAGGGCGTCGCCGACGCGCAGAACTACACCGAGCGGCTCTTCTCGGATGAACGTCTGGGCCCTCGAGTACAGATCTTCTGTGAGCTGGCCGCACCGATCTATCAGCAGATGGCCGACCGACACCATTACCGGCACTTCGTCTACTACTCGCCCCAGCTGCCGGACAAGTGGCTGACGGAACTCCAGGCGGCGGCGGAGAAGTACCCAGTACTGGAACTCGTGGCGGTCAACTCTGACCGAGTGGGCAACGTCGCTCGCATGCAGAAGGTCCTGGTAGAGGCCGCTCCCGGTGATGATGCACTGGTCTTCGCCTTCCGTGTGGACGACGACGACCTTCTCTCGGCCGACTACCTGGACCAGGTGGAGCAGTATATGCTCCCGGAACACGACGGATTCGGAGTGTCCCTGGCGGAGGGGTATGTCGGTCTATTCGAACATGGTGGGTACTCGGTGCTGCGCCATTACAACCAGGCGATGTCCTCGATGGGCCAGGGCGCCATCGGGCGCTGGATCTCCAGCACGGGCACCTTGGAGATCAACGAGATCCGCAATCATCGGCGGACACCGAAGATGCGGACTGTCCTCCTCAACGCTCAGCGTCCCAGCGTGATCCAGACCCGGCACATCCAGCAGGACACAGCCACGGACGATGGCCACATGAACGGCGACCCGGACGTCATCCGCCGGGAGATCCTGACCAAGATGGGACGGCACGCGGTGGTGGAAGACACCGAACAGTTGTTCACGCAGTTCCCCACGCTGCGCGGTCTGTACACGGCCGCGGAGGACGCCAAAGTCAGCGCCGACGCAGAGCAGGCCGCCAGTGATGCCAAGGCGGCCGAGGCTGGCAACGCCGCGGCCGGAGTCGGGCGGGCCTCGGTTGGTCAGTCCGCGACGAGTCGGCTTGCCGTGGCGCGGAGGCGGCTGCGGCGCCGAGTCGGCACGATGGCGCGCCGAATCGGCCTGCGCCGCTGAGCAGCTGGGCGGGGTCCACGGCGTGTTCTGACGACACGGTGCGGATGGTTTTCGGCCGCCGGAGAAGCCCGGTACTCTTGACAACAGTCGCATAACGGCCCTATGGGGCCGTCCAATTGGAGGAATTGATCTATGAAGCGAACCGCCACGATCGTTGGTCAGGGATATGTGGGACTGCCCTTGGCGCAGGCCGCCGTCGAAGCCGGATGGCAGGTGTATGGCCTGGATGTGACCGCGTCGCTGGTAGAGGCCCTGAACTCCGGGACCTCTCACGTCGACGACCTCTCCGACGCCGACGTCGCAACGATGATTGAGCAGGGTTACCGGGCGACCACTGACGCTGCGGTCGTGGCGGAGTCCGACGTTGTGGTGATCTGCGTGCCCACGCCGCTTAGTGACAGCGGTGGACCCGACCTCAAGGCGGTCCGGCAGTCGTCCACCTCCGTGGGCGCGCACCTGAAGCCCTCCACCGTCGTCATCCTCGAGTCCACGACGTACCCCGGGACCACTGAGGACGTGCTGATCCCCATCCTGGAGTCGCAGAGCGGGCTGACGGCCGGCCAGGACTTCGACGTCGCGTTCTCCCCGGAGCGCATCAATCCCGGTGATCCGGTCTACGGTGTCAAGAACACTCCGAAGCTCGTCGGCGGCATTTCGGACCATTCCACCCAGGCTGCCGTGGGCTTCTACTCGGACTTCGTGGACGAGGTCGTCCCGGTGTCCGGGCCGAAGGAGGCCGAGATGGCCAAGCTGCTGGAGAACACCTTCCGGCACGTGAACATCGCTCTCGTCAATGAGATGTCCAAGTTCGCCCATGATATGGGCATTGACATCTGGGAGGTCATCCGCGGCGCCTCGACCAAGCCCTTCGGCTTCATGGCCTTCACTCCCGGTCCGGGCGTGGGCGGGCACTGCATCCCGATCGATCCGAATTACCTGGCCCACCATGTTCAGAAGGAGCTGGGATACCCCTTCCGCTTCGTGGAGTTGGCCCAGGAGATCAACAACTCCATGCCCGAGTACGTGGTCCATCGCTCCGCCGATATCCTCAACGAGCAGGAGCGCTCGGTCAAGGGGTCCAGAATCCTGGTCCTCGGGGTGACATACAAGCCGGATATCGCGGATCAGCGCGAATCCCCGGCGGTCGCGGTGGCCGAGCGGCTCTTGGCGCGCGGCGCCCAGCTCTCCTACCACGACCCCTACGTGAAGTCCTGGCACCTGGCGGACCGCACCCTCCGGAGCGTGACTGACCTGGACACCGCTCTGGCCGAGGCAGATCTGGTGGTGCTGCTGCAGGCCCACCGTGCCTACGACCTGGCGTCCATCGAAGCCCGGAGTGCGGTCCTGTTCGACACCCGCGGCAAGAGTGAGGGCATCCGGCTCTGATGATGCCGCAGCTCGCTGGTCGAGGTGCCCTGACGCGGACCGTCCGGTCCGCTCGCGCTCGGACACGGCGGTGGGCCGGAGGCATCACCCCTCTCGTGGAGTTCCGCCGCCGGCAGCGGGTGCGTGTGGGATACGGGCAGACGGAACCGCTGGACTACCGTCCTTCCGGCTCGGTCCTCTTCATCACCAGCAACGGCGCGGGACTGGGACACATCTCCCGGATGCTCGCGGTGGCGACCCGGCTTCCGAGCGACCGTGACCCGGTGATCCTGACCCTGTCCAAGGCCTACACGCAGGTGCAAGGACTCGGCGTGGAAGTCCGCTATTTCCCGTCCGCCGCGGCGACGGACGGCGATGCCGACTCCTGGAACCACGGATTCGGCCGCCACCTGTTCGAGCTGATGAAAGAACTGCGCCCCTCCGTGGTGATGTTCGACGGTACCTGGATCTATCAGCCGGTCACGGATGTGTGCCGCACCCTCGGGATCCACCTCGTCTGGATGCAGCGAGGATGCTGGCGTCCGGAGGTGGACCGAAACTCCCCGCAGCGCCATCTCGCCGCGCGGGTGTGCGATGAGGTGGTTGTTCCCGGTGACTACGGGTGCCGCGAAATGGTTGATGTTGGTCCGGGCGTCCCCGTCCACTACGTCAATCCAGTCACCCTCACGGGGCCGGAAGACCTCCTCAGCCGGGAGGAGGCCTGTGCGGACCTGGGATTCGATTCATCCCGCAGGTATGTGTTGATCAGCCTGGGCGGCGGGATCCTGTTCGATGGTGAGAAGGCGGTGGCCGCGGCCCTGGAAGCGGTCCTCTCCCTCGGGCCGGAGTGGGTGCCGGTCATGACGCGGAACCCCCTGGCAGAGGAGGCGGCTGTGGACGAGCGTCTCCAGGTCATGAGCGCCTATCCGTTGGCCCGGTACTACCGGGCCTTCGAATTCGCGGTCACTGCGGCGGGATACAACTCCGTCCAGGAAGCCATTGCTCTCGACCTGCCCTCGATCCTGCTGCCGAACGACCGGACCGTTACGGATGATCAGGTCAGGCGAGCCCTGTCCGTGGACGAGGAGGGCCTGGCCCGCACGGTCCGCTCGGCAGAGGGGCTGCGGGAGGCGATCACCGCGCAGGCGGCCGGTGACGGCAGAGCCGCCGAGGCCCCGCTGCCGGCTGATGGAGGAGCGCAGGCCGCCGAGCTCCTGGCCGACCGGCTGCGAGCGATCGCGGCAATGTAGAAGGACTTGGAGATCAAGGTGATCGGGACGGAACGGGACAGGACGGGACGGGACATGGACGCGCACGGTGCAGGGGCTGACGAGAAGTACCCCGGGCTTCCGCCGGCCCTGACGGCAGTGGTGCACCGCGCCACCCGTGACCGCCTGGACAAGTGGGCCGTGTCTTCGGAGACTGCCGAAATCGGTGAGTTCTACGCGTGGATCGCCTCCGAGGGCACCATGACCTTCGCCGAGGTCCGGGAGCAGGTCCACAAAGGCCGGCTGGACGGGCTCGACCCGGCGAACCTTGTCCGCATGGCGCGGTTGCTGGCGGTCCAGCTCATCGCCCCGCAGCATGACGAATTCGTGGTGGACGTCCTTCAGCTCGTCCTGCGCCACGATCCCCACAACCCGGCGTACCGCCACCACCGCAAGCTGTTGGTCGAGATGCTGTTCGAACAGGGAAGGTTCGCCGAGGTCCGCAAGCTCCTGGGCCGGCATCCGGACCTGGCCTCTGAGTTCTGGGGATACCTGGACGCGGATACTCTCAACCCCTTCGTCACGGGGAATCGGGCGGACCACGCCCAGTGGCTCCAGGCCTTCAACCGACCGTTCACCAGCTTCGGCCTGGGGCCGGTCACCGTGGACCCGGACGCCGCCAAGCCCTTCGACACGCTCTCCGCGGTTCCGGAATCCGAGGTGCGCCATGGCGGGCCCCTGGTCTCCGTGATCGTCACGACGTACAACCCCGACCCGGCAGAGATCGTCACCGCCGTGCAGTCGATCCTCAACCAGACCTGGCGAAACCTCGAGGTCCTGCTCGTGGATGACTGCTCGAGTCAATCCGACCCGGTGATACTGGACGAACTGGCCGCCTCTGATGACCGGATTCGCCTCATCCGTCTCGACCCCAATGGGGGTACCTACCGGGCCCGCAATGAGGGCATCAAGGCGGCTCGTGGTGAATTCATCACCGGCCAGGACACGGACGACTGGTCCCACCCGGAACGGATCGCCCACCAGGTCGACCGTCTTCGCGACCGCGAGGACGTCGCCGGGGTGATGACCCGGGCCACCCGCATGGACGACACCTTGGTGCGGGTGTCTCGCGGTCTGGTTCCGGTGCGCCGTTGTGAGGTCAGTTTCATGATGCGTCGCGAGGACGCCATCGGGGTCGGCGGCTACCTGCCGGTGCGCAAGGCGGGGGACTCGGAGTTCCGTGAGCGGCTCGAGCGGTGGACGGGAAAGCCCACGGACGTCCTGGACGAGCCCCTGTACATGATCAGGCTGTCCCTCGGGTCCCTGTCCCGATCTGACTTCCGCGTCGGCTGGAACCATCCGATGCGCACCGGCTTCCGCAATGCCTACCGGCGCTGGCACCAGACGGTGGAACCCGCTGAGCTTGCCTTGGACAACCTGGGCGACGAGGACCGTTTCCCGTTCGCCATCGCCCCGAACATGCGGGGAAAGGAATATGAACCGCAGCGTGTTGATGTCTGCTTCGTGGCCGACTGGCGCGGGAATTCTCCGCAGGTCGGTGAGGTCTTGGAAGAGATCCGTGCCTGCCGGGACGGCGGCCTCAGCGTCGCCGTCCTCCAGATGGAGTCTCCCTACGGGTCGAACCAGTTCGGCACCCCGATCCTCCCCGAGGTGCAGGAACTCATCAATGATGGGTCCGTGCTGCAGATGTACCCCTACGGGCCGGACACCGCACGGAACGTCATCGTCCGGGACCCGGCAACAGTCCACCTGGGCCGCCGGGCGTCGCTCGGACTGGCTCCAGACCGGCTGTTGATCGTCGCGGACGCGGAGGAGATGTCCATCCGCGACCGCGACTGGACCTTCGACCCGGCGTGGACACAGTCGATGGCCGCGGACATCTTCGACTGTCAGGCCGAGTGGGTGCTGACCGCAGCCGACGCCTCGTCCGAAAAAGCCGCCGGCACCGATTTCCCCGTGCCCGTCGCCGATTGGGCCTACCCCGTGGTGCTGTCGGCCGGCTGGACCGCGCGTCCGCCGGCGCCGGTACGGACCGAAGGATTCGTCCTCGCCCGCCGGGTGGGCACGGACTCCGGGGACTGGCCGGCGAACGAGGAGCAGATTGAAGCTGCCTACCCCACGGATGGATCGGGGGAGTACCGGTGGCTGGGGGATGCTGACGTGCTCCTGGACCGCGTGGGACGGAGAACCCTCCCGGCCTCCTGGGTGTGCTTCGGCGACGGCGAAATCGACCCCCTGATCTTCTGGCGCTCGGCGGACTTCTGCCTGCAGTTCGGCGGAGACTCGGCGACGGGGCACCCCCGGCGTGATGTCCTCGAAGCCCTCGCGGCCGGCGTCGTGGTGGTGGGCGATGTAGGCCACCAACGGGCCTACGGTGACTTCGTGGTCGAAGTCCGGCCAGCGGATGCGGCAGATGCCCTCCGGACGCTGGCGGAGAACCCCGAGGAGTACCGCCGTCTGGCCCTAGCAGGACAGAAGCACGTTCGGGCGAGGTACGGCGGCCAGTCATTGGTCCGAACCCTGCAAGACAACAACGGCGATGAGGATGGGACGAGAACATGAGGATCACTGCCCGGAGGATTTTGCCGGTCATCCTGGGGGTCGTCGCGGCTTTCCTGCTGGCCCTGGTGCTGACCGTGGCGGGCTATGCCGGTGCCGAGGCGGTGACGGCGGGAGCATTCTGGACCACCCTGGCGACCCTGATGCTGCTCATGCTGGTGTTGGGGGCGATACTGGCCGTTCTGGCACTGTCCCTGGTGCGCCTGGTGCTGCGTTCCGCCAAGGTGCGGAAGTGGCTACGCCGGCAGATCGACCGTTTCCTCGACTACGTGGAGAAGGATTCCCAGCGCCGTCAGGCGGCGAAGGCTCAGGTTCTCTCGGCCCGGCGCCAGGAGACGACGACGCGGGAACGTCTCGAGGCCGCGGAGCGCCGCCTGCTGGCCACCATGGATACCTTCCGCTTCGGCCATGAAGACCGGCTGGCAGCCCTGGAAGAGCGACTGGAAGCCGTGGATGAGCACATGGAACGGCAGGCCTCTAAGGCCGAACGCCAGCGTTCTGATGGCGTCCGGCATACGACGACGACCTCACGGGAGACCGTGCGGCAGGTCGAGTCCCTGATGCAGCTGTCGGGGCGGGTCGACTCCTCGCACCACCGCCTGCCGCTCTCGGGAGGCTTCGCCATGAACGCCGAGGGGCTGCTCTGGTTGACCGACCTGCTCCAGGATCACCAGCCCCGGAAGGTCCTTGAGGTGGGCAGCGGCGCGTCGACCTCCTGGATGGGAGAGTTCGTCCGCCGCCACGGCGGCAAGATCGTGTCCGTGGACCATCTGGAGGAATACGCGGCCCAGACCCGCCATGAAGTCGAGGCCCGTGGCCTCGGGGACACCGTCGAGGTCCGCCTGTCTCCACTGCAGCCCGTCGACATCAAGGACCAGACCTTTCAGTGGTACGGACTGGAGGCCTTCCATGACCTCCGGGACATCGATCTGCTCGTCGTGGACGGGCCGCCCAAGTCCACGGGCGAGAACGCCCGGTTCCCCGCGCTGCCCGTGCTTCTTGACCGCCTCGCGCCGGGCTGCCTCGTCGTGATGGACGACTTCAACCGACCCGATGAGCGGGCGATCGTGGAGGGCTGGCTGGATCAGTTCCCGCAGTTCGAGCCCGTCGAGACGTTCAACGAGCGGATCGGGATGATCCGACGAGTCGTCTGATCTTCCGCACGGCCCGGCGCACCAGGCTTGGTTTGGGCCGGACCTGGGTCGGAGCCGCCTGGACTGAATCCGCCTGGGCCGCCGTGGCCGGAACTGCCGCTGCTGTGGTGCCCTCGGGGGCGGCGGCAGGTTCCATTCCGGCGGGCTCGTGCTCAGCGATGAAGCGCTTCAACGCCTGCTTGTCCACGCGGTCCTCCAGGAGCGGCCCGGCCAGGGCCTCGACGATTCCCCGGGCGTTGAACGGCAGCTGAACACGGTGGGCGAGATCCACCTCCTGGATCCGCAGGGTGGCCCAGCGGCCCAGTCTGCCCTCCACGTAGAACAAGTCGTGCCAGTCGAAGGGTCCGGGGTACTCCGTGTCCAGACCTGCGTAGTCGACGTACCGTTCGAATGCCGACCTGACGAGCGGATGCTCATGGAAGGGCGACGAATTGTAGAGGTAGGACAGTCGTTCCACATCAGGCTGACCGGATCGCTTCTTATAGAATCCCGTGCCGACCTCGGCCACCATGGACTGCAGTTGGACGGTGTCAACGGGCAGCTGTTCCGCGTAGGCGACTGAGACGCGCCGAAACTGCCGGGAATACCGGAGGCTCCGCTCGTAGGACCGGCCGTAGTCTGTGCCTGCGGTCGTGGACAGTGCCTTCAGGACATTCGGGCTGAGGTCGATGACCTGGTGGCGCAGGCCGTAGAGCTCGGCCAGCTTCACCGCCGCCTCAAGATCGGCAGCCATTCCGGCGTGCGGATTGCTCACATCGATGTAGGTCCACGTGACGGCTGTGTCGGTGTTGAGATACGGGGCCGTCGCGGCCAGGGTGGAGCGCGAGTCCGTACCGCCGGTCAGCGAGATGCCGATCTGGTCCGTCGAGGCGCAGATCAGCCGGACGTGACGGATGAACAGATCGCGAAAGGCCTCATAAGCCTTCTCGGAATCTCTGATGGCCGTGGTTTCCGGGAACGGGTAGTAGCGACGGTGCTGGGGCGTGGAGCCAGCCTTCAGGTGCAAGGCGTGATTCGGCAGGACGGGCAGGACACCTATGAAGGGAGTCTCCACGCCTGGCCAGTAGATAGTTCCCTTGGCGCCATGGTCCCGAGGGCTTGCCATGAGCTCCCGGTACGGTGTGTTCAACTCGGCGCCGGTGGCCTCGGCCAGCAGGTGAGAGTAATTGGAGAACGTGGTCCCGCGTTCATCGTGGTGCCAGAACACGGCCTGGGTGGCCGCGAAGTCTGTGATCAACAGGGTCTCGGTACCGTCATAAAGCATGGCCGTCCACCGGCCACCGAGATAAGCCACGCGGCGCAGTGCCTGCTGTAGGCCCTCAGCCTCCAGCAGGTGGCCGATGGTGGCTACAATGATCTCCGGGTCGACGATGTCGTCGGTGAGATCGATCGGCTCGCCGATGATGGCGGCGCGGACCTGATTCCCCTCGTGGACCGCCCATGTGGTCTTGGGGTGCAGCCGGACCGTGAGGTTCCCGAACGCTTCCGCCCGCCAGTCGGCGAGGTCGGATACCTCCACGGCGTGATCGGCGGCGAGGTACCCGTAGTTGAAGGCGTGGTCGATCGGGGTCTGCTCGTCAACACTGGAAGTCATGCACCGAGCGTAATCCACGACTCTGTCTGCGCAGTACACCCGGGTCTAGTTGCCTCATGTCAAGATGCCAGCTTGTATTGATTCGTTTATTGATTCGTTGACTCATCCGTTTTCGCCCGCGTGCGGGGTGGGCGGCTGAGCCTGGTCTTGGATGTCGAAGACATGGTGTTGCTGGGGTCGGTTCGGCACGGGCCCGCGCTATTTTTGGCGAGGGTGACGAGCCGGTCCTGGAGGGCGGCAGGATCTCGATCTCCGTTGGGGTGTCGTAGCGGCAGTAGCCAGCGCACCGTCTGATCCAGGCCCAGTTTTTCTATTCGACGTAGGATCGCGGTCAGTGCCCAGATCTGCTGCTCTGAATAGCGGTAGAGCGGTCCACGTAGCTTGGGTGTCGCCGGCACGCCGGCCAATTCCCGGCGAATGGCATTGCGGGCGTGGTCGCTCCACGCGGGCAATGTTGAATGAGGCAATGAACCGCCCCGCGCGGGCATTCAGCCTGAGTCAACTCGCGGGTTTGGACTCGCCGGGATCGCGGGTTACACTGGTGAGTCGGTCCTTAAGGGATCTACCCTGCCCGGATGTCGGAGCGTGGCTCACGCCGCTCGAGGAATCCGCACCGCCACCGATTCGGAAGGAATGCTGATGTCCGCGTCATCGTCACCCTCCGCTGCGGAAACGGCCGGTGCCTGGGTGATCTCCGTCAAGGACCTGGTGCGCAGCCCGGGGTCCATGAGGACCCTGGAGGAGCAGTGGCCAGCCCCCGAGGCACTGTCCACTCCGCTCATCGGCATCCCGGCTGGTTCAGCCGTGGACGTCGACCTGCGTCTGGAGTCGGTCCACGAAGGCATCCTGATCACCGGTGAGGCTCACGCCGAACTGGTGGGAGAGTGCAGTCGTTGCCTGGACCCGATCCAGGACGGGATCACCGTTGACCTGCAGGAGCTGTTCCACGCGTCCGCCCCGGAGGGTGGGAGTGACGAAGAGCGCCTGGTGGTGTACGAGACGGTGGATCTGGAGCCAGTCCTTCGGGACGCCGTGGTCACGGCCTTGCCCTTCCAGCCGGTCTGCCGGCCGGGATGTCTGGGTCTGTGCTCCGAGTGCGGCATCCGACTGGAGGACGCACCGGACGACCACGTCCATGAACAGCTGGATCCGCGCTGGGCGGCCTTGGCCGAACTGACGAAGACCTCCGAGTCCGGCACTGCCGGGCCGGAGACGAAGACCTCATCCGACGAGACAGAAGAGAGATAGCCGTGGCAGTTCCGAAGCGGAAGATGTCCCGTTCCAACACCCGTGCCCGCCGCTCCCAGTGGAAGGCCACCGTGCCCCCGCTGGTGAAGTCCGTGGAAAACGGCCGCGTCACCTACCGCCTGCCGCACCAGGCCCAGGTCGTGACCGATTCCGCCGGTACGCCGTTGTTCATGGAATACAAGGGCCGCAAGGTCGCCGACGCCTGAGGTGCCCATGGCGCCACGGAAGTCGGTACAGGCGTCCGGACAGCAGTCCGGGCGGCGCCGGCCGGTCCAGCTGGACCGGCCGATAACTGAAGACCTGCTCAAGCGTCTCGGGGTCGTCATCGGCCCCGAGACGCTTGTGCTCGCCCTGACGCACCGCTCATACTCCTATGAGCAGGGCGGGTTGCCGACCAACGAGCGCCTCGAGTTCCTCGGCGACTCGGTGCTCGGTTTCGTGGTGACTGACCACCTCTACCGCACCTACCCGGATCTCGCCGAGGGCGATCTCGCGAAGATGCGCGCCGCCGTCGTCTCCACCCGTGCCCTCGCCTCCGTGGCCCGCACCATCGGCGTCGGTCCAGCCGTGCTGCTCGGAGAGGGCGAACGGCGAACCCGCGGTGCGGACAAGGACTCCATCCTGGCCGACACCATGGAAGCGCTCATCGGCGCCACCTACATGGACCAGGGGCTGCCCGCCGCCCATGACCTCGTCCACCGGCTGGTCATCCCGCTGCTCGCGGACAAGCGCGCTATGGGTGCCGGGACCGATTGGAAGACCTATATCCAGGAGGCCGCTGCGAACGGTGGCCTCGGTCCCATCGAGTACCGGATGGAATCCGCCGGCCCGGACCATGACAAAGTGTTCACCGCCACCCTGGTGGTGGGTGGCACGCCCTACGCCACCGGCACCGGGCCCTCCAAGAAGGAGGCCGAACGCCAGGCCGCGGCCCATTCCTGGGACCGGATCTCGGCTGCTGCCCAGGCGGCCGCCGCAGGTACCGAGGCAGTCGCCGGTGCCTGAACTGCCCGAGGTGGAGGTCGTCCGCCGGGGGCTCGCGACCTGGGCGGCCGGACGTTCGGTCTCCGGTGTCGAGGTGGTGGAGCCGCGCTCCACCCGCCGGCACGACGGCGGCGCGGTCGCCTTCGAATCCCAGCTGACCGGACTGCGGCTGGCGGCACCCGAACGGCGCGGCAAATACCTGTGGGTTCCGCTGGCGGCCGCCGGTTCGCCGCCTGATCGAGCGCTTGTGGCACATCTGGGCATGAGCGGTCAGCTACTCGTGAACGCTCCGGGTGATCCGGACCCGAGACACCTGCGCATCCGGATCCTGCTCGAGGGGGAGGGCGAGGGCTTGGGCGAGGGTGAGCGTGAAGGCGAGGACCGCGAGGCCGCGCTGGAACTGCGCTTCGCAGACCAGCGTATCTTCGGCGGGCTGTTCATCGATGTCCTGGAGCCGGCGTCGGACCGTCCGGACCAGCTGGTGCCCGCCTCGGTGACCCATATCGCCCGCGACCCCCTGGACCCTCACTTCGATCCGGACGCCGTATATCAGCGGTTCCGCCGCCGCAGGACAGGCCTCAAGCGAGCGCTGCTGGACCAGGGCCTCATCTCCGGTATCGGTAACATCTATGCGGATGAGGCCCTGTGGCAGGCGCGTCTGCACTATGCCCGCCCTACCGAGACGTTGAACCGCGGCGAATCGGCGCGGCTGCTGGACGCGGTACGCGCCGTAATGGAGGAGGCCCTGGTCCAGGGCGGCACCAGCTTCGACGCGCTGTACGTCAATGTCAACGGGGAGTCCGGGTACTTCGACCGTTCGCTCAATGTCTACGGCCAGGCCGGCCGGCCCTGCGCGCGATGTGCTGGCGAGGGGCATCAGAGCCTGATCGTCAAGGACCGGTTCATGAACCGGTCCTCGGCCTACTGCCCGCGATGCCAGCCCGTTCCGCGCCGCGCCCGCTGGTAGCGTCCGGGACGGCAGGATCAGCCGCAGCCCGGTTGCGGTCTAAGATGATGTGGAACTGTGACGTGTCGATGGGAACCCCTTTTGTCTCACACTGAGAACAACGACTATTTGCCGCGCCGCTCAAGCGGTCGGGCACGGCGGCGGCGCCATACCGTCCGCAACGCCTTCATCGTGGTTGCCGCACTGCTGGTGGTCGTCCTCGTGTCCGTCGGAGTCTATGTGGGCTCCATCGCCTCGGCCTTCAACGATCAGCGCCAGACGGTGGACGCCGGCATCGCCACCTCGGAGGCCACCACAGACGGCGCCCTGAACGTGCTGGTCATGGGATCGGACTCCCGCGGTGAGGGCATGGACACCGCCGAGAACAAGGGCGAGGAGGGCGAACGCTCGGACACCCTCATGCTCGTGCACATCCCCGAGGACCGGCAAAACGTCTACGTCATGTCGATCGTGCGTGACCTGTGGGTGGAGATACCCGGCCACGGCGAACGCAAGATCAATGCCGCGCTCGGACTCGGCGGCTACCCGCTGGTGACCTCGACGGTGGAGAACCTGCTGGGCGTGAACATCGATCACCTGGCCGTGATCGACTTCGAGGGTTTCAACGGGCTGACCAGCGCGCTCGGCGGTGTCCGGGTCTGCAACCCGCAGTCCTTCTCCTCGGGACAGGTCAATCCGTCCTTCTTCGCCCAGGGCGAGATTCTGCTGGAGGGCTCCGACGCCCTGCGCTATGTCCGGGAGCGCAAAGCCTTCCTGGGTGGTGACTTCGAGCGGGTAGCCAACCAGCAGCGCTTCGTCTCGGCGATGGTGGACCAGATCCTCACGGTGGACACGCTGGCCAACCCCCAGAAGTTAATGGGCGTCGTCAACAGCATCGTGCCCTTCATCACGGTGGACGACGGGTTGGACGCGGCGACGATCGCCGGCTACGGCCTCCAGCTCAACGGCATCCGCACCGACGACATCGAGACCTTCACGATTCCCCACGGCGATCCGGCCGAGGGTCCCGGTGGAGCCTCGATCGTCCTCCAGGACGAGATGGCCACCGCTGAATTGTCCCAGGCTCTTCAGTCAGATCAGCTGGACGAGTACCTGTCGGAGGATCAGGACGGCGCCGAGTCGTCGCCCGCGTCAGCCTCGGCAGATGCCTCGGCGGCCGCCTCGTCCGGGACGGAGTCGGAGTCTGCGTCCGCTCCGGGCGCGAGTGATCAGGGCCCGTCCTCAGACGCGGCATCCGAAGCCGCCTCGGATGCCGCCTCCAGCTCGGCACCGGTGAGTCCGACGGCGGCCCCCGCAGCGCGGGCGCAGCCCTGCGCGGGGACCTGAGCCGTGCGTATCCAGCTGATCACGCACTCCTACCTTCCGGAACGCACCCCGCCCCAGCGACGGTGGACCGCCTTCGCGGAGGCTTTCCGCCGCCGCGGATGGGATGTGGACATCGTGGCTCCTCCCGGGGACCCCGCCCATATCCCCGGCGCGGATGCGTACCACGGGGGGCGGCTCATGGACCGTGCGGACGTCGGCGTCGGCCCATGGGGAGAGCGCGTCGTGCACACGCTGCGGATAGCGTTGCTGGGGGCCACCCGCGAAGGTCGCTTCCTGGGGTCCATCGTCCATGCCGTCGTTGCCATTCCACGGACATTCCTGGTGGAGCGGCCGGACGTTCTGGTGGTCACGGTGCCGGCCCTGCCGACCGTCGTCGCCGGCTGGGTCCTATCCCGGTGCCGACGGGTGCCTTTGATCGTGGAGATGCGCGATGCCTGGCCCGATCTGGCCCGCGAAGCCGAGGTGTCCATCGGACTGCTCAGTCGCCTGATGGATCGACTGGTCACCGGTACGCAGCGGTCAGCCGACCTGGTGGTAACGGTGACCGAGGGATTTGCCGAGCGATTGGCACAGCGTGGCATCGGCCCGGTGGCGGTGGTCAGCAACGGGGTACCCCTGGACGAGATCGAGCCGGCTGCGGTGCGGCATCGGCCACCACGAGAACTGCACGTCCTGTACGTGGGCAACCATGGGGAAAGCCAGGGGCTGGAGACGACCATCCGGGCAGCCGCTCTTCTGCAGAACGGGACGGAGAGGATCACCGTCCGCCTCGTGGGATCGGGCACCCGTAAGGATGAGCTGTGGGCCCTGAACGAATCTCTGGGGCGTCCTGTGGAGATGCTGGACTCCGTGCACGGCCCCGGACTGCGGTCTCAGTACGACTGGGCGGACACCTGCTTGGTCACACTGCGCCCGGACTGGCCCAGTTTCGCCTGGACCGTTCCGTCCAAGACCTACGAACTGCTCGCGGTCGGCAAGCACATCACCGGAGTGGTCACCGGTGAAGCAGCACAGATACTGAGCGACTCCGGAGCCGCGGACCTGGTCGATCACGATGCGGAGGCCCTGGCCGCGCTGTGGACGCGGCTGGCCCGCGACCCCGCGTCGACCACCACGGACGGGCGGGGGCGCGACTGGGTGACAGACCGGGCGAACCTGCCGGTACTGGGCCAACGCTTCGTCGATCTGGCCGCCGAGGTGGCCGGTGCGCGCTGGGAATCAGGGGCACCTGACCGGGGCCGGGCTCGGCAACTCGTCGCCAACCTGTCCCTGACCTGGGTTACCGTGTGGGAGCATGTACGCGATGATCCCGCGGTGATGGCACTGCAGATCACCCGCAGGCTTCCGCCGGCTGTGCGCCGTGCCGTGGCCGGTGCGGCCGCCCGCCTGGACAGTGGGCCGCTCCAAGTGGTGGGTGCTCTCGGTCTAGCGGCAGCGGGCCGGGACGAGGAACTCAGGAGTCGGGCCGCTGCGGCGGCGGAGCGGGGCGAGGGAAACGGCATACTGCTGCGCTATGCGGACACGCTGATCGGCACGGGCGACGTTCCTGCTGCACGTGAGATCCTGGACCGGGCACGGCCCGGATCAGCCGGGCACCGCTCCGTGACGGCGCGTCTGGCCTGGCATGAGGGACACCTGAGCGAGGCGATCGGAGTCCTGCCTCGCGCTGGCCGGGGAAGCCGGCAGCGCGCCCGGTTCGTATCGGAACGCAACCGCATCACCACGACCCGGCCCCGGCTGGACCCGGTGCCGGGATACGTCCCGCACGAACGCTCGGTCCTGCACGTCCTGGACAACTCTCTTCCGCACACCGGTGCCGGGTACGCCCAGCGCAGCCACTCCATCTTGATGTCCTTGCGAGATGAAGGGTGGGACGTCGCCGCCGTGACCCGGCTGGGATGGCCTGTCCAGGTGGGCGTGGTGCACGCTGCCGTCCAGGACACGGTGGAGGGCATCGACTACCATCGCCTGCTGCCGTCACGCCCGGCCTCCGGGCTGGATCAACGCCTCCAACAGCATGCCGAGCTGTTGCTCCGTCTGGTGCTTCGACTGCGGCCTGAGCTGCTGCACACGACCACGGACTTCACCAACGGCCTCGTGGTGCGCGCCGTGGCGGAGGCCGTCGGCATTCCGTGGGTCTACGAGGTGCGGGGCCAGCGGGCTGACAGCTGGGCCTCCACGCGTGGCCCTGAGTCTGGGGGCTCCGAGTATTACCGGGCCTTCACCGCACGCGAGTCCGAGACCGCGCGCGCGGCCGACGCCGTCGTCACCCTGGGGCGGGGGATGCGTGAGAACCTGGTGGCACAAGGCGTGGCAGCGGACGGGATCGTTCTGTCCCCGAACGCCATCGGAGGCTCATTCCTCGCCGATCCGATGAGTCGCACCGAGGCGAGGTCTCGGCTGGGACTCGAATCGGACCTGGAATACGTCGGCTCGGTCAGTTCCATCGTTCCCTATGAGGGTCTCGATGTCCTGGTCCGGGCGGTCGCCGCCCTGGCACCGTCTCGCCCCCGACTGCGCCTGTTGCTGGTCGGGGACGGCACGGCCCTGCCGGGAGTGCTGGACCTAGCCGATGTGCTCGGGATCAAGGACCGTGTCATCGCCACCGGGCGCGTCGACCGGAGCCTGGCGCCCACCTATCACCAGGCCTTGGACGTGTTCGTGGTCCCGCGCCGGGACATCGAGGTGACCCGAGCCGTCACGCCGATGAAATCGGTCGAGGCCTCGGCCTCGGCCCGCCCGGTGGTGGCATCGGACTTGCCGGCCCTGGCTGAGCTGGTCCAGGACGGACGCACCGGAATGCTCGTCCCGGCCGAGGACCCGGCCGCGCTGGCCGCGGCCCTGCGCCAACTCTTGGAGGATCCGGAGTTGGCCCGGACGATGGGCCGTGCCGGTCGGAACTGGGCGCTGGGTGAGCGCACCTGGCAAGCCAATGGCCGCCGCTATACGCAGCTGTACCGCTCGCTGCTGCACAGTTCGGCGCATCCGGCGAGCTCGGCACCCGGCCCGGCGGACCGGGCCTGAACTATGCTCGATCAGGCACCATTCCCACTGATCAGCGGGCAGCCGACTCTCCTGCCGCGGTCACGGCCGTGTGCAACCACTTCGAAGGGACCATCGATTCATGACTGAGATCTCCACCGTTGCCGTGATCGGCTTGGGCTACATCGGACTTCCGACGGCCGCCGTGCTGGCCCGCAGCGGTATCCGGGTCCACGGGGTGGACGTCAACCAGGGGACCGTCGAGGCGGTGAACGCAGGTCGCGTCCCGTTCGTGGAACCAGAGTTGGGCGACGTGGTGGCCGGGGCGGTGTCCCGGGGGACGCTCTCAGCGTCCACAGAGGTCGCCGCCGCGGAAGCGTTCATCATCGCGGTGCCGACCCCCTTCGCCGATGATCACCGGGCTGACCTGAGCTACATCGAGGCGGCGGCACGCAGCATCGCGCCACGCCTCGAAGGGACCGAGCTGGTCATCCTGGAGTCCACCTCTCCTCCCGGCACCACGGAGCGGGTGGCCGAGGTCATCCACGGGGAGCGGCCGGATCTGGCCGCAACGGGGACCCTGATGTTCGCCCACTGCCCCGAGCGCGTGCTGCCAGGGAAGATCATGCGCGAGCTGGTCACCAACGACCGGATCATCGGCGGCTCCACTCCCGAGGCCGCCACTGCTGCGCAGCGCCTGTACCAGCGCTTCTGCGAGGGCGAGTTCCTCCTGACCGACTCGCGCACCGCCGAGCTCGCCAAACTCGTGGAGAATTCCTTCCGCGATGTGAATATCGCCTTCGCCAATGAGCTGTCCATGATCTGCACCGAGCTCGGCATCGACGTCTGGGAGCTCATCGAGCTCGCCAATCACCACCCCCGGGTCAACATCCTGCAACCCGGTCCGGGCGTCGGTGGGCACTGCATCGCCGTTGACCCCTGGTTCATCGTCTCGGCGGCTCCGCAGTCCGCGCGCATGATCCGGGCCGCCCGCGAGATCAACGACGCCAAGCCGGAATGGGTGGTCCGCCAGGTCAAGGCCGAGTCCTATGACGTCCAGCGGGAAACGGGACGGTCCCCGGTGATCGCCGCACTGGGCCTGGCCTTCAAACCGAACATCGACGACCTCAGGGAATCGCCCGCCGTCACCATCACCCGTCGGATGGCCGAAGAATTCCCGGACAGCCGCATCCTGGCGGTCGAACCCCATGTGGATGTGCTGCCGGCCGAGCTCGCGGACCGGGCGAACATCGACCTGGTCACCGCCGCCGAGGCCATCGAGCAGGCGGACATCGTCGTGCTGCTGGTGGACCACCGGACCTTCAGCGGACTGCGGAGCGAGGTCGCAGGGCTCCGAGTGGTGGACACCCGAGGTCAGTGGCGCTGAGCGGCTGAGGCGGCTCAGCGCCAGGCGATGGTCAGCGGTGCCAGGCTGGCCTGCAGGGACCGCCGGTGCGCGGCAGCCTTTTTGTAGTTCTTCTCGGACTTGAGCTTTGTGTACTTGCGGTAGTGGGCCGTCACCGTGTCCGGTTCTCCGTCCATGATGAGCTCACCCTGCTCGATCCAGATCACTCGGGTGCACATATTCTTGATGGTGCCGAGAGAGTGGCTCACCAGGAAGACGCAGCCGGCCTGCTGACGCAACTCGTCGATGCGGGCCTGGGTGCGGCTCCGGAACTGCGCATCGCCGGTGTTGAGCGCCTCGTCGATGATGAGGATCTCCGGGTCGATGCTGGTGGCGATGGCGAATTGCAGCCGGGAGGCCATGCCGGAGGAATAGGACTTCAGCGGGAGGTGGAGCTTGCCCTTCAGGCCACAGAGCTCGACGATGGACGGCCGCTTGGCTTCGACCTGTGCCGGCGTCATCCCCATGGCCAGGCATCCCAGGGTGATGTTGTCATCACCGGAGACGGTCCTGACGAGGGCTGCGTTCACGCCCAGCATGATGGGCGTGGACGTGGCGTGGATGATGCCAGTCGTGGGGCGCAGCCGGCCGGTGATGAGGTTCATCAGGGAGGACTTGCCGGAGCCATTGGTCCCGACGATGCCCACGGACTCACCCTGGCGGACTACCAGGGACAGGGGCTTCAAGGCCTCAACGCTGGTGGTCCTCATGCGCTGCACGCGCCCGGTCCACCTCATGCCCGTCGACTCGTCGCTGGGCGGCCGCGTCCGGACGGTATAGGTCAGCCCGGCGCGGTCGATGACCACGAGTGGATCTCTCAGGATGACCGGGGCTCCTGCGGACGTGGCGGCAGTCTCCTGCGCTGTGGTGGTGTCTGGAGTTTCACTCATTGCTCACGCCCATAAGATTCCTCTGCCTGCCAGAATACGAGACCGCCGATCACCAGTGCGCCCAGGGCCCAGGCCCCCAGCACGAGCCACCGTGCCGGATCGCCCATTCCACCGTAGAGCAGGATGTCCCGGACGATGTCGAGGACGCAGAACATGGGGTTCGCGTTCATGAGAGCGGTGAGGGGCTCATTGCCCGCGAATCGATCAGCGCTGAAGAACACGCACGACAGATACAGCCAGGCCCTCGTGCCGAAGGCGATGAGGTGGGTCACGTCGTTCCAGCGAGCCACGAGCCGTGCCAGGAACAGGCCGAGGCCTAGGTTCATGATGAAGTTCAGGGCCAGGGCCGGCACAAAGAGCAACCAGGCCCAGGTGATCGGCTCTGACGGCGGGATGGCCAGAACCAGGACGAACATCATCAGGAACGTCGGGATATTGCTGATCAGCTCACGGACGTTGGTGGCGACGGCCAGGGTGGCCCGGGGGAAACTGAAGGCACGGATGACCGGGCGGTTGCCCACGATGGCCTTCGAACCGGCGGTGACGGACGAGGTGGTGTACCTGAACATGAACACCCCGATGATGAGGTAGCCCAGGAAGTTCTCGATGCCACGGCCGGTGCCCAAAAGGACACCGAAGACGAGGAAATAGGTCGCGCCGTTCAGGATCGGGTTGAGCAGCATCCACAGCCGGCCCAAAGCGTCGTTGGCGGCCGAGCCGGCCACGCGGGCCCGGGCATCGAAGAGAATGAAGTGCCGGTAACTCCACATCTGGCCGAT
Organism: Citricoccus parietis; assembly: GCF_042433045.1. Lineage (NCBI taxonomy): Bacteria > Bacillati > Actinomycetota > Actinomycetes > Micrococcales > Micrococcaceae > Citricoccus > Citricoccus parietis. The sequence continues at coordinate 210,871 of NZ_JBHLWH010000005.1, read as the reverse complement.
GTACCGGAAGATATTGGGGCGGGCACCAACGCGGACGAAGGGGCGCTTGTCGATGAGGACGACATCGGAATCGGTCCCAGCGGGCGCCGAATCGGAGTCCTGCACGGACATGAATGGTGCCTTTCGACTCAGGACATGACGCGGCGGTCGCCGCGCTGTAGCCGCCGGACCGGAATCGGACCTGTGCGGTGACCGATCCATGATACCCGAAGCCTGTGATCCGACGAGAGCCTTGCGTACCCGGCGGCAGGCCGCCACGGAGGCGCGAACTGCACCTCATAGTATGGCGCTGACATGATTTCCTGTGCGTTCAACCCGCCGAAGTGAGGATCCAATGAAAAAGGTCATGCCCATCTTCGGGACCAGACCGGAGGCGATCAAGATGGCGCCCATCGTCCAAGCCCTGCAGGCAGACGATCGCTTCGAGTGCCTGGTCACCGTGACGGGCCAACACCGGGAGATGCTGGACCAGGTCAATGAACTCTTCGGGATCGTTCCGGACCACGATCTGAACATCATCCAGTCCAGGCAGACGCTCAACATGGTGCTGGCTCGAACGGTGGACGGGCTGGACTCCGTGCTGGAACGAGTCCAGCCGGACGCCGTCATCGTTCAGGGGGACACGACCACCTCGACGGCAGCGGCGTTGGCATCCTTCAACTGCGGCATCCCGGTGGCGCACGTGGAGGCCGGGCTGCGCAGCTTCGACCTTCATTCCCCTTTCCCAGAAGAAGCCAATCGCAAGATCACCTCCCAGGTCAGCTCCCTGCACCTGGCGCCCACCAGCGTGGCGAGGGACAATTTGCTGCGAGAGAGCGTGGCCGCGGAGACGGTGTATGTCACGGGCAACACCGTCATCGATGCCCTGCTGGAGGTCGTGGGCCTGCGGGTGCCGTTCTCCGACAATCGGCTGCAGGCCCTGACGCAATCCGTGGCGGACGGTCGGCGGCTGCTGGTCGTGACAACCCACCGCCGGGAGAACCAGGGTGAGGCCATGCGCGGCGTCGGGCGGGCGGTGGCACGGCTGGCGCGGGAGAATCCCCAGCTGGACGTGGTCCTGCCCGTGCACAAGAACCCCGTCGTGCGGGAGGCCGTTCTGCCCGCACTGGAGGGGCTGGTGAACGTGTTGGTCACGGAGCCTCTGGCTTACGGGGAGTTCACACACCTGCTCGCTCTGTCCACCGTGGTCCTCACGGATTCGGGCGGGGTCCAGGAGGAGGCCCCCGGTCTCGGAAAGCCCGTCCTGGTGATGCGGGAGAACACGGAGCGGCCGGAAGCGGTCACGGCGGGGACCGTGCGGTTGATCGGAACCGACGAGGAACGAATCTACAGGGAGGTCACCACCCTGCTGCGGGACCAGAATGCCTACGATGCCATGGCCCAGGCGGTCAATCCCTACGGGGACGGACAAGCAGCGGCCCGCACGGTCTCGGCCGTGGCAGAACTCCTCGGCGTGGGCACGCGGCTGCCGCAGTTCCGGGATGGTCTGGGGGAAGGGCCCGGCACCAGCCCATGTACCTGAAGACGTTGACGGTCCGCGGCTTCAAGTCCTTCGCCTCGGCCACCACCTTCCACTTCGAACCCGGTGTGACCGCCGTGGTGGGCCCCAACGGCTCGGGCAAGTCCAACGTGGTGGACGCGCTCTCCTGGGTGATGGGGGAGCAGGGTGCGAAGAACCTGCGCGGCGGGAAGATGGAGGACGTCATCTTCGCCGGCACCTCTGGGCGCGCCCCGCTGGGCCGCGCCCAGGTGTCCCTGACCATCGACAACGCTGACGGCGCCCTGCCGATCGAGTACTCGGAGGTCACCATCTCCCGCACGCTGTTCCGCAGCGGGGGATCCGAGTACGCCATCAACGGCAGTTCCTGCCGACTGCTCGACATCCAGGAGCTGTTATCCGACTCCGGTCTCGGCCGGGAGATGCACGTGATCGTGGGCCAGGGCCAGCTGGACCGGATCCTGCAGGCCAGTCCGGAGGAACGCCGCGGCTTCATCGAGGAGGCCTCGGGGGTGCTCAAACACCGCCGGCGCAAGGAGCGCAGCGTGCGCAAGCTCGAGTCGATGCGCACGAACCTGGACCGTGTCCGTGACCTCTCCGAGGAGGTGCGCCGTCAGCTGGGGCCGTTGTCCAAGCAGGCCAAGACCGCCCGCAAGGCGCAGCGGATCCAGTTCGACGTCCGTGATGCCCGGTCCCGCCTGCTTGCGGACGACCTGTTCCGGCAGCAGGCGGCCCTGGAGCAGCTGGGCGCCGGAGACCAGGAGCTCGAACAGGCTGTCGCCACCGCCGAGGCCGAGGTCGCCCGGGCCGAGGAGGCCGCAGCCGAGCTGGCCACGGACGTCGCCACGGCCGGGCAGGCCTCCGCGGCCGCCCGTGACCACTGGTACCGGCTCTCGACCCTGGCCGAACGGTACCGTTCCCTGGGTGCCGTGGCCGCCGAGCGGGAACGCTCTCGCAGTCAGCCCGTCCCGGCGCCGTCGGGCCCGGACCCGGACACGGCACGGGACCTCGCCGACCGGGCCGGGACCGAGGCAGCCGAGGCCGAGACCGCCGTGGCGACGGCCCAGTCAGAGCTCGAGCGGGCCTCCATAGAGCGGCAACGTGCCGAAGCCGCGGCCCGGGCGGCATCGGACACCTACACGCGTCTCCTGCAACAGGCCGCGGACCGGCGCCAAGCGGCCGCCGTCGCGGCGGGTCGCATCGAGGCCGCCAAGGCGACCGAGCAGTCCCTCCGGGCGCAGTGGGAGAAGGCCACGTCCCGGCTGTCGGACAGTGAGCGGACCGCGCAGTCTTTGCGCGCCGAACTGGCGGACCACCAGAACCGCCTGGCCGGCTCGCTTGATTCCGAGGAGGAACTCGACGCGACCTACGAGGCCACCGCCGAGACCGCCGATCGGCTGCGCGAACGCCTGACCCGGCTCGACGAGGCGCTCGCCGCCGCCGAATCGGCCCACGGCGCCGCCCTGGCCCGTCGGGACGCCTTGGCCGAGGCCCTCCAACCGGAGGCCGGCGCCGCCGTCACGGCTCTCGGGGACCTGGCCCCCACCGCACTCGCCGAGGTCCTGACCGTGGAGGGCGGCTGGGAGGCCGCCATCGCCGCCGCCCTCGGCGGACCTGCGGAACAGCTCGTCCTCGACGGCCTCGCCCCGGCCGTCGAGGCGGCGGGTCGGCTGGCCGACGCCGGCGCAGCAGACGCGCGCCTGCTGTTCCCCTGGGCGCCCGGCCCGGAGGGAACAGCCATGACCGTCCCTGGCGCAGCCGGTCTCGGCCTCGCCGCACCGGGGGAGGATCTCCCCGAGGGGGCGACGGACGCGGGGTCCGTGGTCCGGCTTCCCGAGGGGGAGACCGGGACCGCCGGCGGCACCGCGGAACCGTCGGGCGCCGGTCACTCCAGCGCAGAACACTCGATCGCGGACACCGTGCGGTCCCTGCTGGCCGGGACGGTGCTCGTGGAGGACCTGGCCACGGCCACCGCGCTCCTGGACGGCGGACTGCTTCCGGCGCTCTACCGGGGTGTGCCGGTCCGCCTGGCCACCCGGGATGGGCACGTGGTGGGCCCGGGATGGGCGGATGGCCGCGGGGCCGGATCCGGCAGTCGGCTGGAGCGCCAGGCCGCGGCGGACCAGGCGGCCGGTGAGGCGGAGCAGGCCACCCATGAGGTCGAACGGCTCCGGTTCCAGCGCTCCGGGCTGGCCCGGGAGGTCGAGGAGGCCAACGCCGCCGAGACCGCCGCACTCGAGGCCCTCGACGCCTCGGATGCCCGCTTCACGGCGGTCACCGAGGAGCTGGCCCGGCTCAACCAGCAGCTGGCCCATGCCGACGACGGTGTGGAACGCCAGCGTGCCGAGCTCACGGCCCTGCGGGACCGACTCACGGAGGCGACGGCCGGCGTCGGACAGGCCGAGGAGGAAGCGCGGCGGGCCGAGACCGCCGCAGCGGATCCGAACAGTGCGGAAGAATCGACCACGGACGCGTCGACTGAAGACACGGCGGCCCATCCCGACCCGGAGGCGCGGGACAGGGCGGAGGAGCAGGCTGGCCTCGCCCGGCACCGGGAGACCGAGGCCAGGTTGGCCCTGAGGGCCGCCGAGTCCAGCCGGTCCCAGCTCGTCGTGCGGGCCGATCAGGCGCGCCGCCAGGTCTCAGCGGCCACCCTGGCCCACCAGGAGCGGGAGCGGTCCGAGCAGAAGCGACGGGCCTGGATGACCCGGATCTCGGCGGTCTCGCAGGCGCTGGCACAGGCCCTGGAACGTGTGCAGGACGCCGTGGCCCGCGCCGATCGGGACCGCACGGAACTGGACCGCCGCGGCGAGGAACTCGCGGCGCGGCGTCAACAGCTCCAGCGCACCGCTGACCACCACCGCTCGGTGGTGGCACAGGCCAAGGACCGGCTGCACGCGGCCAGGATGGCCCGGCAGGAACAGCAGCTCAAGTTGGACCAATTGCGGGACAAGTCCCTCGATGACCTCGGCATGACCGTGGACTACCTGATCGAGCACTTCGGCCCGCACCTGCCGGTCCCGCTGGCACCACCCGCGGAGCGGACCGAGGCCGACTCCGAGGCCGAGACCCCCACCGAGACCGGCGCCGAGCCCGAGACGGTGCCGTTCGACCGCGCCGAACAGCAGAAGCGGCTGCGCCGGGCCGAGCGTGAACTGTCCGCGCTGGGCCGGGTCAACCCGCTGGCGCTGGAGGAGTATGCCGCCGTGGAGGAACGGCACCGCTTCCTGTCCGGTCAGCTCGAGGACCTGGACTCCAGCCGACGGGACCTGCTGAAGATCATCCAGGACGTGGATGACACGGTGCTGCGCGTGTTCTCCGCGGCGTTCGAGGACACCGCCGCCCAGTTCCAGCACGTCTTCGCCACGCTGTTCCCGGGCGGTGAGGGGCGGCTGTTCCTGACGGATCCGGACAACCTGCTCGAGTCCGGCGTCGAGGTGGAGGCCAGGCCGGCGGGCAAGAAGGTGAAGAGGCTGTCCCTGCTGTCCGGCGGTGAACGCTCACTGGCCGCCGTCGCCATGCTCGTCGCGATCTTCAAGGCCCGGCCCAGCCCGTTCTACGTGATGGACGAGGTGGAGGCCGCCTTGGACGACACCAACCTCGGGCGCCTGCTGGAGATCTTCCGGGAGCTGCAGCAGGACAGTCAGCTGATCATCATCACCCACCAGAAGCGCACCATGGAGGTCGCGGACGCGCTCTACGGCGTCTCCATGCGCGGGGACGGCGTCAGCACCGTCATCAGCCAGCGTCTGGAGGCGTTGCGGCCCGCCCCGGCGGACTGACCTTCGGCAGGGCGCCCGTCCGGGGGCCACCCGGCGCCACCGGCAGATTGGTCTCCGGGGCGAAGGTCCAGGAGATGGCGCCCACGGCCAGGATGCCGCCGCTGAGCAGGAAGGCCCAGCCGAACCCGGACGTGTCCACCACCAGCCCGGCAATCAGCGGACCGGAGATCGCCCCGAGATCGGAGGCCATCTGCGCGGTGGACATCACGGGGCCGGCCTTGCGCTCCTGGCCCACGATGTCCGCCACGGCGGCCTGCTGTGGCGCATTGAGCGTTCCCGTGCCGGCTCCGGCCACCACGCACAGGGCCAGGAACAGCCACGGGTTGTCCATCCAGCCGATCACGGCGGTGCCTGCGGCGGCCACCAGGAGACCGATGATGATCAGGGGCTTGCGGCCGTGAACGTCGGACAACCGTGAGGAGAACGTGACCGCGGCGATGTTGCCGACCGCGAAGAGGGACAGGGCGGCACCGGCGATCTGCGGTCCGTCGAGCCAGAACCCCGTGCCCGTGAAGGCGGTGGCGGCCAGCAACGGCGTCAGGGAGTTGCGCACGCCGAAGGTCGCCCAGCCATTGGCGAAGAAGGAGGTCAGCGCGGCGCGGAAGGCAGGGCGCTCCCAGGCCTCGGCCAGCTTCATGTCCGGCCGGGTGTCCGGCTTGCCACGGTCAGCGAGCCGGGAGTCACGCAGCAGGAAGAACACCAGTCCGGCGGCGACGACCAGTGCCGTGCCGTAGATCAGGAAGGGCACCCGGTAACCGAAGACCGCCAGCACCGAGCCGACCACCGGGCCGGCGATATTGCCGATCAGGAACGCCGAGGCGTAGGCCCCGGAGACCCGGCCGCGGATACTCGGGGGCGCCTTCCGGGCCAGGAACGCCATCGCGGACACCGTGAACAGGGTGGAGCCGATGCCGCCGAGCGCACGGAAGACCAACAGCTGCCAATAGTCCTGCGAGAACGCGACGAGAAACATCGACAGCGAGACGATCAGCACTCCGGCCATGTAGGCCGGCGTCTCCCCGAACCGGCTCGTCAGGCGCCCGGAGAACGGGGCGAACAGCAGCCGGGTGAGTCCGAATGCGGAGACCACGGCTGACACGGCCGTGGCGGAGGCATTGAACGACTGGGCGTACTGGGGCAGGACCGGCGCGATGATGCCGAAGCCGATGGCGATGACGAAGGCGGCGACGATGAGGACCTTGATCTCCCGGGGGATGGGGATCCGATCCTCCACCGTGTTCCTCGTACGCGCCATGACCCCCATCTTGCCACCTGCGGCCGGCCTGCCCGCCCTGGCCTTGGCGGGCCACGGCGTACCATCGCGAGTCACCCGGAGAGCTGTGACAGACTGGTGCGGTGGATCCGATCATCTTGATTTCGCTTGCCTCTGTCCTGCTCGTCGGCCTGGTGCTGCTGGTCTTCATCGACCGCAAGCCCAAGCGCCCCCGGGGCATCTACCCGACCACCCGTGACGCCAATGACCCGGGGCCCACCGGTACCGGGAGCACCGCGGTCCTCGATCGTCCGGAGACGGACGACGCCGGCCCCGCGGGTACTGCGGTCGCCGAACCCGAGGCGCCGGTCGCCGCCCCCGTGCCCGCCAAGGACGTGGTGGAGGCCGAGGAGTCGACCGCCCCCGAGCTGGAGACACCGGCCCCCGCCGCCGGCCGTCTGGCGCGGCTGCGTGCACGCCTGGCCAAGTCCAACAGCATCTTCGGCAAGGGCCTCTTGGCGCTGCTGTCCACGGACAACATCACGGATGACGTCTGGGACGAGGTGGAGGAGACCCTCCTGCTGGCGGACCTCGGCACCGAGCCCACCATGGAACTCGTGGACAACCTGCGCGAACGCGTCACGGTGGAGGGGTCCCGCGATCCCCAGCAGGTCAAGGCCATGCTCCACGAGGAGCTGGTCAAGATGGTCGATCCGACCATGGACCGCCGCCTGGATGCCTCCCGTAAGGAGGGCCGCCCGGCCGTCATGATGGTCGTCGGCGTCAACGGTGTCGGCAAGACCACCACCGTCGGCAAGATCGGGCGGGTGCTCGTGGCCGAGGACCGCCATGTCGTCTTCGGCGCGGCTGACACCTTCCGTGCGGCCGCCGCCGAGCAGCTGGCCACGTGGGGGGCCCGGGTGGGCGTGGACACCGTCCGCTCCTACGAGGATGGTGCCGACCCGGCCTCGGTGGCCTTCGAAGCCGTGAAGACCGGCATCGAGCAGGAAGCCGACGTGGTGATCGTGGACACCGCCGGGCGCCTGCAGAACAAGGCCAACCTCATGGACGAGCTGGGCAAGATCAAGCGCGTCATCGAGAAGCAGGCCGCTGTGGACGAGGTGCTGCTTGTCCTGGATGCCACCACCGGACAGAACGGCCTGGCCCAGGCCAAGGTCTTCGCCGAGGTCGTCAACATCACCGGCATCGCCCTGACCAAGCTGGACGGCACCGCCAAGGGTGGCATCGTGGTGGCCATCCAGCGTGAGCTCGGCGTCCCGGTCAAGCTCGTCGGCCTGGGCGAGGGCCCGGATGATCTCGCGCCGTTCAACGCCGAGGGCTTCGTGGAGGCCCTGCTCGACTGAGCCGTACGGTCAAGGATCCGAGGATCCGGATTCCAGGAAGACGATCTGATCGATGACTGCAGCACGATGGCCCGGGCGACATTCGCCTGGGCCATCGTGCTGCCAGCGGCGAAACATGTTGTTTACCGGCCCCGGATGATCGTCATCTTGGGGAAACATCCTGACGAAGGCCGTGAAACACGCCACGCCCATTCTTTTAACCGGGACCCGTCGCAACCCGTCGCGACACCGCACGATGTCCCGGGCCATCCCCGCCCGGGAGTCACGGGCGGACCCGGGCGAGAGGATGAACAGTGGAAACGATCGAACTGACATCGGGGCATGTCTGGACCATGGTGTGTGCCGCCCTGGTGCTGCTGATGACCCCCGGATTGGCCTTCTTCTATGGCGGCATGACCCGTGCCAAGGCCGCCCTGAACATGATGATGATGTCCTTTGTGTCCATCGGCCTGGTGGCCGTGGTCTGGGTGCTCTGGGGCTACAACATGACCGGCGGTGACGGCATCGCCCAGATGTTCGGCAATCCGTTCGCCGACTTCGGGCTCTACGGCTCCCTCGGCACCGAGGACCTGATCGGCATCGGTTTCGGCGCGACCTTCGCCATCATCACGGTCGCCCTGATCTCGGGTGCCATCGCCGACCGTGCCAAGTTCAGCACGTGGGTGGTCTTCGTCCCGATCTGGGTCACCGCCGTCTACTGCCCGCTGGCCTTCATGGTCTGGGGTGGCGGACTGCTCTCCGCCGACGGTGCCATCGGCAGTGCCGTGGGCGAGGCCGTCGACTTCGCCGGTGGCCTGGTCGTCCACATCTCCGCCGGCGTGGCCGCCCTGGTCATCGCCCTGCTGCTCGGCAAGCGCAAAGGCTTCGGCACGGACCCCGGTCACCGCGCCCACAACATCCCCTTCGTGATGCTCGGCGCCGCCCTGCTGTGGTTCGGCTGGTTCGGCTTCAACGGCGGCGCCGCCGGTGATGCCACGGAGGCCGGCCTCATCTGGGTCAACACCCTCGCGGCCCCGGCAGCCGCCATGCTCGGCTGGTTGCTGACCGAACGGATCCGCGGCAAGCGCGCCACCTCGATCGGCAGCGCCTCCGGCATCGTGGCCGGACTGGTGGCCATCACCCCGGCCTGTGCCTTCGTCGATCCAGTGGGCGCCCTCATCATCGGCTTCATCGCCGGTGCCGCCTGTGCCCTAGCCGTCGGCCTGAAGTACAAGCTCGGTTTCGATGATTCCCTGGACGTCGTCGGGCTCCACCTCGTGGCGGGCATCATCGGCACCGTCATGATCGGCCTGCTCGGCCGGCCCCTGGAGGACGGCCGTGCCGGACTGTTCTATGGCGGCGACGCCTCCCTGCTGCTCGCGCAGGTGGTGGCCGTGCTGGTCGCCGTCGTCTATGCCGGCGTGGTCACCTTCGTGATTGGGATCGCCCTCAAAGCCACCATGGGGTGGCGCGTCACCGCTGAGGAGGAGGAGGCCGGCCTGGACCGGTCCCTGCACAGCGAGAACGCCTACGAGTTCGGTGGCGGCGGGATGGGAACGTCCTATTCCGAATCCCCGGACACCGGGGAGCAGGAGACGGTGGCCGCTGCGGCCCCGGCAGACCGGGAGACCACCTCGGTTGGTGTGAAGTAGGGAGACAAGTCCGAAAGGGGGCCCCGCCAGCGAGCGGGGCCCCCTCTGCGTCTGACTTGATACCCTTGGGAACTGGTAGTTTCCGCCGCCACCCCCAACCACCGAAGGAAGAGCACCGCAGTGTTCAACTCCCTGTCCGATCGCCTGGCCGCCACCTTCAAGAACCTGAAGGGCAAGGGGCGCCTGTCCGAAGCGGATATCGACGCCACTGCCCGAGAGATCCGCCGGGCACTGCTGGATGCAGACGTGGCCGTTCCGGTGGTGCGTGAGTTCATCAGCCACATCAAGGAGCGGGCCCTCGGCGAAGAGGTCAGCCAGGCACTGAACCCCGGCCAGCAGATCGTCAAGATCGTCAACGAGGAACTGGTCGCCATCCTCGGTGGTGAGACGCGGCGGTTGAACCTCGCGAAGAACCCCCCGACGGTCATCATGCTCGTCGGCCTGCAGGGTGCGGGTAAGACCACCCTCGCGGGCAAGCTCTCCAAGCACCTGAAGGAACAGGGCCACACCCCCTTGCTGGTGGCGGCCGATCTCCAGCGCCCCAACGCGGTCAAGCAGCTCCAGGTCAACGGCGAACGGGCCGGCGTTCCGGTCTACGCCCCGCACCCGGGCGTCTCCAGCGAGTTCGAGGATCCCACCGGGGACCCGGTGCAGGTGGCCCGGAACGGCGTGGCCGAGGCCAAGGCCAGGTACAACGACATCGTGATCGTGGACACCGCCGGCCGTCTCGGCATGGATGCCGAGCTCATGCAGCAGGCGGCGGACATCCGCGCGGCGGTCCAGCCGGACGAGGTCCTCTTCGTCCTCGACGCCATGATCGGCCAGGACGCCGTGGCCACGGCCCAGGCCTTCAACGAGGGCGTCGGCTTCACCGGCGTGGTGCTCTCCAAGCTCGACGGCGACGCTCGCGGCGGTGCCGCCCTCTCGGTGCGCTCGGTGACGGGCAAGCCCGTGATGTTCGCGTCCACGGGCGAGAACCTAGCTGACTTCGAGGTCTTCCACCCGGACCGGATGGCCTCACGCATCCTGGACATGGGCGACATGATGAGCCTGATCGAGCAGGCCGAGCGCAACTGGGACCGGGCCGATGCCGAGAAGATGGCCCAGAAGTTCGTGGACCAGGAGGACTTCACCCTCGACGACTTCCTTGATCAGATGCAGCAGATCAAGAAGATGGGCTCCATGAAGAAGCTCCTGATGATGATGCCCGGGGCGCAGGGCATGCGCCAGCAGCTCGAGCAGTTCGACGAGCGGCAGATCGACCGCATCGAGGCCATCATCCGGTCCATGACCCCGCACGAGCGGGTGGCACCCAAGATCATCAACGGCTCCCGCCGGGCCCGCATCGCCCGCGGCGCCGGTGTCCAGGTCTCCGAGATCAACGGCCTGCTGGAGCGCTTCGGCCAGGCCCAGAAGATGATGAAGAAGATGGCGGCCGGCGGCGGCATGCCGGGAATGCCTGGGATGCCAGGGATGCCCGGTGGCGGAGCGGGCGGGGCCGGCGGTTCCCGCAAGGGCAAGGGCAAGGGCAAGAAGGCCAAGCCCAAGTCGGGCAACCCGGCCAAGGCAGCCCAGGAGATGCGTGAGCTTGAGGACCGACGCAAGCGGTCTGGCTCCCCGGCCGCGGGTTCCGCCTTCGGTCAGGGCGCCGAGGGCGGTACGGACGGCGGCTTCGACCCGTCGTCGCTGAACCTTCCCAATGGGTTCGACAAGTACCTCGGCGGCAACTGAGCCGGCACGACTCGAGGGCCGCAACCACCACGGTGGTTGCGGCCCTCTGATGTCTCCGGGGATGTTTCCGCGTTGGGGTGGTTCCTCTGGTGGGCTGGGGTGGTTCTGGTCACACCGCACCGGGCGGTGGAATACTTGAAGCGTCAACTGAGTTGTGATGTGATGAAGGCGCTGACCGGGACACGAGCCAGTGAATCCGCAGTGCCGCCCGCAGACGCCACCAGCCCGAGTAGATACCGGGCCGAACCCGAGGAGACCAGTCATGTCCTTCACCGCCTCTGATACCGCTGCAGATCCCGATGCCCTGCGGCGCCAGTCCATGCAGCATCAGCCCATCAGTGGGCGCCCCGTCGCCGATCTGCTGCCCGCCGGGCTGTCCATGGGGATGGTGACTCTGAAGTCGGACAACGTGACCCGCCTGCGGGCCTACTACGAGCAGGCACTGGGCCTCGTCGCTGTGGCCGAGGACGGCCCCAACGTCATCCTGGGCCGGTCCGGCGTGCCGCTCGTCGGCATCGAGGAAGCACGCGGCCTCAAGCTCCCGGGTGAGGGCGAGGCCGGCCTCTATCACGTGGCCATCCTCTTCGAGGAGGCTGCCGATCTCGCCGCCACCGTCTACTCGGCCGTGCGCCTGGACCCCACGCGGTTCGTCGGCAGTTCTGACCATCTCGTCTCTGAGGCCTTCTACTTCCAGGACCCGGACAACAACGGCATCGAGCTGTACGTCGACCGGCCCCGTGACCAGTGGCAGTGGGGTCCGGACCGCCAGGTGGCCATGACGACCATCTACCTGCCGTGGGACCGGTACCTGGACACGCACCTCACCGAGGAGGCCGTGAACCGACTGACCACCGCACCCGCATCCGTGGGGCACGTCCACCTTCAGGTGGGGAACGTCCAGGAGGCCGAGGACTTCTATATCCGGGAGCTCGGCTTCGAGAAGACCACCGCGCTCGGCACCATGGCCCTGTTCGTGTCGGCCGGAGGCTACCACCACCACATGGCGATGAACACGTGGAACTCCACCGGTGTCGGCCCCCGCCGCAACACCCTCGGTCTGGGCTCCGTCGAGATCACCCTGCCGCAGGGTGAGGGGCTGGGGTCCGCCGAGGACCGGCTCAGGAGTGCCGGCCGGGCCGCCCAGCGCACCGAGCGCGGCCTCGAGGTCCGCGACCCGTGGAACACGCTGCTCGTGCTCTCCGAGGCCGAGGTGCCGGCCGGCGTCGGGACCGACGCTGGGCCCGGTGCGGAGGCCGCGCCCGAGACGAAGTAGGACACCCCTCGGGGCGAACTAGGACAAACAGCCGGGTGTCTGGCAGAATGGGACGGTACTGAACTGCCGTCCGGGCGACCCTCTATCACTCCGGCCGGCCGTTCTGTCAGTAGCTCACCACCCCGCGCCAACCCCACGGCCGGCGTGTACGCTGCGCCAAAACCAAGAACCAGGAGCTACCACACCCGTGGCCGTAAAGATCCGTCTGAAGCGTTTCGGCAAGATTCGCGCCCCGTACTACCGCATTGTCGTCATGGACTCCCGCACCCGCCGCGATGGCCGTGCCATCGAGGAGATCGGCAAGTACCACCCCACCGAGGAGCCCTCGTTCATCGAGGTCAACTCCGAGCGGGCACAGTACTGGCTGTCCGTGGGCGCCCAGCCCACCGAGCAGGTGCACGCCATCCTCAAGATCACCGGTGACTGGCAGAAGTTCAAGGGTGAGCCGGGTGCCGAGGGCACCCTGAAGACCAAGCAGCCGAAGGAGTCCTTCGTGACTCCGCAGAAGGGCTCGGTCATCATCCCGGAGGCCATCACGCCGAAGAAAGATGCCGCTGAGGCCCCTGCCGACGCCGCTGAAACCACCGAGGTCGCCGCCGACTCCGCCGAGGCTCCGGCCGACGAGAAGTCCGAGTGACCATGCTGCAGGAAGCGCTCGAACATCTGGTCCGGGGAATCGTCGATTCCCCGGAAGACGTTCAGGTCGACCTGCGGAACAACCGTCGCGGCGAAGTCCTCGAAGTTCGTGTCGATCCCGCCGACCTGGGTCGGGTGATCGGCCGACAGGGCCGGACCGCCACCGCGTTGCGCACCGTGCTGGACGGCCTCGCCGGCCATCCGGTCCGGGTCGACGTCGTGGACACCGACCGCCGCCGGTAGCTGTACCGTGCCGCTCCGTCCCGCACTGCGGGCCCGGCGCGGCTGCATGACATGATGGCCCGTGTCCGGACACCGTCCGGCGCGGGCCATTGTCGTCCCTGACCCTCTTGCCTTCTTCTTGCCTTCCTTCCGAAAGGACCCCACGAACATGCCGCAGTCAGGTGCCGAGAACCCACCCCGGGACGAGCGCGAGCACGTCCGCGTCGCGAGGATCGGCAAGCCCCATGGCATCCATGGTGAGGTGACCGTCCAGGTGTTCACGGACGAGCCCGGAGAACGGTTCAGCCCCGGAGCGGTGCTTCAGGGCCGCCGTGGTGGTCAGGGTGCCGGCCAGGACGGGGCGCTGACCGTGGTCCGGGCCCGGTGGAACAAGGACATCCTCTTGGTGGCCCTGGAGGGGGTGGCCGACCGCAACCAGGCCGAGGCCCTCCGCGGCACCGAGCTCTTCGCCGAGCCGGACGAGGCGGGGGAGGACGACGCCTGGTACGAGGAGGACCTGGTCGGACTGGCCGTCATGGTCGACGGCACGAAGGTCGGCAGCGTGACCGGGCTGATCACCGGGGAGGTCCAGGACCTTCTGGAGGTGGAGCTCGACGGCGGGACCAGCGCCCTCGTGCCGTTCGTCGAGGAGATCGTCCCCGAGGTCGATCCCGAGTCCGGCACGATCACCCTGACGCCACCGCCGGGCCTGTTGACGCTCAACGCCCCCGCGGCTGATGGCAGCTCTGCTGCGGAGGACCCTGCATGAGGATCGACGTCGTCACGATCTTCCCCGAGTACCTCCAGGCCCTCGACGTGTCGCTGATCGGCAAGGCCCGCCGGGAGGGCCTGCTGGACATCCGCATCCACGACCTGCGCGATCACACCTCCGACCGGCACCGCACCGTGGACGACACCCCCTATGGCGGCGGTGCCGGCATGGTCATGAAGCCGGAGCCCTGGGCGCTGGCGCTCGAGGCGATCGCAGCCTCCGCGGCTGACGCCGACGACGCCTCGGGTGCGCGTCCGGTACTGCTGGTGCCGACGCCGTCGGGAACGCTGTTCCGACAGTCCGTGGCCCAGGAGCTGGCCGGCGCGGATCACCTCGTGGTGGCCTGCGGACGCTACGAGGGCATCGACGAGCGACTGTTCGAATGGGCCGCCGACCTCTTCGAGGTGCGGCTGGTCTCCCTCGGCGACTACGTCCTCAACGGCGGGGAGGTGGCGGCTCTGGCCATGATCGAGGCCGTGGGGCGACTGGTGCCCGGCGTGGTCGGCAACCCGGAATCCCTCGTGGAGGAGTCCCACAGCGACGGACTGCTCGAGTACCCGGTCTACACCAAGCCGTCCTCGTGGCGTGACCGCGACGTCCCGGAGATCCTGCTGTCCGGTGACCACGGGCGGATCGCGGCCTGGCGGCACGACCAGCAGTTGGCCCGCACCCGGTCCCGGCGTCCGGACCTGTTGCCACCCGAGTCAGTCGAGTCCACGGAGACCGCTGGCCCCACCACATCCACCGCGCCAGGAGACAAGACGGCCTCGGATCTGGCATAATGGTCAGCTGTGTCAACTGGACATCCGACCTGCCACAGGGGGCGGATGCCGACAGTCTGACCCACCGGCGCCCAGACGGGTCAACCGGTCCCTAGCTTGGGCATGCCCATCCCGACGCCTCCACTTCCGGAGGCACCGGCCGGCGTGCCGCTGACGACGTGAATGACCTGTGGCGTTCACCAGGAGTATCACCATGCATATTCTCGACTCCCTCGATGCGCCCCTGCTGCGCAACGACGTTCCCGATTTCCGCCCCGGTGACACCGTCAAGGTGCACGTGAACATCGTCGAAGGCAAGACCGCCCGTGTGCAGGTCTTCCAGGGCTTCGTCATGGGCCGCCACGGCCATGGCGTGCGCGAGACCTTCCGTGTCCGCAAGGTGTCCTTCGGCGTCGGCGTGGAGCGCACCTTCCCGGTGCACTCCCCGGTCATCGACAAGATCGAGCTCGTCTCCCGCGGTGACGTGCGCCGCGCCAAGCTGTACTACATGCGCGATCGCCACGGCAAGGCCGCCAAGATCAAGGAGAAGCGCGACTTCTCGACCAAGAAGGCCTGATCTGCGCTTCCGCATGATCATGATCCGATGACCGACCTGTCGTCTGACTCGTCGCCTCGTCAGCGCCGCGGGCGCCGGAATCCCCAGGGGAACCGGCGCCCGCGGCGTCGTCGTCTCAGGGCGGCGTTCGAGGCACATCCCGTCTGGGCCTGGGCCCTCCTCGTCGGCGCGGTGCTGATCGCCGCTGTGCTGGCCGCCGCCCTGCTGCGCAGCACCGTGGCGGATCTGTATCGCATCCCCTCCGGATCCATGGAGCCGCTGCTGCTCCCCGGAGACCGCATCAGTGTGGACCGAGGGGCCTACGCGGCCGCACCCGTGGAGCGGGGGGACGTGGTCGTCGTGGACGGCGAGGGCAGTTTCGTGCCCTACGACTCCCGGCCGGCACCGGCCCGGGCGGTGGACGAGGCGCTGCAATGGCTCGGCCTGAAGCCGGACACGTCCGCCTATGTGAAGCGGGTGGCCGGCGTGGGCGGGGACACCGTCTCCTGCTGCAGTGCCGACGGCCTGCTCGAGGTCAACGGCGAGGCTGTTCCGGAGGACTACCTCGCCGAACCGCCGGCCTCCCGCACCGCGTTCACCGCCGAGGTGCCCGAGGGGCGGCTGTTCCTCCTGGGGGACAACCGCCACCACTCCCACGATTCTCGCGGCCTCCTGGGTGCCCCGGGCGGCGGCATGATCGAGGAGACCAAGGTCATCGGGAAGGTGACCGGCATCGCCTGGCCCGCGGAGCGACGCACCCCGCTGGAGCCCGGTCCGGGAGCTGGCGAGCGGTAGAGTGGACAGCCGGACCAGCGGAGAGGACGGCGAGATGGCCCAGGAGAACAACCCGGGGGCACCTGAGGCCCCTCGAGGGGAAGGCCCTGGAACGACCCCCGCCGAGACCCCCGCGGGCCACGATGCCGGTCATGTCGCCGGCCCGGCCACGGACCACGCCGGCGCACCGTCCGGAGGGCACCGGCTCTGGCTCGCGGTCCGTGAAGTCGTCCTGATCGTGCTCATCACGCTGCTGGCCTCCTTCCTGGTCAAGACCTTCCTGTTCCGCGCGTACTACATCCCCTCCGGGTCCATGGAGCAGACGCTGCAGATCAATGACCGGATCTTCGTCAACCTGTTGGTCCCCGGCCCCTTCGACGTGGAGCGTGGTGACGTGGTGGTCTTCGAGGACACCAAGGGGTGGCTCGGCGAGCCGGCCCCGGTGGCGTCCAATCCCGTCCGCGAGGCCCTCGAGTTCATCGGCCTGATGCCGAACTCCTCCGAGCAGCACCTCGTCAAACGGCTCATCGGCCTGCCGGGGGATCGGGTGGAGTGCTGCACCGCCGAGGGGATGCTCACCGTCAACGGCACCCCGGTCGAGGAGCCGTACCTGCACCCGGGGTCCGCCCCCTCGGACATCCCCTTCGACGTCACGGTGCCCGAAGGCCAGATCTGGGTCATGGGCGACCACCGTGACGCCTCCGCCGATTCCCGCATGCACCAGGACGGTCCGGGCAACGGGTTCATCAGCCTGGACGACGTGACCGGCCGCGCCGAGGTCATCGCCTGGCCCCTCTCCCGCTGGGGGGACGCCGGCGGCAACCGCGACGCCTTCGAGCACGTCCCGGACCCCGAGGCGGCCCGGACGGAGTCCGAATGAACCCCGTCCGCCACGCAGCTGGACGTCGGCCCGCATGACCACGCGTACCACCGTGCCCGGCCCCGACCTGTCCGTCGAGCTGTCCCTCGTCGCAGCACAGCTGGCCCTCGCCTCACCGGGAGTGCCCGGGCGGACGGAACGGACCGGGCGTCCGCTGCTGGTCGCCGGCATGGACGAGGTGGGCCGGGGTGCC
This sequence comes from Citricoccus parietis, assembly GCF_042433045.1. Taxonomy (NCBI): domain Bacteria; kingdom Bacillati; phylum Actinomycetota; class Actinomycetes; order Micrococcales; family Micrococcaceae; genus Citricoccus; species Citricoccus parietis. Next base: position 193,585 of record NZ_JBHLWH010000005.1, on the reverse strand, counting down.
CTGGCCGGTCCGGTGAGCGTGGGAGTCGTCGTCGTGGCCCTGCCCGACGCCGGCCCGCAACCGGCCGTCCGTGACTCCAAGGTCCTGTCCGCCAAGCGCCGGGAGGCGCTGGTTCCCGAGATCCTCGCGTGGGGTGCCGCGGCCGCCGTCGGACACGCGGAACCCGGGGAGATCGACCGGTACGGGATCTCCGCAGCCCTCGCCCTCGCGGGACGGCGGGCCTGGCACAGGGTGGCGGCCGACTTGGGGCGCATCCCGGATGCGCTGGTCCTGGACGGGCGCGACAACTGGCTGCCGCGGTCCCCGCTGCAGGCCAGTGTCGGCCTGGCTCCTGGCCCTGGGTCGGTGCACCTCCAGGTCAAGGCCGATGCGACGTGTGCCACCGTGGCGGCCGCCTCGATCCTGGCCAAGGTGGAACGCGACGGGCTGATGACCGGCCTGGCGGAGGCCTTTCCGGACTACGGTTGGGAGGGCAACAAGGGCTATGGGGCTGCGGTACACCGGCAGGCGATCCTGGACCGAGGGCCGAGCCCCTACCATCGGATGAGCTGGAACCTGGGCCTGTCCCCAGGCCACGAAGCGACCCCGGTCTGGTCCGCACGGCCGGAACAGGGCCGGGAACAGCGCGTGCAACAGGGAGAATGGACGGCATGAGCGGCGACGAACTCGAGAACTACGAATCCGAGATGGAGCTCCAGCTCTACCGGGAGTACCGCGACGTGGTCGGCCTCTTCCGGTACGTGGTGGAGACCGAACGCCGCTTCTACCTGGCCAATGCGGTGGAGGTGAAAGCGCGCGCGGAGGGCGGCGAGGTGTTCTTCGAGGTCCTGATGGAGGACGCGTGGGTGTGGGACATCTACCGCACCGCCCGCTTCGTCAAGCGGGTGCGGGTCCTCAGCTTCAAGGACGTCAACGTGGAGGAACTCCCGCAGAACGACGACCTGCAGTTGCCCCAGGACGGGCCCGCCCTGCCGTAACCGGAGAACCGGCGCGTTCCTCCACAGGTCACCGGTTCGCCCGAAGCATCCACAGTGGCCGCCCGCCACGCCCCACGCGGCCCTGTCAGCGAGCAGGCTGGTGCGTGGAGGTACATCAATGGCGCAATCCACCGCGGCCGGTCGCCGGCCGCAGCAATCATCAGCCCACACGGCACTCGGTCGCTTCGGGGAAGACGTGGCCGCCCGGTGGCTGCAGGACCAGGGCTACGAGATCGTGGACCGCAACTGGCGCTGCCCGGACGGTGAACTCGACCTCGTGGGGATCCACCAGGGCTGGTGGGTGGCGGTGGAGGTCAAGACCCGCCGCGGCATCGGCTACGGCCACCCCTTCGAGGCCATCAACGCGCGCAAACTCCGCCGGCTGTACCGGTTGTCACTCCAATGGGCGGCGGCGCACCCGGAGCTGCGGCGGTTGGCCGGCTGGAGGGTGGACGCGGTCTCCGTCCTGCTGCCGGCCGGTGGCGGCCTGACCGTCGAGGTCCTCAAGGACATCCGCCCATGAGCGCGGCCGCCGTCATGGGACGGACCCTCGCCGTGGCGCTCACCGGCATGCACGGCCACCTGGTGGAGGTCGAGGCGGACATCGGCCAGACGCTGCCCGGCTTCGTCCTGCTCGGCCTGCCGGACCAGTCGCTCCAGGAGAGCCGGGACCGCATCAAGGCCGCCGCCCGTAATTCCGGACTGCCACTGACGCGGAGGCACCTGACCGTGAACCTGGTCCCGGCAGCACTGCACAAACGGGGGCCCGGATTCGATCTGGGGATCGTGATGGCGGCCTATGCCGCCGACCGCCAGGTGCACGGCGTGCACGGGCCCGTGTTCCTCGCTGAACTGGGGCTGGACGGCCGGTTGCGCCACGCGCCGGGGATCCTGCCCTCCGTGATGGCGGCGGTCGAATCGGGGTATCCGGACGTCGTGGTGGCCGAGGAATCGGCGGATGAGGCCTCCCTGGTGCCCGGCGCCAGGGTGCGGGGTTTCCGCTCGCTGCATGAGGTGATCAGGGCCTTCGGCGGGGATCCGGAGCCGCCGCTGGCCAGCGCCGTGCCGGAGCCGGCACCGGCGTCGGATGGCGAGGACAGGACCACGTCCGTCTCTCTGTCTGGGGGACACGAACCCGATCTCTCGGAGGTCGCGGGACAGTTCGAGGCCCGCTTTGCCCTGGAGGTGGCCGCCGCCGGGGGACATCATGTGTTGTTGGAGGGGAGTCCGGGGGCGGGCAAGACGATGTTGGCCGAACGGCTGCCCGGCATCCTGCCGCCGTTGGACGACCAGACAGCGCTGGAGGCGACCGCGGTACGGTCACTGACCGGACGGCCCCAGGAAGCGGCCCGGCTGATCCGCAGGGCCCCGTTCCAGGCGCCCCACCATTCCGCCTCCATGGCGGCCCTGGTGGGCGGTGGCTCAGGCATCGCCCGTCCCGGGGCCGCGTCCCTGGCGCACGGCGGTGTGCTGTTCCTGGATGAGGCCCCCGAGTTCGACCGGCGGGTTCTGGATGCCCTGCGCCAGCCCCTGGAGTCCGGCGCCATCACCCTGCACCGGGCCTCCGGGGCGGTGCGCTATCCGTCCCGCTTCCAACTGGTGCTCGCTGCGAACCCCTGCCCCTGCGGTTGGGGTGGCGGGCGCGGCAGCAAGTGCCGATGCACATCCCTGCAACGGCGGCGCTACACGGCCAAACTGTCCGGCCCCCTCTTGGATCGGGTGGACATCCAGGTCACGGTTCCGGCGGTGGATGCGGCTGCCCTGACCTCCGGGGCCGGAGGAGAGGACTCGGCCACCGTCCGGGGCCGCATCCTGCCTGCGGTCGAGAGGCAGGCCGCGCGGCTGAGGCCCTTCGGACTGTCCCGCAATGCCCACATCCCGGCAGCCGTGCTGCGGGAGGGGCCGTTGGCCATCGAGCCCAGGGCACGCGCCGGAGCCGATGCGGCCCTGGATCGAGCAGAACTCACTGCCCGGGGTCATGCCCGCGTCATGCGCCTGGCCTGGACCATGGCCGACCTGCGGGATGCGGACCGGCCGGAGGCGGAAGACGTGGACGCGGCCCTGTATCTGCGGCGTCGAAGCCAAGGGGAGGGCGACGCATGAACGACGGTAGGGGAGACGGCGACGAGATGACGGGAGAGGACATGAGCGGGAACACGACGCCGGCGAGGGCCACCGACGAACTGCGCATCGCCCGGGCGGCGCTGACCCGGCTGCTCGAGCCGGGATCGGTTCTGGGTGGCACCGCAGTCCGGGTCTGGGGTGCCGCGCGTGCGGTCCAGATCCTCACCGGGCGGGACAGCCCGGGCACCGATGAGCGGCAGGACCTGAGGCTGGTCCTTGCCTCGGAAGGCGTGACACTGACCGAGCGGACCTGGACCACGTCCCTGGCCGGGTGGGCGGCCCGCGCCTCGAGCCTCGCTCCCGAACGCGACTTGGCCTCGCTGGACCGATTGGGCGGCGGATTGTTGATCCCGGAGGATCCCGGATGGCCCAGCGGGGTGGACGACCTGGGGCCGGCCGCCCCGGTGGCCTTGTGGTTCCGGGGTGCAGGACCTGTTCCCCGCGGCAGCTCCACCCTGGCCGTGGTGGGGAGCCGTGACGCCACCGGCTATGGGCAGTCGGTGACGAGGAACCTGGCGGGCGGGCTGGCCGCACGTGGACTGACGGTGATGTCCGGAGGGGCCTACGGGATCGACGCCATGGCCCACCGGGCCGCACTGGCCTCCGGCACGGGAACGCCACCGACGGTGGCGGTCATGGCCGGAGGCCTGGACCGCTACTACCCGGCTGGCAATGAGGACCTGCTGCGAGAGGTGGTGGCCCAGGGGCTGCTGCTGTCCGAGCTGCCACCAGGTGCCAGCCCGACCCGGCACAGGTTCCTGCAACGCAACCGCATCATCGCGGCTCTGTCCGCCGCCGTGCTGGTGGTGGAGGCGCGGTGGCGTTCCGGCGCGCAGAACACGGCCGGTCATGCCTTGGGCCTGGGACGGGAAGTCGGGGTGGTCCCCGGGCCGGTGACCTCCCCGCAGTCCGCCGGTTGCCACCGGTTGCTCCGGGAATCCCCCGCAGTCGTCGTCAGTGACGTGGAGGAGGCCCTGGCCCTGATACCGGGCGGCGGCGATGCCGAGCATGCCGCTGGCGGTCGAGGGTCGGCACTGCACGGGGCCGGCTCTGGAGTCGCTGGAGATGCTGGAGGCCCTGGAGGTACAGGTGGCTTGGGTGGCTCGGTGGTTTCGGGTGGTTCGCCGAGCGATGCTCGACCCCATGATCACCTCACGGTGGAGGAGTTGTTGGTCTATGAGGCGCTGCCCCTCCGCAAGGCCGCGCCGGTGGACAAACTCTGTGCCGTGGCCGGATTGGGCCCCGGCACGGTCATGGGCACCCTGAAGAAGCTCCAACGCCAATCGTTGGCCGAGCAACGGGAGTCCGGCTGGCGCCGCAGCGCGACCGAGGTCAAATGACAGCGGCATAGCCAACGGCTGGGATAGCGGCGGAGACAACGGTGGAGACAATGGCAGCGACCACGGCAGGGCGGCCAGACTGACAGTGACCCAGGAGGGGAGTCGTAGCCCCGGCAGGAGACGGCTCGGTGGCAGAGTGGGACCATGTCCTCTTCCACTGCACCGCACTCCGCGCGAACCGGGACGTCGCCCCGGCTCGCGGCCCGGGACCGCGCCTGGGTCGAGGGCTTCGCCGACCACCTGATGCACGAACGCAACCGTTCGGACCAGACCGTGCGCGCCTACCTCTCGGATGTGGAAGGCCTCATCACTGAGGTGGCCGAACACGAGCGGCTGCACCCCGTTGAGGGAGCCTGGCCGGAGGTCTTGGGCGGACTCGACCTGGCCGACCTGCGCGGCTGGTTGGGCCGGCTGTCCGCAGCCGGGCGCTCGCGGTCCACGCTCGCGCGAAAAACGGCCGCCGTGCGGGTCTTCATGGCGTGGGCCGTGCGTGAGGGACACCTCGAACAGGACCCGTCGCTCCGGCTGAGCTCCCCGAAGCGCAGCAGCACGCTGCCTGATGCGCTGAGTGCCGACCAGGCCGGCCGGCTGTTGGACACCGCAGGGGAGCCCGCGCCGGAGGGCACCCGGGAACGGGCCGTGGCCCTGCGGGACGCCGCCCTGCTGGAGGTGCTGTATGCGACCGGCCTGCGCGTCTCCGAACTCGTGGGTCTGGACCGTCAGGACGTGGACCATGAACGCCGCACGCTGGTGGTCACCGGTAAGGGCGGCAAGCAGCGGACGGTCCCTTTCGGTGCGTCTGCGGCGGCCGCCCTCGAACGCTGGCTCGATCACGGCCGCCGGGTCCTCATGGCCAGTGACCCGACTGGCCATCATCCGCCCTCAGCCTCAGCCTCAGGACCAGCCCGGGACGCCCTGTTCCTGGGTGTCCGGGGCGGACGCCTGGGTGTACGCCAGGTCCGTGAGGTCGTCAACCGGGCCCTGGCCGGACTCGGGGACACCTCTGCCCGTGGTCCCCACGTGCTGCGTCACACGGCAGCCACCCATCTGCTCGACGGCGGCGCAGACCTGCGCAGTGTGCAGGAACTGCTCGGCCACTCCTCCCTGCAGACCACGCAGCTATACACGCACATCTCGGTCGAACGGCTGCGCGAGGGGTACCGCCAGGCGCATCCGCGGGCCTGACCGGGTGTCGATCTTGGCTCTGGACGCAGTTGTGGGGCACAATGGTCCCGGAAGCACACCGGTGTCATTCCTTCGACTGACCTCGGAGCTTCCGGCAACAGCTTCAGTAACTGAATATATCGAGGCATTCAGCGCAGGTCGCTGCCTCCCGGGAACCCCTGTGGTTCACCCGCCTGTGGGGTCGTTGGGGAAGACGTACCGCACAGCACTGGGAGGAACGTATGTCTGAAACCATGGTCCGTGGAATTGTGTACATCCACTCGGCCCCGGCCGCGCTATGCCCGCACATCGAGTGGGCGGTGGGCTCGGTCCTCGGTGCCCAGGACCGGCTCGAGTGGACGGCGCAACCGGCATCCCAGGGTGCCTATCGAGCCGAGATCGTCTGGACCGGGCCCCAGGGATCGGGTGCCCGGCTGGCCTCCGCCCTGCGCGGGTGGGCCCACCTGCGCTACGAGATCACTGAAGAGGCCTCCGCTGGAGCGGACGGCAGCCGCTGGTCCCACACTCCCGAACTGGGCATCTTCCATGCCACCACTGACGTCACGGGCAACATCATGGTGTCTGAGGACCGCATCCGCTACGCGTACGAACAGGGCAGTGGCGATCCCTCGGCCGTCTTCCACGAGCTGAGCCTGGCCCTGGGCGAGGCCTGGGACGAGGAGCTCGAGCCCTTCCGCCAGGCTGCCGAGGGTGCTCCGGTGCGCTGGCTGCACCAGGTCGGCTAGCAACCCTCCACGGTCGCAGCATCGGCCGCTGCCACAGGCATGCTTCACTAGCCGCCGCTTGAACTGACGCCGGAGCCGCGCTTCTGAGTTGCCCCTTTCCTCCCAGAACGACAGAACCCGCCAGGTGATCCTGGCGGGTTCTGCCGTTAATCCGGTGACGGGCGCGGGGTGCGGACCCGGCGTCAGACGCTCCGGAACAGGGACACGGCGTTGTGGCCGCCGAACCCGAAGGAGTTGTTGACCGCCACGCGGGCGCCCTGGGGCAACTCACGGGGCTGACCGGTCACCACGTTCAGCGGGATCTCCGGGTCCTGGTTCTCGAGGTTGATGGTCACCGGGGCCCGGCCGTGGTAGACGGCCAGCACGGAGAGCACGGACTCGATGGCACCGGAGGCGCCGAGCAGGTGCCCGGTCTGGCTCTTGGTGGCGGACACGGCCACCTCGTCCAGGTGGCCGCCGAAGACGGACCTCATGGCCAGGTACTCCGGGCGGTCTCCGACCGGGGTGGAGGTGGCGTGGGCGTTGACGTGGCTGACGTCCGTGGGCGCGGCACCGGCCGATTCCAGCGCGAGGGTCAGAGCGCGGGAGGCTCCGAGCCCCTCGGCCTCGGGAGCGGTGATGTGATAGGAATCCGAGGTGACGCCCGTACCGGCCAGTTCGGCGTAGATGCGTGCTCCACGGGCCTTGGCGTGCTCCTCGGACTCGATGACCAGCGCGCCGGCTCCCTCGCCGAGCACGAAGCCGTCACGGTCCTTGTCATAGGGGCGGGAGGCACGCTCGGGTTCGTCGTTGCGCCGGGACAGGGCCTGCATGGAGGCGAAGGCGGCGATCGGCAGCGGGTGGATGGCGGCTTCGGCGCCGCCGCAGACCACCACGTCCGCCTTGCCGGAGCGGATGAGCTCCAGACCGATGTCGAGGGACTCGGTGCCGGAGGCGCAGGCGGACACCATGGTCCGGGCGCCGGCACGGGCGCCCAGGGCGAGGCTGATGGCCGCGGCCGGACCGTTCGGCATAAGCATGGGCACGGTCATGGGCAGCACGCGGCGCGGGCCCTTGTTCCGCAGGGTGTCCCAGCCGTCGAGCAGGGTCCACACGCCGCCGATGCCGGTGCCGAAGGACACCGCGAAGCGATCCGGGTCCACGGAGCTGTCCTGGTCCGTCCCGACGGCCAGTCCGGCGTCGGCCCAGGCCTCACGGGCGGCAACCATCCCGAACTGGGTGCTGGGGTCCATCCGCTTCATCTCCACCTTGGAGAGCGTCTCGGACACCGGAGTGGACACCTGGGCGGCGAAGGTCACCGGCAACTCGTACTCGGCGACCCATTCCTGCTCCAGCGGGCGGGCACCCGCGGTTCCGGCGAGGGCATTCTGCCACAGGGTCGGGACGTCACCGCCGATGGGTGTCGTGGCACCGAGCCCGGTGATCACGGCTGTGCGGTTCATGTTTCTACCTTTGGTCTACCGGGTCGGTGGACCCGAACGAGTGGTTGGTGAGGGGCTGGGAGTGGCCCTGAGCCGGGGGAGGGGCCGGCCGGCGTCGGGACAGTCCGTCTGTCCGCCGGCCGGTTCCCTCACCGGTCGCTGTGGTCCAACGGCAGGTCAGCCCTGGGCGTTGGCGATGAACTCGACGGCGTCGTTCACGGTCTTGAGGTTCTTGACTTCCTCGTCCGGGATCTTGACGTCGAACTTCTCCTCGGCGTTGACCACGATGGTCATCATCGAGATCGAATCGATGTCCAGGTCATCGGTGAAGGACTTGTCCAGCTGGACCTCTTCGGACTCCAGGCCGGTCTCTTCGTTGACGATCTCGGCGAGGCCGGCGAGGATCTCTTCCTTGTTTGCCATGGTGGCTCCTTCAGTGTGGATGATGGTGGTTGATCCAGCGTCGGTTGACGTGGAGGTCAGGTCAGGGGGAGCGGCTCAGGGGAGCCGGACCACCTGGGCGCCGTAGACCAGCCCGGCGCCGAAACCAATCTGGAGGGCCAGGCCCCCGCTGAGGGAGGGGTCCTCCTGCAGGACCCGGTGCATGGCCAGGGGGATCGAGGCGGCGGAGGTGTTGCCCGTCTCCTTGATGTCCCGGCCGATCGTCACCGTGTCCGGAAGCTTCAGCTGCTTGGCCATCTCGTCGATGATGCGCTCGTTGGCCTGGTGCGGCAGGAAGGCCGCCAGGTCCTCGGCGCGGACACCGGCCTTGTCGAGGGCCTCCTGGGCCACCTTGGCCATGGACCACACGGCCCAGCGGAACACGCTCGGCCCGTCCTGGTGCAGCGTCGGCCAGAGCTTGGACTCCGGATCGGTCAGGGCGGAGGTGTCTCCCGTCCTCCGGGCGGTCTCCACGGCATCACGCAGGTCGAGCATCGAGCGGGTCATGCTCACGGTCTCCCAGCGTTCACCGTCGGAGCCCCAGACGCTGGGGGAGATGCCGGCCTCCTCGGACGCGCCCACCACCACGGCCCCGGCGCCGTCGCCCAGGATGAAGGAGATGGAGCGGTCCGTCTCGTCGATGAAGTCGGAGAGCTTCTCGGCACCGACGACCACCACGTGCTTCGCCATGCCGGACCGCACCAGCGCGTCGGCCTGGGCCACGCCGTAGCAGTAGCCGGCACAGGCGGCGGAGATGTCGAAGGCCGGTGCCGGGGTGGCGCCGATGTTGTGGGCCAGCGCGGCGGCGGCCGAGGGGGTCGCGTAGGGGGAGGTGACGGTCGAGACGATCACGGCGTCGATGTCCGCCCCGGTGAGTCCGGCCTTGTCGATGGCCTCCTGGGCCGCCTGGGTGGTGAGGTCGAGCAGGGACAGGTCCCGGTCCGCCCGGCGGCGGGTGACGATGCCGGTGCGCTTCTGGATCCACTCGTCCGAGGAGTCGATCGGCCCGGCGATGTCCTCATTGGTCACCACCAGGTTGCCGCGCGCGGCGCCCACGGAGAGGATGCGGCTGCCGGCGACGGGCTCGTACTGCTTCAGGGTGGTGGTCATGATGTCCTCGGGATTCTCGGATGCAGTCTGGGTGGGTAGGGCGCGGACCCCGGGAGGTCCCCGTGTGTCCGGCGTCCGGTCAGTCGGCCGTGCCGGTGGTGGCCACGCCGTGCTCGGCGATGAAGTCCCGGGCGGCGTCCAGGTCCGAAGGGGACTTCACCGCCAGGGTGGGCGTCCCCTTCAGGGCGCGCTTGGCCAGCCCGGTGAGGGTGCCGCCCGGCAGCAGTTCCAGGATGCCGGTCACGCCGGAGTCCCGGAGGGTGTCCATGCAGAGGTCCCAGCGGACCGGGCGGGTCACCTGGTCCACGAGCTGGTCCACGAACCGCCGCCCGGTCTCCACAGCGAGCCCGTCACGATTGGACAGCAGGGGGACGGCCGGGTCCCGGGGGGCCAGCCCGTCCGCGTAGGAGGTCAGGACCGGGACGGCCGGGGCCATGTACGGGGTGTGGAAGGCGCCGGCGACCTTGAGGGCGATGACGCGGGCCTTGGCCGGCGGATTCTCGGCCAGGGCGGCCAGCGCGGCAGCCGAGCCGGCGGCGACGGTCTGGCCCCCGCCGTTGACATTGGCCGGTACGAGTCCCTGGGCGTCGAGGGCGGCCAGGACCTCGTCCGCGTCGCCTCCGAGGACGGCGGACATCCCGGTCGGTTCGGCCGCGGCCGCCTGGGCCATTCCGGTGGCGCGGATGCGGACGAACTCCAAGGCCTCGTCCGCAGGGAGGACACCGGCCAGGACGGCCGCGGTGATCTCACCCACGGAGTGACCCGCCGCGATCCATCCGGCAGCGGGGACGGAGTTCAGGTTCAGGGCCCGGGCAGCCAGCAGGCCGGCGGCCACGATGAGGGGCTGGGCCACGGCCGTGTCCTTGATGGTGGCCTCATCCGACACGGTGCCGTGGGCGGTCAGGTCGACCCCGGTGGCGGTGGACCACTCGGCGAGCAGGCCGGCCATGCCGTCCAGCTCGAGCCATGGTGTGAGGAACCCGGGGGTCTGGGAGCCCTGTCCGGGGCACACGATCGCAAGCATGTCCTTAACTGTGTCAAAACCGTGACCGGGTTCCGGGGCGGTGGGGACACCAAGCTCCGCGTCGTGTTTTGGAGGATTCCTACAAGGTGGTTCCGGGAGCGGGCGGCAGGCGACCGACGACCAGGGCGGTCTGCAGGACATAGGCGTCCCGCGGGGACAGGGGATCCCAGCCGGTGATCTCGCTGACCCGCCGCAACCGGTAGCGGACGGTGTTGGCGTGGATGAACAGCTCCCGGGCGGTGCCCTCCAGGGAATGTCCCAGCTCGCAGTAGGCGTCCACCGTCTCCAACAGCGAATTGCCGGCTGCCTGCAGGGGTGTGAAGACGCGCTGGACCAGCACGTCGATGGCGGCCTGGTCTCCGTGCAGGGCACGTTCGGGCAGCAGGTCCTGGGCATGGGCGGGGCGGGGTGCGCGGGGCCAGGCGGCGGCGGCGGCCAGTCCGGCGAGGGCCTCTCGAGCGCTGCGGTGGGCATCCACCAGGCTGTCGGAGAGGGGGCCGTAGACCACCGGGCCGTCACCGAACCAGGCCGTCAGGGCGAGTGCGGCCTGGCTGGGATCGGTGACGCCGCCGACCACGAGGACGATCCGTTCGGACTGGACTCCCACCAGCAGGTCGTGGCCGGCGCGGACCGCGGTGCGCCGTGCCCCGGCCAGGCGGGTGGGCAGGTCGGCGGAGGGAGTCGGCCCGGCCATCACCATGATCCCCTTGTCGCCGTTCCAGCCGGCCGCCGTGGCCCGGGAGAGGATCTCGTCCGGTGCCTCACCGCGCAGCACGGCGTCCAGCAGGACCGCCTCGTTCCGGCTGTCCCAGGCGCCGCGGGTCTCGGCGGCACGGGCATAGACATCAGCCAGGGCGAAGGCGATCTCCCGCGAGTATCTCAGAACGGCCTCGCGCACCAGGATCTGGTCCCGGTCCTGCACGATCCCGGGTACCTGGGCCTCCACCACATCCACGACCGTGCGGATCAGCTGGAGGGCCCGCTGCAGGCTGATGGACCGGGTCAGCTCGGTGGGGGCCCCGCCGAAGACCTCCCCGAGGACGGTGCTGATCGAGGTGGTGGGACGTTCGAACCAGGACAGGAACCCGGTGAGCCCGCGCTGGGCGATGAGTCCGAGGGAGGAGCGCTCATCCGGTGTCAGCTTCCGGTACCACGGCAGCGTGGAGTCCAGACGCTGGAGGGTCGCGGTGTTGAGTACGCCCAGATGGGCCCGCAGCCGGCGCAGGGACTCCTCGGAGACCTTGCGCGGCGGTGGGGTGCTGCGCGCGTCGGACATGCACTCGAGCATAGTGCCCCGGAAGGGGCATCGTGACGCGCGTGACACGGGTGCATTGTGGGAAACCCACAAGGACGACGACGGCCGGTGAGGTGCGCTGTGCACCTCACCGGCCGTCGTCGGGAGCCGGACGAGCCCGGACAGGGGTCCCTGGGGACGAGGTCAGGAATCGCCGCCGGCATTGCCGGTGGTGCCGGCGTTGACGTCGTCGATCCGGTACTTGCGGTAGGCCTCGGCCGCGGTGCCCGCATCGACCTTGCCGTCCTTCTCCAGCATCTGCAGCGCCTTCACGACCATCGAGTGGGTGTCGATGAGGAAGTAGCGGCGGGCTGCGGCGCGGGTGTCCGCGAAGCCGAACTCGTCCGCACCCAGGGTGGCGAAGTCGTTCGGGACGAAGGGGCGGATCTGGTCCGGGACCAGGGTGGCGTAGTCCGTGGTGGCCACCACGGGGCCCTCCGTGTCGGCCATCTTCTGCGTGAGGTAGGGAATGCGGGCCTTGCCCTCCGCGTTCTCCATCGCCTCACGTTCGGCGGCCACGGCGTCACGGCGCAACTCGTTCCAGCTGGTCACGGACCACACGTCGGCGGCCACGTTCCACTCCTCGGCGAGGATCTTGGCCGCATCGATGACCCACGGCACGGATACGCCGGAACCCATGAGCTGGACCTTCGGCCCGGTGACGTCGGCGTTGGCCTGGCTGTAACGGTAGATGCCCTTGAGCAGCCCCTCCACGTCCAGGTCCTCCGGCTCGTTCGGGTGGATGATCGGTTCGTTGTACACGGTGAGGTAGTACATGACGTTGCGGACGTCGTCCCCGCGGTCATGCTCCCCGTACATGTCCTCCAGGCCCTGGCGGACGATGTGCGCGATCTCGAAGGAGAACGCCGGGTCGTAGTGCTTCACCGCCGGGTTGGTGCCGGCCAGGATCGGCGAGTGGCCGTCCATGTGCTGCGTGCCCTCGCCGGCCAGGGTGGTGCGTCCGGCGGTGGCGCCGATGACGAAGCCCCGGGCCAGCTGGTCACCGGCAGCCCAGAAGGCGTCGCCGGTGCGCTGGAAGCCGAACATCGAGTAGAAGATGTACACGGGGATCATCAGCTCGCCGTGCGTGGAGTAGGACGTGCCCACGGCGGTCATCGCCGAGGTGGCGCCGGCCTCATTGATGCCCACGTGGTACAGCTGGCCGGACGTGGACTCCTTGTAGGACAGCATCAGGTCCCGGTCCACGGACAGGTAGTTCTGACCCTTGGGGTTGTAGATCTTCGCCGTGGGGAAGAACGAGTCCATGCCGAAGGTGCGGGCCTCGTCCGGGATGATCGGCACGATGCGGTTGCCGATGTTCTTGTCCCGCATCAAGTCCTTGAGCAGGCGCACGAAGGCCATGGTGGTGGCCGCCTGCTGCTTGCCGGTGCCCTTGCGGGCGTGCTTGTAGGTCGCCTCCGGCGGCATCGGGATCTTGTCGTAGTCCGTACGGCGTTCGGGCAGGAACCCGCCCAGCTTCTGGCGCCGCTCCATCATGTACTTGATCTCCGGTGCGTCCGGACCCGGGTGGTAGTACGGCACGTTGTACGGGTCGGCTTCGATCTGCTCGTCCGTGATGGGGATGCGGTGGCGGTCGCGGAACAGCTTGACGTCCTCGACCGTGAGCTTCTTCATCTGGTGCGTCGAGTTCTTGCCCTCGAAGTGCGGACCCAGGCCGTAGCCCTTGATGGTCTGCGCCAGGATGACGGTCGGCTTGCCCTTGTACTCCATGGCGGCCTGGTAGGCGGCGTAGACCTTGTTGTAGTCGTGTCCGCCGCGCTTGAGGCCCCAGATCTCATCGTCCGTCATGTCGGCGACCATCTCCTTGGTCACCGAGGAGCGGCCGAAGAAGTGGTCGCGGACGAAGCCGCCGGACTCCGCCTTGTAGGTCTGGTAGTCGCCGTCGAGGGTCTCGTTCATGATGCGGACGAGCTCGCCCTCGTCGTCCTGGTCCAGCAGCTGGTCCCATTCGCGGCCCCAGAGGACCTTGATGACGTTCCAGCCGGCGCCGCGGAAGTAGGCCTCCAGCTCCTGGACGATCTTGCCGTTGCCGCGGACGGGGCCATCGAGGCGCTGCAGGTTGCAGTTGACCACGAAGTTCAAATTGTCGAGCTTGTCATTGGCGGCGATGTGCAGGGCGCCGCGTGATTCCGGCTCGTCCATCTCGCCGTCGCCGAGGAAGGCCCAGACCTGCTGGTCGGAGGTGTCCTTGATCCCGCGGTTGTGCAGGTAGCGGTTGAACTGCGCCTGGTGGATCGCGTTGATCGGACCGAGGCCCATGGACACGGTGGGGAACTGCCAGAAGTCGTTCAGCATGCGCGGGTGCGGGTAGGACGGCAGTGCCTTGGGCGCCTTGGACTTCTCCTGGCGGAAACCGTCGAGCTCCTCTTCCGTGAGACGTCCTTCGAGGAAGGCCCGGGCGTAGTTGCCGGGGGAGGAGTGACCCTGGAAGAAGACCTGGTCGCCGCCGCCGGGGTGGTCCTGGCCGCGGAAGAAGTGGTTCAGACCCACTTCGTAGATGGTGGCCAGACCGGCGTAGGAGGAGATGTGGCCGCCGACCCCGACCCCCTCGCGCTGGGCGCGCTGGACGATCATGGCGGCATTCCACCGCAGGTAGTTGCGGTAGCGGCGCTCGAGCTCCTCGTCTCCGGGGTACTCGGGCTCCTGGTCCACGGGGATCGTGTTGACGTAGTCCGTGGTCGTGACCATCGGTACGCCGACCGACTTGGTGCCGGCCCGCTGTAGGAGTTGGCGCATGATGTACTCCGCGCGCTCCGTGCCCCGCTCTTCCACGAGTCCGTCGAAGGACTCGATCCACTCTGCCGTCTCCTGCGGGTCCTTGTCTGACATCTGGTTGGTCAGTCCGCTCAGGATGTGGGAGCTCTCTTCAGCTGCGCTCACGGCAACCTCTCTGTCGGCGGATGGTCTCCGCTGGTCTGGTGGGCCCGCGGTCCACACCGGGATCGTCCGGCTGGATGGTCAGTGGCGGGTCCTCTGGTTCCACCCAAGACTGTATAACCTGACGGGCCCCGGATGCAGGCTTGCGTACCCCGCATGGCCCATGGTGCCCGCGAGGACGTAATCTGGTGAGATGATGCCCACATGGGTACCACGCAACAGTCAAGGAGAGATGTGAACCAGCCAGACTCCGCCCCCGCCCTAGGGCGTACTGCGGAGACCAGTGATGGACCGGCCGCGAAGATGGGCCTTTCCGAAGGCAAACTGGTCCAGGAACTCGGTTTTGACGAGGACATCGACTTCGATTTCCGGAACACGCTCGAGGACGAGCTCGGCAGCGAGCTGTTGACCGAGGAGGACCAGGAGCCGGTCGACGCCGTCCTGTTGTGGTGGCGGGAGGCGGACGGAGACGTCGACGACCTGGCCGATGCCCTCATGGACTCGCAGACCACGTTGGACACCGGTGGGGCGCTGTGGTTGCTCACACCGCGCAACGGCCGTGACGGCCACGTGCCGCCGGCGGACATCGCCGAGGCGGCGCCGACGGCCGGCCTGCACGTCACCACCACCGCCGGGGTCTCTGCGGACTGGTCCGCCACCCGACTGGTGGCCAAGCGCAACCTGTGACCGGTCCGGCGGGGGACCGGGAGACTCCCGCGGACCCGCCGGCCCTGCGGGACCAGCACGGCCAGCTCTGGCCGTGGCCCCCCGTGGTGCCGCCGTCTCCGGACGCGCTCCGCACCGGTCGCGGGACCATGCACGACGACGGCGCCGCGCCCACCCGCTGCTGGCTGTTCTTCCTGCCGGGGGCCTTCACACCGGTGTGCACCGCCGAACTCGGCTGGGTGGACGAGCTGGCCGAGCGGCTGGCACCGGCCGGCGTCGGGCTCCGGGTGGTGGCCTGCGATTCCGCCTCCGTGCTGCGCAAGGTCGCGGACGAGACCGGGATCCGCACCCCGCTGCTGTCTGACTTCTGGCCCCATGGGGCTGCGGCCCGCGCCGTCGGTGAATTCAATGAGACCACCGGCCGCGCGCGGCGCAGCAGCGTCCTGATGGACTTCGACGGCAGGGTGCTCGCCCGGGTCCAAGCCGGCGCGGGGGAGCAGCGGCGGCTTGAGGAGCATCTGGGCTAGCATGGACGCTTCAGGGCCTATAGCTCAGTTGGTTAGAGCACTTCGTTTACACCGAAGGGGTCGGGGGTTCGAGTCCCTCTGGGCCCACCCTGAGATGAGTCGGGACATGGGTTACACCTGAGTCGAGTCATCGGTGACAGTTGAACGGGAGTCCGGCCATTGGCCGGGCTCCCGTTGTTCGTGGCGGTGTTCCTCGCACTCCCGGCGGAAGCCGCCCTCGACGGCTCACACGGGTGGGAGGCGGCCCGGCCGCTTCGTCCGTAGTCGCCACAACGAGGTGACTTCCCGCGAGCGGGCGGCGTGGAGGGGGTCCGAGCGGTCGGTGGCTCGCTGATGGCGGGGTGTCGTGTCGAGACGATCGATCACCTCAAGCCCCGCCTGGTCGATGGCGTCCAGTAGCAGCTGACGGCTGCGTAGTCCGAGGACCTCGGCCAGGTCCGAGAGGACCAACCAGCCCTCGCCGTCGTCCGTGAGGTGGTGCGGTAGTCCGTCCAGAAACTGCAGCAGCATGGTGCTGCCGGGGTCGTACACAGCAGCGTCGAGTGTGGTCGTCGCGCTACCCGGCAACCACGGGGGGTTGCAGACGATGAGTGGCGCCCGACCGTCCGGGAACATGCTGGTCAGCTGAGCTTCGGCGGCTTCCTGGAGGCCCAGCCGGGCGAAGTTCTCGTTCGCGCAGTCCACCGCACGCTGGTGGATGTCGGTCCCCACCACCTTCTTCACGCCACGGTTCACGAGCACGGCGGCCAGTAGTCCCGTGCCGGTGCCCACATCGAACGCGAGCTCCGGGTTGCTCAACGGTGCCTGGGCCACCAGGTCGACATACTCGTGGCGGGTGGGCAGAAACGTGCCGTAGTGAGGATGGATCCTCCCGTTCACGGCGGGGATGTCGATGCCGGTCAGGTACCACTGGTAAGCGCTCTGGACGCCGGTCAGCTCCTGCAGACTCACCACAGCGTGACCCGCACCGAAGCCTGGTTGCCGCGCGTAGGCGAAATCGACCGCGGGTCCGACCTGTGGGGCGCGGGGCAAAGGCACCGTGGCCGAACCTCCTGGTGCCTCGAACGTGAGCGGCACCAGAATCAAAGACATCATCCGCGAGCGCTGAGCGCGGGCTTGGCGCAGGCGATAGAAGGCATCCGCATCGCCGATAGCGGGCCGTGGTGCCGCCTCGCCGCTCTTACCCTTGGCCAGGCGTCGATCGATCGCGCTGAGGATCTGTTTCGCGTTGTGGAAGTCGCCCAGCCACAGCATGGCGGTGCCCTGGGCCGCATACTTCACGGCCTGGACGGTGGTGAGCCGGTCATCGACGGCGACCAGTTTCTTGGGGGCCGGCCGGCCATTGGCAGACCACCACGTGGCGGATGCCGTCACCCCGGCCTGTTCCCAGGTCAGCAAGGGAGCGTCAGCAGTCGGTTCCATCAGGCGTCGGCCGCCGAGAGGTCAGTGCCGGTCTCCCGTACCCCGAGCTCCCAGATCGCCTCTGCCGCGGCATCGTCGCGGGCCAGTGCCGAGGTGCGTTGTGGTTCGGGCCTGCCCCGCCACTGGCGGAAGCCGTCTGGACCGAAATAGGTCAGCGCCGGCAGGCCGGTCACGGCGGCCTCCAGGACCGGCAGTGACCCGTCTGCTGCCGACTGGCCGATCAGGCGGCAGGCGCCCGTGACGGCGCGGTCGAGGACGGGCACGCCGGTGGCATTCTGGATGTTGGTGACGGCCCAGCCCGGATGGGCGAGCTGGACGTCAACGGTGCCCGGCTGGGCAGTCAAACGGTGCTGCAGCGCGCGAGCCCAGAGCATGTCGCAGAGCTTGGACTGGGCGTAGGCCGCCGCGATGCTCCAGCGGCGGTGCCGGAAGTGCGGGTCGGCGGCATCGACGTGCCCGCCGTGGTGTGCCCCTGAACCGACGACGACCACCCGCCCACGGAGGTGCCGGGCAATCAGGTTGGTCAAGGCGAAAGGCCCCAGGAAGTTGGTGCCGAGGATCATCTCGAATCCGTCGGTGGTCTCGCGGCGACGCGGGGTGACCGCGCCGGCGTTGTTGACCAGGACGTCTAGGGGCTCGTCCAGGCCGGCCGCGAAAGCGTGGACGGAGGCCAGGTCGGCCAGGTCCAGGTGGCCTACCACCACCTCGGCTCCGAGCCGACGCAGTTCTCCCGCCACGGCCTGTCCCCGACCTACGTCCCGGACCGGAAGCACCAGCCGCGCCCCCGCACGGGCGGCCTCGCGAGCCACCTCCAGGCCGACGCCGTGGGTAGCTCCCGTCACCAGCCACGTGCGCGCCGATTGGCTCGGCAACTCCGAAGGAGTCGGGGCGGAGGGAGAGGTGGAGGAGGGGGTGGAACGGGAGTCGGCCATAGTCACACGGTACCGGCGGCCTGCAGCGGTGCCCGAGGGGTGCTTGGAGGCCGAGAACCCTGGCTGCGAGCGTGGTGAGCAGGTTAGTATAGAGGGTTGCTTCCGGAATACGGGAAGCTCCTTGACCGTTGAAGAAGGCACTACGGGAAGTCCAGCCATCTGAAAGGATGCACGCCACATGGCCATGACCCGCACCATGTTCAAGTCCAAGATCCACCGGGCCACCGTGACCCACGCCGACCTGCACTACGTCGGCTCCGTGACCGTGGACCAAGACCTGCTCGATGCCGCGGACATCCTCCCCGGCGAGCTCGTAGCCATTGTGGACGTGACCAACGGGGCACGGCTGGAGACCTATACCATCGCCGGTGAACGCGGATCCGGGGTGCTGGGCATCAACGGCGCCGCAGCGCATCTCGTGGACGTGGGGGACACCGTCATCCTCATCACCTACGCGCAGATGGAAGCCGCCGAGGCCCGTTCGTTCGTGCCGGCCGTCGTGCACGTGGACGCGGACAACCGGATCGTGGACCTCGGGACGGACCCGTCCGAGGCCCTGGCCGAGGACCTGCAGCGTCCGCCGTATGCCGTGGCCCTCTGACACCCTGCCCCCAGACGTACTGATGGCCGGCCGCAGCACGCGGCCGGCCGTCGTCGTCTCTGGGACTGTTCACGGTCTGTTCACCGGGGGATCGGCAGAAGAGGTCGTGGTCCGTCACGCGTCCGTCCGATGATGGAGAATGAAGGCCCAGCCCGGCGTAGAAGGAGACCACATGCTGATGAACCCTGATGCCCCGCGGGAGAACCTGCGCGAGTTCATCGACAAGCTGCGCAACGGCGGATACACCGTCTCCGACGGGCACACTCCGGACCCGGACCTGATCGACCCTCGAGGCCGGGCCGTGGAGACCTGGCAGGAGGACTATCCCTACGAGTCGCGGCTGTCCCGCGAGGAGTATGAGCTCGAGAAGTACAAGCTGCAGATCGAACTGCTGAAGCTGCAGTACTGGGGCGAGGACACCAACCAGCGGCACATCATCGTCTTCGAGGGCCGGGACGCCGCCGGCAAGGGCGGCACCATCAAGCGCTTCACCGAGCATCTGAACCCCCGCACCGCACGAGTGGTGGCGCTGAACAAGCCCTCGGACCGTGAGCAGGGTCAGTGGTACTTCCAGCGGTACATCAACTACTTCCCGACCGAGGGCGAGATCGTGCTCTTCGACCGCTCCTGGTACAATCGCGCCGGCGTGGAGCGGGTCATGGGGTTCAGCTCGGACGAGCAGTACACCACCTTCATGAACCAGGTGCCGCTGTTCGAGAAGATGCTCGTGGATGACGGGATCCACCTGACCAAGTTCTGGTTCTCCGTGACCCAGTCCGAGCAGCGCACGCGCTTCGCCATCCGGCAGATCGACCCGGTGCGTCAGTGGAAGCTCTCCCCGATGGACCTGGAGTCACTGGACCGCTGGGAGGACTACACGGCCGCCAAGGAGGCCATGTTCCTCCACACGGACACCGACCACGCCCCGTGGACCACCATCCGCTCCAATGACAAGAAGCGGGCGCGGCTCAACGCCATGCGGTACTTCCTGACCCAGTTCGAGTACGACGGCAAGGACCACGAGGTCATCGGCACCCCCGACCCGCTGATCGTCCGCCGCGGACGCGACGCCGTCGGGGACTGATCCTGAGCCGGCCGACCCCGCGCTGGGCGCAGCCCGGATCGGCGAGGGGTGGGGCCTGCGACCGCGTAGGCTGGAGCACGGTCGCACCGTCCCTCCAGGGGCGGCGGCCCACTCCCTGTTGGTAGCAGCACCGAGCGTGCTGGGAAGGAATGGCATGAAGGCTGACATCGGCGTCACGGGACTAGCGGTCATGGGGGCCAACTTGGCCCGGAACTTCGCGCGGAACGGCTACACCGTGGCCCTGCACAACCGCAGCCGGGCCCGGACCGATGCGCTCGTGGCCGAGCACGGCAGCGAGGGCACCTTCATCCCCACCGAGACCTTGACCGAACTGGTCGAGAACCTGGCCGTGCCGCGCCGCGTGCTGATCATGGTCAAGGCCGGCCAGCCGGTGGATGACGTGATCGACCAGCTGGTGCCGATGCTGGCCCCCGGTGACATCGTCATCGACGCCGGCAACTCCCACTACGAGGACACCCGCCGCCGCGAGGCCGCCCTGGCCGCGAAGGACCTGCACTTCGTCGGCATCGGCGTGTCCGGCGGCGAGGAGGGCGCGCTCAACGGCCCGGCGATCATGCCCGGCGGGCCGAAGGAGTCCTACGAGGCACTCGGCCCCCTGCTGGAGGACATCTCCGCCCACTACGAGGGCGATCCGTGCTGCGCCTGGATCGGCACCGACGGCGCCGGTCACTTCGTCAAGATGGTCCACAACGGCATCGAGTACGCGGACATGCAGGTCATCGGCGAGGCCTATGACCTCTTGCGCTCGGTGGGTGGGATCGAGCCGGCCGACCAGGCCGGCATCTTCCGCTCGTGGAACTCCACCGACCTGGCGTCCTACCTGATCGAGATCACGGCCGAGGTCCTCGGACACGTGGACGCGGAGACCGGCAAGCCCCTCGTGGACGTGATCGTGGACCAGGCCGGCCAGAAGGGCACCGGCCGCTGGACCGCCATCTCGGGGCTGGACCTCGGCTCGCCCATCGGGGCGATCGCCGAATCCGTCTTCGCCCGTTCACTGTCCAGCCAGCCCGAAATCCGTGCCACCGCCCAGCAGGTGCTGGCCGCGGGCACCGACCCGGTCACCGCCCCGCAGGACGCGGACCGTGAGGCCTTCGTGGAGGACGTGCGCCTGGCGCTGTACGCCTCCAAACTCGTCTCCTACGCCCAGGGCCTCGACATGCTCACCGCCGCCGCCGCCGAATACGGCTGGTCGCTGGACCTGGGCACCATCGCCTCGCTCTGGCGGGACGGCTGCATCATCCGCGCCGACCTGCTCGACGTCATCATGAAGGCGTTCGGCGGCCGGGACACCACCCGCCACCCGGAACCCGGCACCACCGCCGAGGGCCAGCCGTCCAACCTGCTGTTCGCCCCGGAGTTCCGGGATGCGATCGCCGCGGCGCTGCCGGCCTGGCGCCGCGTGGTCGCCACCGCCGTGGCCGCCGGCGTGCCCGTGCCCGTGTTCTCCTCGGCCCTGTCCTACTACGACGGACTGCGCCGCGACCGCCTGCCCGCGGCCCTGACCCAGGGCCTGCGCGACTACTTCGGCGCGCACACCTACCGCCGCACCGACCGTGAGGGCACCTTCCACACCCTGTGGTCGGGTGACCGCAGCGAGGTCGAGGCCTGAGGCCCAGCCCTCGACACCACGGAGCACGACGACGGCCGGCACCTTCCGCGGAAGGTGCCGGCCGTCGTCGTACCGGGGTGGGGGTTTGTTCTCGGTTCTGCGCCGGTCAGATCCACATGGCGGGGTCCACGTACTCCGCCGGGTCCACGGCCGGCTGATGCTCCTTGGGGGAACGGTGCCGGAAGGTCGCGGGGATACCGGTGGCGATCGAGTCCGCCGGGGTGTCCTTGACCACCACCGCGTTCGCGCCGACCGAGGAACCCTGCCCGATCTCCACCGGGCCCAGGATCTTCGCCCCGGCCCCGACCACCACGCCGTCATGCAGGGTAGGGTGGCGCTTGACCTGCTCCAGGGAGCGCCCGCCGAGGGTGACCCCGTGGTAGAGCATCACGTCGTCCCCGATCTCCGCGGTCTCGCCGATGACCACGCCCATGCCGTGGTCGATGAAGAACCGGCGGCCGATCGTCGCCCCGGGGTGGATCTCGATGCCCGTCAGGGTCCGGGCGGCCTGGGAGAGCACCCGCGCCGGCGTCTTGAGCTTCTCGTGCTGCCACATCTGATGCGTCAGGCGATGGGCCCAGATGGCGTGCAGACCCGAGTAGACGACGGCGACCTCCAGGTTCCCACGCGCCGCCGGGTCATGGGACCGGGCATTCGCGATGTCTTCCTTCAGTCGGGACAGGAAACCCACTGGTGGCCTTTCGATCGATTGGCTCCGGACTGGCGCCGGATGCCGGGGAGGGGAGAGCAAGACCAGTCGGTCAGCCCCGGATGTCCTCGAACAGGACGGTGGAGATGTACCGCTCGCCGTAGTCCGGGACGATCGCCACGATGAGCTTGTCCCGGTTCTCCTCGCGCTTGGCGATCTCGAGGGCGGCGGACACGATGGCGCCGGCCGAGATGCCGCCGAGGATGCCCTCGCGGGTGCCCATCGTGCGGGCGACGCTGACGGACTCCTCGAGCGTGGCGGTGTAGACCTCGTCGTAGATCTCGGTGTCCAGGACCTCCGGGACGAAGTTGGCGCCGAGCCCCTGGATCTTGTGCGGCCCGGGCTTGCCGCCGGAGAGGATGGGGGAGTCGGAGGGCTCCACGGCCACGATGCCGATCCCGGGCTTCTGCTCCCTGAGGTAGCGGCCGGCTCCGGTGATGGTGCCGCCGGTGCCGATGCCGGACACCAGGATGTCCACGGTGCCGTCGGTGTCATTCCAGATCTCCGGGCCCGTGGTGTCGTAGTGGGCCTGGACGTTGGCCTGAGTGGAGAACTGCCGGGCCCAGATGGCGTTGTCCGATTCGGCGACGATCTGCTGGGCCTTCTCCAGGGCTCCGCGCATGCCGTCGGCGCCCGGGGTCAGCACGATCTCGGCCCCGTAGGCGCGCAGCATCACGCGGCGCTCGTTGGACATGGTCTCCGGCATGGTGAGGATGACCTGGTAGCCGCGGGCCGCGCCCACCATGGCCAGGGCGATCCCGGTGTTGCCGGAGGTGCCCTCCACAATGGTCCCGCCGGGCTTCAGCTCACCGGAGGCCTCGGCGGCGTCCACGATGGAGCGGCCGATGCGGTCCTTGACGGAATTGGCCGGGTTGTAGAACTCGGCCTTGACGGCGACCTTGCCGGGAAGACCCTCCGTCAACTGGTTGAGCATGATCAGCGGGGTGTTGCCGATGGCTTCGGTGATGTTGTTCAGGATGTTGGCCAAGACGGTGTTCCTTCCAGAAACGGCGGGCGTGGGCAAGCCGGGAGACGGCAGTAAAACAGTGCTGACTTCAGCCTATGACAGGCCGATGCTCTCCGAGGGTTCCACGAGCCATTCCGAGTAACGCTGGCGCACCTTCGCCAGCTTCGGGGTGATGATCACGTGGCAGTAGCCCACGTCCGGGCGGTTGGAATAGAAGTCCTGGTGGAAGTCCTCGGCCGGGTACCACGTGCTGAGCGGCTCGATGGTGGTGACGATGGGGTCCGGCCAATTCTCCTGGTTGCGCCGGATGGCCGAGCGGTACAGCTTCTCGTCTGCCGCGTCAGCCGGGAACAGGGCTGAACGGTACTGGGTGCCGACATCGTGGCCCTGTCGGTTGAGGGTCGTCGGGTCGTGTCCGGTGAAGAAGAGGTCCAGGATCAGGTCCGCGCCGACGACGGACTCGTCGAACCCGACGCGGACGGCCTCGGCATGGCCCGTGCGTCCCGAGCAGACGGACTCGTAGGTGGGGTTCGGCCAGTCGCTGCCGGTGTACCCGGACTCCACGGAGGTCACCCCGCGGATCCGCCGGTAGACGGCGTCCAGGCACCAGAAGCATCCGCCGGCCATGGTCAGCACGCGGTGGGACGGGCGCTGGCCCTCGGAGGCCGGGGCGGCGCTGGCAACGGTGGCGTCGGTGGCATCTGTGGCTTCAGGGGCGTTGTCGAGATCACTCACATTCCCCTACAGCACCACGCTGGCCGCGTTCATTCCCGGGTCAGGCAGAATGGCACCATGAGCGCCGAGACCCACGCCACGGATGCGAACACCCCGAACACCGCGACGCCGACCCTTGCCCAGGTGCTGGAGTGCTTCGAGGAGCTGTGGCCGGCCTCCCTGGCCGAGCCCTGGGACGCCACCGGGCTGGTGGCCGGCCGCCCCGAGCGGCCGGTGGAACGGATCCACTTCGCGGTGGACCCCGTCCAGGACGTGGTGGACGAGGCCGTGGGAGCCGGCGCCCAGCTGCTCGTCACCCACCACCCCCTGCTGTTGCGCGGCGTGACCTCGGTGGCCGCCACCGGCTTCAAGGGACAGGCCGTCCACACCCTGATCGAGGGAGGCTGCGCACTGCTCACCGCCCACACGAATGCGGACTCCGCCGTCGGCGGGGTCTCGGACGTCATCGCAGACATCCTCGGATTGGAATCCGTCGTGCCGCTGGCCCCGACGCCCGGCGGACTGCCCGAGGAGGGCCTCGGCCGGGTGGGGCGCCTGCCCCAGGCGCTCACGCTCTCCGAGTTCGCTGCCCGGGTCTTCGGGGCCATGCCCGCCGTCGCCGGAGGGGTCCGGGTGGCCGGTGACCGGGACGGCATCATCCAGACCGTCGCCGTCTGCGGCGGGGCCGGGGACAGCCTGTTCGACCAGGTCCGCGCCGCCCAGGCGGACGTCTACGTCACCGCGGACCTCCGCCACCATCCCGCCTCTGAGCTGCGGGAGGCCGCCCGGCTGACCGGTGGCCGCCCCTACCTCGTGGAGGTCTCCCACTTCGGCAGTGAATGGCTGTGGCTGCCCGCGGCCGCCGAGGCACTGGACACCCTGCTCACCGATCGCGGCTTCGACGTGGAGATCGCCGTGAGCTCGTACAACTCCGACCCCTGGGACTTCGTCCTGACGCCCGGGCCGTGACCACCGAACCGTAAGGACACCACCATGAGCAACGCCCCCACCGTCCCCCTCGCCGACCAGATGCGCCTGCTGGAACTCCAGCAGCTGGACACGGCCCTCGACCGGGCCCGGCACCGCATGCAGCAACTGCGCCAGGACCCGGACTACGCCCGGCTCCAGCAGGAGCTGGCCGACCGTCAACGGGCCGCCGAGCAGTCCGCCACCGCCCTGGCCGAGGCCCGGGAGGCGGTCCGGACGGCGGAAGCCACGGTGGCGGGTGTGCAGGAACGCCGGGACCGCAACCAGAAGCGCCTCGATGCCGGGCAGGGGTCCGCCAAGGACCTGGAGAACATGATGCACGAGCTTCAGACGCTCAAGGCCCTGCAGGACGAGCACGAGGGCACCGAGCTGGAGGCCATGGAGGCCGCCGAGCAGTCCGAGGCGGCCGACGCCGAGGCCCAGCGCCGCCTCGCCGCGGCCCAGGCGGCAGCGCAGGAACGCGGAGCCGCACTCAAGGAGGAGGCGGCCGGCGTCGCGGCCGAGGGAAACGAGCTCACCGGCCAGCGCAAGGCCCTCGCCGCCACCCTGCCCACCGAGCTGGTGGCCCGCTATGACAAGATCCGGGAACGCAACGGCGGGATCGGCGCGGCCCGGCTCGTCGGCAACCGGTCTGAGGCCTCCGGCATGCCGCTGAGTCCCGCCGACCTGGCCCAGATCGAGCAGACGCCCGTGGAGACGCTGGCCTACTGTCCCGACTCGGGGGCCATCCTGGTCCGCGCCGAACAGGCCTAGACTCGACCAGTTCCCGCACCACACCAGCATCATCCCGCTTCATCCACACCGTCCACAGGAGATTCCCGCGTGCCCCAGCAGTCCACCCCCTCCACCGGTCGCCTCCTGTATGTCGAGGCCGACGGCGGCTCCCGCGGCAATCCCGGTGTGGCCGGCTACGGAGCGCTGGTGCGCGACCCTGACTCCGGAGCGGTCCTGGACATCGATGCCCAGCCGCTGGGGCGGGCCTCGAACAACGTGGCGGAGTATTCGGGCATGATCGCCGGACTGCGGATGGCCCGGCAGATCGACCCGGATGCCGCCGTGCACGTGAGGCTCGACTCCAAACTGGTGGTGGAGCAGATGAGTGGCCGCTGGAAGATCAAGCACGCGGACATGCAGAAACTCGCAACCGAGGCCCGCGGCATCCTTCCCGCCGGCCAGGTCACCTATGAGTGGATTCCGCGGGCCAAGAACAAGGACGCCGACCTGCTGTCCAATGAGGCCATGGACGCCGGGGCCGCCGGCACCGAATGGGTCAAGGCGAGGTCGGGCATCAAGGTGACCGGGGGCGAGTCCACCCACGACGACGGCCCGCTCGCCCCGGGTGCGCCGGTTCCGGAACCCGCCGCGGGTGCGGCCCCGGCCGGCGTCGTGCCTCCAGGCCGTGTGGGTCGACTGCACCACGTGGAGATCTGGGTGGAGGATCTCGAGGCCGCACGGTCGAGCCTGGGGTGGCTGTTCCAGGAACTCGGTTATGCCGTGAGCGGCGAATGGTCCGAGGGGACCAGCTACCAGGGGGCGGGGGAGTACCTGGTCCTGGAATCAGGCCCGCATGTCAGGGCCGCCAGCCATGACCGGCTACGGCCCGGACTGAACCACGTGGCGTTCCACGCCGGCTCACGGGCGGAGGTCGACGCCCTGACCGAGGCCGCCCGGAACCGCGGCTTCACCCTGATGTTCGCGGACCGGCATCCCTTCGCCGGCGGCCGGAACCACTATGCGGCCTACCTGGAGGCGCCGGGCGGCTTCGAGGTCGAGCTCGTGGCCGAGCCGGTCTAGCGGGTCAGGATCCTCCGACCGTGGTGTGCTCGTCCGGGAGGGTGATCTGCAGGCTCGAAGGCTTCGCCCCGGTTCCCGGCACGAGGTCCACGGACCAGTCATGGGTGCCCTGGGCGGACCCGGCGGCCGCGATCACCTCGGCGGCGGACTCGGGCGACTTCACCACCCGGGGGCCGGCCAGCAGCAGCTCACGGGCCACGAGGCCACGGGTGTGCTTGGCGAAATGGGAGACGACCTTGCGCTCACCGTTCCGGATCTGGAAGACGTCCACGGTGGCGGTGATCGCCGCCGGAGCCTTCCACTGCGCCGCATAGCCACCGGAGCGGCCGTCGATGATGACGCCGGTGTGCTCGGCATGGACGTCCAGCGGCGGGGTCAGCCGCGGCTTCCACCAGCTGGACATGCGGCCCAGGCCCGGGAGCGAACTGGTCACGGACAGGCGGTGGTTCGGGATGTGGTCGCCCAGGGAGAGCACCCCGAACAGGCCGGAGAAGACCAGGACCTTCTCGCGGGCCCGCCGGCGGGCCGTCTCCGGAAGGGAGGCATAGTCGAGGGCGTCGTAGAGCACTCCGGTGAACACCTGGTGGGCCGGGGCAGCAGGCGACTCCATGAGCACCACGTTGGCGTCGATGTCCGCCCGCACGGTCTGGCCCACGCCCAGCACCTCGGCTGCATCCGGGGCGGAGGAGACTGCGGCGAGGATGCCCATGGCCGTGGTCCGCTCACCGGCCAGCGTGGGCAGGACGAGGGAGGCGAGGTCCAGGGGTGCGCCGGAACGCGGAGCGGTCTTGCCCTCGGAGGGCGGCAACAGGATGAGCACCGAAACAGCCTAGCGATCCCCGCCGGGCCCCGCGCACCGCGTCAGCCCGCGCTCCTCTTGGGATCGCACCTGCTCCGGCCACGGGTTCGGACACCGCCACGGCCAGCCACCGGTAGACTGGTGCGCCGGGACAGGCTGGCGGACGGCCGCAGGGCGCCGGTTCTCGGCGCCGTGAGGAACGTCCGGGCTCCACAGGGCAGGATGGTGGGTAACGCCCACTCGGGGTGACCCGCAGGACAGTGCCACAGAAAACAGACCGCCGGCCCGCCTGGTGCATGCATCAGGCGGGCAGGTCAGGGTGAAACGGTGGTGTAAGAGACCACCAGCGGTCCGGGTGACCGGATCGGCTCGGTAAACCCCATCCGGAGCAAGGCCGAACAGGATGTGTTCGAGGGCTGCCCGCCTGAGCATCCGGGTTGGCCGCTCGAGCCCGCCGGCAACGGCGGGCCTAGATGGATGGCCGTCGCTGGGAAGCGGGTGACCGCTCCCGGTACAGAACCCGGCGTACAAGCCAGCCTGTCCCACTCACGCTCCTCCACGAGAAGCCGAGAACCGACGAACCCCCGGAAGGCCAGGCCTCCCGGGGGTTCGCTGTATCCGGTGCGAGCGGACTCACGGCCGGATGCGAACGGGGACGAAATCCCCTTCCTGATGACCTACTGGCCGTCCTTCCGGCGCCCGCGGAACAGTCGACGGGACTGCTCGCCGCGCTGAACGGGGTCCGGCTCAGTGGCCGGCGTGGGCGCCGGCGGGGAGTCCGGTGCTACGGTCTGCGTGGCCGTGCCACCGTCTCGACGGCGGTCGAAGAGACCGGTCGTCCGGGAGATCCGGTAGTCGATGCGGGAATCGACCTGGTCGCCGAAGGCGTCGTCGAAGTCCTCGGAGAGCCGATCGCTGATCTGCTCGTACCGGAGTCGGCGTTCTCGGGCGTCGATCGCGTCCTGGTCCTTCTTCAACGCCTTGACGATCGCGAAGCACATGGCGATCAGGATCAGGCTGAAGGGCAGTGCCGTCGCAATGGACGCAGCCTGCAGGGCTCCCAATCCGCCGGCGAGCAGCAGGCCGATGGCCAGGGCGCCCTCCAGGAACGAGAACAGCACCCGGGACCAGATCGGAGGGTTCGGGTGACCACCGGAGGCCAGCATGTCCACGACCAGCGAGCCGGAGTCGGACGAGGTGATGAAGAAGATCGCCACCAACGCGATGCCGATCGCCGAGAGCACGCCGCCGAGGGGCAGTTCCCCCAGCACATCGAACAGGGCGGCCTCCACGCCGAACTCGGAAGCGCCTTCCGGCACGATCGGGTCGTCTGAGAACAGCTGTCGCCAGAGGCCGGTGCCACCCATGATCGAGAACCACAGCATCCCGACGAGAGTGGGCACGAGCAGCACACCGGCAATGAACTGGCGGACGGTGCGGCCGCGGGAGATGCGGGCAATGAACACGCCCACGAAGGGGGCCCAGGAGACCCACCAGCCCCAGTAGAAGATGGTCCAGCTGGCGCCCCAGCTGGCGCCTGCGTCGCCGGTGTAGGCGCCGACGTCGAAGGTCATGTTCATGACCTCTGCCAGGTAGACGCCGAAGGACTGGACCAGGTTCTGGAACAGGAAGAGCGTGGGGCCGAGCAGCAGTACCGAGATCACCAGGATGGCGGCCATGGACAGGTTGATGTTGGACAACCACTTGATGCCCCGGCCGATGCCGGACACCACGGACAGGGTGGCCAGCAGGGTGATGACGATGATCAGGACGATCAGCAGGGTCTGATCCGGCGTCTCGACAATGCCCATCGCCGCCATACCGGCACCGATCTGCTGGACGCCGAGACCGAGTGAGGTGGCGATGCCGAAGATGGTGCCGAAGATGGCCAGGATGTCGATGACGTCCCCCATCCAGCCCTTCACCCGGTTGCCCAGGATCGGTTCCAGGGCCCAGCGGATGGACACCGGACGCCCGCGGCGGTGGATGGCATAGCCGACGGCCAGGCCGATCACGGCGTAGACAGCCCAGGGGTGAAGTCCCCAGTGGACGAAGGTCTGGGCCATGCCCAGCATGGCCACAGAGTGTTCCTGGCCGGGGATGATCGAGGTGACGCCGTCGGCGCCGGTCTCGGTGCCGGGCCAACCGGGCTTCGGCGTGGTGGTGGCATAGCCGAGGGGCTCACCGACTCCGTAGAAGACCAGACCGATACCCATGCCGGCGGCGAAGAGCATGGCGAACCAGGACAGCACCCCGAACTCGGGCTTCTCATCGTCCTTGCCCAGGCGGATCTTGCCGAACTTGGAGAAGCAGATGGCCAGCGCCACGATGATGAACACGCCGATGGCCAGCATGTAGAACCAGCCCAGGTTGGTGGTGATCCAGCCCTGGATGGCGGACAGCACCTCTCCGGTCGGATCCGGTGCGAGGATGGCAACGATGGCCACGGCTGCGATGAGGATCAGCGAGGGCCAGAAGACGGCCGGAGCGATGGTCCCGGCGCCCACGCGGACACCCTGTCGCTTGAGCTTCTCGGTGATCTCCTCGTCAGAATCGTTCTCGTGGATCCGAGCTGAGGGAGGAACGTGCTCCCGGCCGTCCTCCGAGACGGGTGCCGTGGTGGTTGACGTGGGCGGTTCCTCCGCGGGGATCGTGGGTTCGTGGTCCGAACTCGACATGATTGCCTCTCTTGGTCAGACGATGGATTCCGTCGCTGGTTCGGGGACGGTGGTCCGGGTCGTCGGTTCCCAGCCACCATTCAGGAAGGGGATGGACTGAGTCAAACAAGAAATGACAAGGCTGTCAGCATTTGCCAGTCGAGCCGCGTGGCGGAGGACACACTTTTTCGTGTGTCACCGGGGCGCACTTCGACGGTGATCGGCGCCGAAGTCACTAGACTGGGCACCGCCGTGTGCCATCTGGTTGCGGTATTGGCCGGGACGGGCCATGACCGTCCGCTCACCGGGCGCCCATCGGTGCCCGTCAGCGACAGCGCCGTCGCCGCCTGGAGGCAGGCGCACAAGGGAAGGACCTACCGTGGCAGAAGAGACCAACGGAACCGCGCAGGACCAGCGCGCCGCCTGGAACAACCGGGAGGAGCTGGCCGAGAGGATGGTTCCGCTGATCGGCTCGTTGTACCGGGACAACAACGTGATCACGAGCATCTACGGCCGCCAGCTCGTCCACAAGGGCGTCATCGACATCATCAAGGCCCACCGCTACGCCCGTCAGATTGACGACGTCGTGCTTCCGGTGGAGGACACCTACCCCATGGTCGAGGCCCTGGCCGGGATGAACCTCGGTGCCGCGTCCATCGACCTGGGCAAGCTGGCCGCGAAGTTCCGCACCGCCGGCGGCGACCTGCAGCACTTCCTGGACACGGAGCTGGCCGAGGTGGCCGGGCAGGGTGGCGAGGGCGTCAAGGCCCCCAAGGACGTGGTGCTCTACGGCTTCGGGCGCATCGGCCGCCTGCTGGCCCGCATCATCCTCTCCCACGAGGGCGGCGGCTCCGCCCTGCGCCTGCGGGCCATCGTGGTCCGCAAGAACTCGGAGGACGACCTCGTCAAGCGCGCCTCGCTGCTGCGCCGTGACTCCATCCACGGACCCTTTGAGGGCACCATCACCGTGGACGAGGAGAACAACACGATCACCGCCAACGGGACGGTCATCCAGGTCATCTACTCGAACGACCCGGCCACCGTGGACTACACGTCCTACGGCATCCACGACGCGATCGTGGTGGACAACACCGGCCGCTGGCGTGACGAGGACGGCCTCGGCCAGCACCTGAAGGCCACCGGCGCCTCCAAGGTCCTGCTGACCGCCCCGGGCAAGGGAGACATCAAGAACATCGTCTTCGGCGTCAACACCGGTGACATCACCGCCGAGGACACCATCCTCTCGGCCGCCTCCTGCACCACCAACGGCATCACCCCGGTGCTGAAGGTCCTCCATGACGAGTACGGCATCGACTACGGCCACGTGGAGACCGTGCACGCCTACACCAACGATCAGAACCTCACGGACAACTTCCACAAGGGTTCCCGCCGTGGCCGCGCCGCCGGCCTGAACATGGTCATCACCGAGACCGGTGCCGCCAAGGCCGTCGCCAAGGCCCTGCCTGCGCTCAAGGGCAAGCTCTCCGGCAACGCCATCCGCGTCCCCACCCCGGACGTCTCGATGGCCATCCTGAACCTGGCGCTCCAGCAGGAGACCACGGTGGAGGAGCTCAACCAGCGGCTCCGGGAGGAGTCGCTGACCGGCGAGCTGCGCAACCAGATCGACTACATCAACTCCCCGGAGATCGTCTCGTCCGACTTCGTCGGCTCCAACCGCGCCGGCATCGTGGACGGCCTGGCCACCATCGTCAACGGAGGCAAGAACGCGGTGCTCTACGTCTGGTATGACAACGAGTTCGGCTACTCCTGCCAGGTGGTCCGCGTCATCGAGGAGATGGCCGGGGACGCGGTACCGGTCTTCCCGAAGGCCTGACCCGTTCCGGACCCGTCCGGAACCCCCTGAACCACGACGCCGGCCCGGTCACCTGACAAGGTGACCGGGCCGGCGTCGTGGTCTGGGCCGGAAAGCCGAATGCGGAAAGCCGGAGCGGTCAGTGGCTCTCGTGCTCGTGGTGGTCGTGATGGTGTTCGTCGGTCTCGTCGTGCCCGAACGGATCGGGGTCCACGCCGGGCAGCCAGGTGTGGCCCGGCACCGTCCAGCCCTCGCGGCGCAGGGACTTCTTCCACCGCCGGGTCCACTTGCCATTGAGGCGGTTGATGTAGAGGTAGCCGTCGAGGTGGTCGTACTCGTGCTGCAGGACACGGGCGAACCAGCCGGTGCCCTCGAAGTCGATGTCGTTGCCGTCCACGTCGAGGCCGGTCAGGCGCACGTGGTCGGAGCGCTTGAGCGGGAAGCTGTAGCCGGGCACGGACAGGCAGCCCTCGGACTCCTCGTCCGGGTGCGGATCCTCCTGGGACGTCTTGCCGATCCGCGTCAGTACGGGGTTGATCACGTGCCCGCGTGCCGGGGCGTCCCCGGAGTCCTCGAAGGTCCACGTGAAGATCCGCAGGCCCACGCCCACCTGCGGTGCCGCCAACCCGACGCCGTGGGCGGCATCCTGGGTCTCGAACATGTCCGCCACCAGTGCCCGGATCTCGTCGTCGATCTGCGTGACCTCGGCTGCCCGGCGGTGGAGGACGGGCTCGCCGTGGATGGTGATCGGGCGGATGGTCATGGCGGTGGATACTCCTTCAGGTGCCGTGCGGGACAGCAGAGAGTCTAGTCTCCGCGGCGGCCGGGCCCGGCTATGGCCTCAGGTAGGCGCACGCCGCCACCACGTGCGCCCGGGTGGCGATCTCCAGCGTGGGGTCCAGGGCCGGGGCGAAGAACGGCGAGTGGTTGGCCGGGATGGCCGAGGACACCGTGCCGGCCTCCACGGCGGCGCGGAAGGTCTCCGGGGCCACGGAACCCACGAACCAGTAGGCGTAGGGGATACCGAAGGCGTCGGGGATGCGGCTGAAGTCCTCGGAGGCGGTGGCGGGCACGGCCTCGAAGACCTGGCCAGGAGCAAAATGGTCGGTGAAGGCCTTGGTCACCGTCCGGTGCGCGCCGACGTCGTTGCTGGTCAGCGGGAACTGGTCGTAGTACTCGAACTCCGGCTCACGAGGCGCGCCGGCGGCGGCACACTCGCCCCGGACGATCCGTTCGATCGAGGCGATGACCTGCGCCCGCAGCGCGGGATCATAGGTCCGCAGGTTCAGCAGCAGCTCGGCGCGGTCAGGGATGATGTTGGACTTCGTGCCGGCGTTGGAGGCGCCCACCGTGACCACGGCGAACTGGCCGGGCTCGGTCTCCCGGGACACGATCGTCTGCAGGCGCAGGACGATCGAGGCGGCGAGCACCACCGGGTCCACGGCGGTGTGTGGCATCGACCCGTGGGCTCCGCGCCCGTGCACGGTGATCTTCAGCGAGTCGCCGGCGGACAGCACGGGGCCCGGCGCGGTGCCGATGGTGCCCGCCTCGGCGGGCATGACGTGCTGGGCCAACGCGACGTCGGGCCGGGGCACCCGGGACGTGAGGCCGTCGTCGAGCATGGCCTGGGCGCCGGCCGCGTTCTCCTCCGCCGGCTGGAACAGCGCGATGTACGTCCCGGACCACGCCTCCCGATGCTCGGACAGCAGCCGGATCGCGCCCAGCAGGGCGACGAGGTGCATATCGTGGCCGCAGGCATGCATCACCCCGTCCACCGTGGAGGCGTAGTCCAGACCCGTGTCCTCCGTGACCGGGAGAGCGTCGATGTCCGCGCGGGCCAGGACCGTGGGCCCCGGGCCGTTCTCGAGGACGGTCACGACGCCGGTGCCACCGATGCGCAGGGACTCCAGTCCCAGCCCGCCCAGCTCGGCCTCGATGCGCTCTGCAGTGCGGTGCTCCTGCAGGCTCAGCTCAGGGAACTGGTGGAAGTGCCGGTAGAGATCGCGTTGCCAGTCCAGCTGGCGATCGATGGTGTCCAGGAAAGAGAAGGTCTTCAGAGGTCCACGACCTCGAACTCGAGCAGTTCGGCGCCGGTGGCCACGGGCTTGCGTTGTTCGCCGTCCGGCCCGCCATGGGCAGCGGCGGCCCGGTGGTCCCGCCAGTCCTGGAAATCGGCCTCGGTGGCCCACTGGGTGACCACGAAGTAGCGGTCGTCACCGGCGGTGGGGCGCAGTAGTTGGAAGCCCTCGAACCCGGGGGAGCTGTCCACCGCGTGCTTGCGGGCGGCGAAGCGGGACTCGAGCTCGGAGCCGGACCCCTCGGGGACGCTGATGGCATTGATCTTCACGACGGACATGGAAGGGCCCTTTCGACGGCGGCGGTCACGGCCATCCTAAGGGCACGGGCGCACGGCAGCGGCAGGGATTGGGGGAGGGGAAACGACAGAGGCCCGGACTTCCGTAGAAGTCCGGGCCTCTGTCTCTGGGGTGAGTAACGGGGCTTGAACCCGCGACCTTCTGGACCACAACCAGACGCTCTACCAGCTGAGCTATACCCACCATGCTGGTCCGTTGAACGGACCTTGACAGCGCGTTCCATCATACATGGATTTCGCGGTGGGTCCGAATCGGGCCCGACGTCCGGTCAGGCCTCTGGCGCGGCCACGGTCTGCAGGCCAGCGGCGATCCGCTGTGCGGTCTTCGAGTCCGGGCCGGGAGCCGGCACCATGACGGCCTCACGGTAGTACCGCAGCTCGTTGATGGAGTCGACGATGTCCCCGAGCGCGCGGTGCCCGCCGGTCTTGGCCGGCGCCTGGAAGTAGGCCTTCTGATACCAGCGGCGGGCCAGCTCCTTCAGGGTGGACACGTCCACGATCCGGTAGTGCAGGTGGTCCGTGATGGCCGGCAGGTCCCGGGTGAGGAACAGCTTGTCCTGGCCCACCGAGTTCCCGGCCAAGACCGCCTTGCCCGGCTGCGGGCAGTGCTGGGTGATATATGCCATACAGGCCTCGGACGCCTCGGCGAGGGAGACGCCGTCGTCCAGCCGGTTCAGCAGCCCTGAGGTGGTGTGCATGTCCCGCACGAAGGGGACCATCTGGTCCATCGCCTCACGTGGGGGTTTGATGACCACGTCCACCCCCTCGCCCAGGACGTTGAGCTCGGAGTCCGTCACCAGGACGGCGATCTCCACCAGCGCGTCCTTGACGGGGTCCAGCCCGGTCATCTCGCAATCGATCCATACGAGGTTCTCTGCAGTAGCTGCCACGCCTCCCACAGTAGCCTGATGCCCAGTGGTACTTTGTGGAAGGCCTTGAGACGGCCCGTCAAGCCACGGAAGGAATCCGCCTGCGATGAATGTGTCCGGCACCCGGACGGAACGTTCTTCCGCTTCCTGGACGGCCTCGGTGTGGGTCCCGGCCGTCCTCGGCTTCGTCGGCTCGGTGGCCGTGATGGCCGGATCCCTGTCCGTCGGCTGGCTGGCCTCTGTGTCACCGATCAACCGCTGGGGTTGGCTGATCCCGTGGCGCACCACTGAATCCGGGGTCATCACCGGCACCGTGGTGCTCACCATCGGCTGCTGGCTCATGTTCTGGGGCTGGCTCCGCCTGGGCCAGGTCCTGCGGCCCTTCGGCCCCGGCGCGCTGCGGATCGTCACGCTCACGACGACGGCGTGGATCCTGCCGCTGTTGGCCTGCCTGCCGATCTTCTCCCGGGACATCTTCGCCTACATCGGCCAGGGTCGGCTGATGATCGCCGGCCGCGATCCCTACGAGGACGGCATCTCCACGCTCTCCAACTGGTTCCAGCTGGGCGCGGACACCACCTGGGCGCAGACCGAGACGCCCTACGGGCCGGTGTTCCTGTGGATCGAGCAACTGGTCATGGCCGTGGCCGGGCCGGACGACCCGGACCTGGCCATCTTCCTGTTCCGCCTCGTCGCCGTGGCCGGCGTGGTGCTCATCATGGTCTACGTCCCCAAGCTGGCCACCCTGCTGGGCACGAATGCGGCCCGGGCCCAGTGGATCACCGTGGCCAACCCGTTGTTCCTCATCAGCTTCGTGGCCTCCGGTCACAACGATGCCCTGATGGTCGGTCTGGCGATCGCCGGCGTCTGGTACGCGGCGACCAACCGGGGGCTGCTCGGTGTCCTGCTGGTCACCGCCTCGCTCGGCATCAAGCCGATCACCATGGTGCTGCTGCCCTTCATCGGCCTGCTCTGGGCCGGCCGGGGAGCCAGCTGGGCCCGGCGCTTCGGCTACTGGTTCCTGACGGCCGGCATCGCCGGAGCGATCATGGTGGTGGTCGGGTTGCTCAACGAGTTCGGCTTCGGGTGGCTGACGGTCATGCTCGGCACCGGCACCGGCTCCGTGCCCTGGTCCCCGGTCGGGATCCTCGCCGAGGGCACCAAGGTGATCCTCGGCTCGCTCGGGTTCGAGGACGACTGGGTGCTCGACGCGTTCAAGACCGCCGGCCGGCTCTTGTCCATCCTCATCGTCATCTGGCTCATGTTCCGCGGCCGGCACGAGCACCTCATGCAGCGGCTGACGTGGGCCTTCACCGCGCTGGTGGTGCTGACGCCGATCATCCAGCCCTGGTACCTGCTGTGGCTCCTCCCGTTCTTCGCCGTGCTGGGGATCCGCAGTGACTGGCAGCTGAAATGGGTCGTGTTCACGGTGGCCTTCTTCGTGGCCTTCGGTGCCGCCGACCAGCTGTTCGTGTGGCAGTTCCTCGGCATCGGCGAGCAGCTGGCCCACCTGGCCACATTCCTGTCCTGGGCCTGCATGCTGTGGATCCTGCTGTTGGACCCCTGGACGAGTTCCATCCTGAAGGAGGAGTGGCACGTGCGGGCCGCCCTGCGCCGGACGGTGGACCGGATGAGGGGCCGCGACGCCGCCGTCGACTCCGACGACTCCGACGCCTCTGACGGGATGACGCCCGCAACGGGGCCCGGCTCCCAGGCCGGTGTCGCCTCCACCGGTAGACCTGACCGGGCGGCGGGCCGGACGGGGGACAAACGGGCAGGCCAGGGGACGACTCCCTCGTGAGCGTCTCCGAACCCACGGGCGCCCCCTCCGGAGCCCTGGCCGGACTACGACGCCGGCTCGGCGACTTCCCGCTGACCCATCGTCTGGTGGGCGGTCCGGACGAGGAGACGGCCCCGAGCCTGTGGCAGGGTCTCATCGGATCACTCCTGATCATGATCGGTTCCTGGGGCGTCGGCTGGCTCGCCATGACGCCGACCTCGGTCTTCGCCCGGACCACCGTGCTCAACCCGCTCCGCGTGGAACCGGTGGGCGTGGTGGTCTGTGCCATCCTCCTGGTTCTGGGGTCCCTGCTGCTGGTGCGGGCGTGGCTACGGCTGGGCCAACGCCTGGAGGGCCGCTGGGCAACGGCCGGGCCGGTGGTGGTCCGGGCGACCTGGCTGTGGGCCGCGCCGCTCATGGTGGCCTTCCCCGTGTTCTCGCGGGACGTCTACTCCTACCTCGGCCAGGGGCGGCTCCTGCATGCCGGACTGAACCCCTACGAGGACTGGATCTCCGAGCTGCCCGGTTGGTTCATGCAGGGCGCCGACTCCATCTGGGCCGAATCGCCCTCGCCCTATGGCCCCTTGTTCCTGCTGATCTCCCGGGCCGTCTGGTTCCTGACCGGTGGGAGTCCTGAGCCGGCCCTGCTGCTGTTCCGCCTCGTCTCGGTGGCCGGGCTGGCGCTGTGCCTGTGGGCGGTGCCGCGACTGGCCCGGCGGTTCGGCACCGAACCCGGGTGGTCGGTGTGGATCTCTGTGGCCAATCCGCTGTTCGCGCTCTACATGATCGCCGGCATCCACAACGACTCGCTGATGATGGGTCTCCTGCTGGCCGGATTCGTGCTCTTGACCCCGGGAGCCTCGCGCGGCCGCGGCCTCGCCGGGCTCATGCTCGTGTCCCTCTCGATCGCCATCAAACCGTTGACGGTCCTCGCGCTGCCCTTCGCCGGGTTGCTGCTGCTCCGGGGCGCTCCGGGGTCTCCGCGCTGGGGGACGCGGGCGAAGGTCTGGACCTGGTGCCTGCTGGTGGCAGCGGCGGTGCTGACGGGCATGGGGGCCCTCACCGGCCTCTGGTTCGGGTGGATCCCGGCCATGCTGACCTCGGGCGATGCCGCCTTCCCCTACGCGCCCTTCGGGATCCTCGGTCTGGGGGCCGGCTGGGCCGTGGATGCGGTGGCCGGCACGGGGGTCCGCCCGGTGGCCGACCTCGTCTACACGCTGGGCACGGTGGCGGCGATCGGCTTCACCGCCTGGCTGGCCCTCACGCGCCGGCCCGTCCACCCCGTGCTGGCCACCGGCCTGGCCCTGCTGGCCGCCGTCCTGCTCGCCCCGATCATCCAACCCTGGTACCTGCTGTGGGTGCTGCCGATGTTCGCCGTCGTCCGGCGCTGGCGCGGGTGGCCCGTGTGGACGCTGTACCTGTTGGTCATGGTGCTTGTGGTGGTCGGCGTGGTGGACCAGCTGTCCGTGGCGCAGTGGATCTCCCTGTTCTGGGTGCGGATCACCGCTGCGGTCGTCGGACTCGCCTATATGGTGTTCATTGTCTTTCTCGATCCCAAGACGTCCACGCTGTTCCCCTTCACCGCACGGTGGAGGTCACGAGGACGCCCGGAAGCCACCACTCACCAGACCAATCAGGAGACCTTGTGAACCAGACCGGACCAGCGAAGGCCGCACCCAGGGCGGGCTCTCGCGCAGGCTCCCGTGCCGGCGGCCCGGACCGCCGGCTGCTGCTGGTGCTCGTGGGAGCGACCCTGCTGGCGGCCGTGGTGGCGGTGCTGTCCAAGCAGTGGTGCCGTCTCAACGGCTGGGACGCCCCGGGGGTGCACATCCACATGTGCTATTCGGATTTCGGACAGCTCTTCCCCACGCGTGGCCTGGCCGAGGGATACTTCCCGTTCTTCACGCCGTTGCCCGAGGACCAGTGGATGGAGTACCCGGCGCTGCTGGCCGTCGTCGCCGGGGTGACCTCGTGGTTCGTACCCCAGGACGGGACGCTGCTGGAGCGGACAGTCACCTACTTCGACATCAATGCGGTCGGTGCCCTGCTCTGCTGGCTGATCGTCGTGGTGGCGACCGCCTACACCGCACGCGGCCGGTCCAAGGACGCACTGATGGTGGCGGTGGCGCCGGGTATCATCCTGACCTCCTTCCTGAACTGGGACCTGTGGGCCGTCATGCTGGCTGCCCTCGGCCTGCTGCTCTGGTCCCGAAGCCATCCGGTCCTCGCCGGTGTGGTGCTCGGCCTCGGAGCGGCCATGAAGCTGTACCCGCTGTTCTTCTTCGGCGCGATCCTGGTCCTGTGTTGGCGTGCCGGGAAGCTGGGTGTCTTCTTCAAGTCCCTGGCCGCCGGCGCGGTGGCCTGGCTGGCCGTCAACGTGCCCTTCATGCTGACCGCCTTCGACCAGTGGAGTCGGTTCTACACCTTCTCGGGGGACCGTGAGGTGTCCTTCTCCTCGATGTGGCTGGCCTTCACGTGGACCGGCTGGTCCGGCGAGACGTTCTCGCTGATCTCGAATGGACTCTTCGCCCTGTGCTGTCTGGGGATCGCCTACCTGGGGCTCTCGTCCCGGCACCGGCCCCGGATGGCCCAGCTGTGCCTGCTGATCGTCGCGGCCTTCATCCTGCTGGGGAAGGTGTACTCACCGCAGTTCGTGATGTGGCTGATGCCGCTGGTCGTGCTGGCCCGCCCGAACTGGAGGCAGTTCTGGATCTGGCAGGCGGTGGAGGTCTACCACTGGGGCGGCGTGTGGATGGAGTCCGCCCGCATCACCTCGGAGGGTGCCTTCGGTGGGGGAGCGCTGTGGATTCCGCTCTGGTACGGGTCCGGGATCGTGCTGCACATGGCCGCCGTGATCTGGATCTGCGTCTCCGTCATCCGGGACATCCTCGACCCCGACCGTGACCCGGTCCGCCACTCCGCAGCGGCTGGCGCGGCGCGGGACGTTGCTCCCGCTGTCACCGCGGCGCCAGGTGCCACCACCGACGCCCCGGCCATCGACGCCACTCCTTCGGTCTCCCTGCCGCCTCCTGATCCCTCAGCGGGAATCCTGGCGGAGGAGCCGGATCGATTCCTGCTGCCTCCAGCGGGACGAGGCCGCGTCCTGACCGGCTGACCCCAGTCTCCGCCTTCCTCGCTCTACTCGACCGGTCCGGCCTCCGCCATCCTGCGGGCGCGCAGCACGAGTTCCAGTTCGAACCGGACCGCCGGTCGATCCAGCTCGCCGCCGAACAACTCCCGCAACTGGGCCACCCGGTACCCCACCGTCTGCGGATGGATGCCCAGTTCATGGGCCACGGGATTGCGCTGGCCCCAGTGCACCAGCCAGGACAGCAGGGTCTCCTCCAGAGTCGCGCGCTTCGTGCCGCTGAGCCCGTCCAAAGGTGCCAGGCGCCGCGCGGCCAGGTCCGCCATCACCTGGGTCTCCGCTCCGAGGACGATCTGTGCCAGGTGGTCCGAGGCGAAGACAGGGTCTCCGTCCCCCGGGGACTCGGTCTGCAGCGGTGGCAATTGAGCGGCGACGAGCCGTGCCACGCGGTAGGAGTGCGCCACCCCGTCCCACTCCACGGCGGGGCCAAGAACGGCGGAGGTGCCGGCGAAGACCTCCCGCAACCGGGGGCGCAGGCGATCGGACTGGGGCGCGGCCACGATCGCCGTGGCCTCGGACTCGCGCTCCACCACGATCCCCGAGGTGCCCAGCCGGGTGCGGACCCCGGACGCCGCGGCCAGGGGCAACACCACCGCCGCCATGCGCTGCGGCAGGTGCCAGTCGGCTCCCGAGGCCAGCCGCCGCACCTCATGGATCTCGACGCCGCCACCCACGAGCGCCGCCACGAGGTCGGCACGCCGCAGCTCGAGGGCGCCCGCGTGGGCCGATTGCTCCACCGCGTAGGCCTGGACGCTCACGGCGGACAGCTCGTCGATGTACGCCAGGATCGTCTCCCCGAGGTCCACCACCACGTCCATCGCCATGCCCTGCTCGGCACACGCCTCGGACAGGCCGCGGAACGTGATCCGGGCACTGGTGCGATAGGCCGCCAGCAGGGCGTCCATGCTGCGACCCTGGCGGTACTCGCCGGCCCCGAGCGCCGCCACCAGTTCGCGCGACTCCTCGTTCAGGGCAGGATTGGCCGTGCCCGGCAGGGACAGCAATTGCTCCAGGGCGCCCTGCACACCGAGGAAGAGCACCTCACTGAACCGCTCGGTCTTGGTGATCTGATAGGCGGGGATCTGGTTCGGCACCGTCTGGATGATCTGCTCGACGACGGCGGGCACGGCGGGTGCCAGCAGTTCCGCCAGTTCCGGCGGCAGCGACAACCACGGTGGCCGGGAGGCGTCCCCGGCCTCGGCGGTCCCTCGGGAACGCTGTGCCTCCGGGGTCTCCCGCACCTGTGGTGGCGGGGGACCGCCGGCCAGGGGATGCGACGGGAGACTATCTTCTGACGATAGATTCATGGCTGCAATCGTATCTGTTCGGTGCAGAAATTAGTTGACGGGGCGCATAATGTGGACATATGGCTCGTCGTCCCCTTGTATCGGTACTCTCGTTGTTCTCCTCTGTCCTGGCGACGCCCCGTTCGCCTCGCGATTTCCTGGCGCTGTTGGACCCGGTGCACTCCCCCCGGCAACTCCGCGGCATCGTCACCCACGTCTCCCGCCCGGTTCCCGGCACGGCCACCATCTCGTTCCGCACCGGCCCCGGCTGGAAGTCCCATGAGGCCGGCCAATGGGCCCGCATCGGCGTGGACGTCAACGGGGTGCGCCAGTGGCGGTCCTACTCCCTCTCCGCCGCTGCGGGGGAGGATCCGGAGATCACCGTCACGGACATCGGTAAGGTCTCCGGCGCCCTGGTCCGCAACACCGAGCCCGGAGACGTCCTGTTCCTGGACCGCCCGGAAGGTGACTTCACCCTTCCCGAGCACCCTCGGCCCCTGTTGATGCTCACCGCCGGATCCGGTATCACCCCCGTGATGTCCATGGTCCGGACCCTGGTGCCGCGTCGCCCTGACGCGGACGTGGTCCTCATCCACTCCACCCGCACGTCCGAGTCCTCCCCGTTCCGCGAGGAACTGGACGAGCTGGCCCAGCAGTTCCCCGGGCTGCGGGTCCACCACCACACCACGGCGGACGAGGGCCGGCTCGACCTGACCGGCCCCCACGCCGTGGACACCCT
Organism: Citricoccus parietis; assembly: GCF_042433045.1. Taxonomy (NCBI): domain Bacteria; kingdom Bacillati; phylum Actinomycetota; class Actinomycetes; order Micrococcales; family Micrococcaceae; genus Citricoccus; species Citricoccus parietis. The sequence continues at coordinate 151,545 of NZ_JBHLWH010000005.1, read as the reverse complement.
CTGCCCCGACTGGCGTGACCGTGCGGCCTACGCCTGCGGTCCCACGGGCTTCCTCGACGACGCAGAGGACCTCTGGAAGCGCGAAACCGGTTCCGGTGCGGCCGGGCTCAAGATCGAGCGCTTCCAGGCCGACCTGGCCGGCGGCGTCGCCGGCGCGGGCGGCCTGGCCGTCTTCGAGAACTCCGACCTCGAGGCCGAGGCTGCCGGGGACATCCCCTTGTTGGAGGTCGCCGAGGACGCCGGCGTGGCAGCCCCCAGCGGTTGCCGCATGGGGATCTGCCATGCCTGCCTGATCCCGTTGCGTTCCGGCCAGGTCACGGACCTGCGCACCGGCGAGGTGCACGGAGATCCCGGTGAACTCATCCAGACCTGCGTCAGTGCGGCCGCCGGCCCCGTCAGCCTCGCGTTGTAGCGCACGGCAGGACGCTGTAGGGCCTGACGATCCTCGATCCCGCCACACACCACCCCAGACCATCCGACGCCCATCTCTAGGAGCATCGTGTTCAAGACCAACACCCACGCCAAGACCATCAGCGAACCGGACACGGTCAGCTGGGCCCCGGGCCGGGGCAAGGGCCCCGACGGTCCGCCGGAGCCGCGCACCGAGGCGCCCGGCCGGCGTCGTGCACCGGGAAGCGGAACGCCGCGACCGGGATCCCTGGCGTCCGACGGCAGCCCGACTGTTCGCCCACCGGCCGCAGCCCATCTTTCCGACGACCAGGTGGCCGAGCTCGGCCGCGAGCTCGACGCCGTCCGGGACGCGGTCCTGGCCGAGCGCGGAGCAACGGACGCTGCCTACATCCGCAAGGTCATCCGCTGGCAGCGTGCCCTGGAGTTCGGCGGACGGGCCTGTCTGATGGGCGCCAACAACAAGCTGGCCTGGGTGGCGGGAACCTCCATGCTGACAGTCGCGAAGATCATCGAGAACATGGAGATCGGGCACAACGTCCTGCACGGCCAGTGGGACTGGATGCGGGACCCGGACATCCACTCGACCACGTGGGAGTGGGATTTCGTGACCCCGTCCAAGTCCTGGCAGAACACCCACAACGACATGCACCACCGGTGGACGAACGTGATCGGCAAGGACCGGGACGTCGGCTACAACGTGCTGCGTGTGGACCGTGACCAGCCCTGGGAGCCGAAGCACATCCTCAACCCGGTCATCAACGCCGGCCTGGCGCCCGTCTTCGAATGGGGCATCGCGCTCTACGACCTGGAGCTGGACCGGGTCAAGACCGGCGAGAAGTCCAAGGCCGAACTCGTGCGGGACCTGAAGACCGTGGGGGCGAAAGCGGCCAAGCAGTTCGCCAAGGACTACGCGGCCACCCCGGTGGCGGCGCAGGTCCTCACCGGCTCCGGCCTCGCGGCCCTGCTGGCGACCGGCACCGCCAACGGACTGCGCAACATCTGGGCCCACGCCGTGATATTCTGCGGCCACTTCCCGGAGGGGGCGGAGACGTTCACCGAGGAGATGGTCGAGGGGGAGACCCGGGGTGACTGGTACGTCCGCCAGATGATCGGCTCGGCCAACATCTCCGGCTCCAAGGCCATGCACTTCATGACCGGCAACCTCTCCCACCAGGTGGAGCACCACCTGTTCCCGGACCTGCCGTCCAACCGCTACGCCGAGGTGGCCGTGCAGGTCCGCGAGATCTGCGAGCGCTACGGGCTGCCCTACAACATCGGGCCCCTGCACAAGCAGGTCGGTTCCACCTGGGGCAAGATCTTCCGCCTGGCGCTGCCGAACAAGGGCTGACGCCAATCATCTGAGGCTTCCGCGGGCCGGGATCAGGGGACGTAGGTGGCGCAGACCGGGTCCACCGGCCGGTCGCGGTGCAGCACCCAGATGCCGTGGTCGTCCTCCGTGACGACCTCGTAGCCCAGCCGCTCCGCGCGGTCCAGGGCCTCATCCGGGGTCAGCGGATCCCAGCCGCCGAGCTCCTCCACGGTGGTGTCGACGATCATCCACGTGGCCAGCTCGTCGCCCATGTCCCCGTGCAGGCCCACATAGGTCCGGTCCACGAGGTGGGGCACGGCGTTGTCCGCGGCCTCGACGCAGACGTCGTCCGGGATGGACTCCACGGCCCGGTCCAGGGCGTGGGCCCACTCCGTCATCTGCCAGTTGTCGCCGGTGACCGTGCGGTGGAACGGGAAGACCTGCGGGAAGACCGCGGTGCCCAGCACGCCGCAGCCGAGCAGGACCGAGACGAACACGAGGGGCAGCCGCCCCTGCTGCGAGACGCCCGCGGCGCGCGGGCCGGTGGTGGCTGTGGAACCGGTGCTCCGGCGTCGTGCCGGGTCTGATAAATCACCGGACGGCTGACGGCGTGCCTCACGCCAGGCACCGATCCGGGCGAGCGCCTCGAGCGCGGCCAGCAGGAAGACCGGGGCCAGGATCGCGTCGTACTGGTAGACCGGGCTCCACACGTTCAGCCGGTCGTTGAACAGGCGGGAGACCAGGATCGGCGCGCCGATCAGGGTGTAGGGGGACAGGAACGGCAGCAGCCACAGCGCCACGAAGTGCAGCAGCCACAGACCGATCTTCAGCGGGTGGTCGAACAGGACCGCCACGGCGTCGAAGGGCTGGGACAGGATGAACGCGATCGAGGACCCCATGTCCGGGCCCAGCGCCGTGAAATTCCAGTAGCCGAACTCCCCCTCGGGGGAGAAGCGTGGGATCACCACGGAGGTGGCGAAGACGTAGCCGGCCACCCCCAGCACGGCGGTCACGACGGCGGGCAGCCAGGCCCGCTTGATTGCCAGCACCATCGCGATGGCCAGCAGTGTGATGCCCATGTCCTCGCGGACCGTCAGGAGCAACACCGACAGGAGGGTGGCCAGCCAGTACCGGCGGCCGTCGATGGCCCAGATGATCCAGGCGGCGATCGGCACGCCGAAGGAGACCTCGTGGAAGTCCCAGTTCACCATCGCCTGGAACGGCCACCACAGCAGCAGGGCGGCGGCGGCGATGAGTGAGGTGGCGTGGCGGAAGCGGCGGCGCGCGAAGAGGTAGACCGGGATGGCGGTGGAGACCAGCAGAGCGGTCATCGCGATGCCCAGCATGCGTGGGTCGTCCCAGATCCAGTACAGGGGTGCGGCCAGCGCGATGATCGGGTGGAAATGATCGCCGAGGATGTTGAAGTCCACGCCCTTGATGGGCACGATCGGCTCCCGGAACAGCGCGTACTGGCGCACGGCCTGATCAAAGATCCCGAGGTCGTACCCCTTGGCCTCGAAATTCCGGAAGCGCAGGAACGAGTGGACCAGGTAGAGGACCGCGGCCACGGCCATGACGGCGCCCAGCTGCCACCAGTGGCGGCCGGTGGTGCGCGGCCCCACGGTCACCGCGCCGTCGCGGCGGTCCGGTTGGCGGCCGATCACCCAGCGGGGTGCCCGCCCCTCGGTGCGGTCCTGCGAGGGTGCCGGGGCTTCGCCGGAACCGGAGTCGTCAAGGGCGGGATTCTGCTGCACGGGCCACCTGGGGGATCGGAATCGGGACATCCCCTCCATCGTAATGACCCCGGGTGGGCCGGCGGCGCCACAGTCCTCCGGCCGGCGCCGCGCCGCCGGCCGGAATCGTGCCGTGGCTACTCGACCAGCTTGCCGTCCTGGGAGACCTCACGGATCAGTGCGGCGATCTCCTCCGGCACCGGCGGGATCTCCTCGCGCGTGATCCCGGCGGTGGGTGACCAGACGAGGTTGACCTGCAGCTCGGGATCAGTGTCCGGGAAGTCACTGCGGTTGTGGCAGCCGCGCGTCTCGCGGCGTTCACGGGCGGCCTCCAGCGTGGCTCGGGCGGCCAGGGCAGAGGCCTTGAGGTCGAAGGCGTGGGCCAGGTCCTGATAGCCGGCGATGTCCGGGTGGATGCCGACGTCCTGCAGGCGCGCCTCGATCGAGTCCAGCTCGGCCAGTCCGGCCGAGAGCCCTGCCTCACTGCGGACGACGCCGGCGTGCTCGGTCATCGTGTTGCGGATGGCCCGCTGCAGGGCACGGACGTTCTCCTGCCCGTCCGCGTCCAGCAACTCCTCGATCTCGGCGCGGGCCGCGGCCACGGCCTCGGGAGAGCGACGCTGCGCGTCGAGACCGGCGGAATGCTCGACGGCGGCCTGGCCGACGATGCGTCCGAACACCAGTAACTCGATCAGGGAGTTCCCGCCCAGCCGGTTGGCACCGTGGAGTCCGGAGGAGGCCTCGCCGATGGCATAGAGGCCCTCGACGTCCGTGCTGTGGTCCTCGGGCCGGACCCAGACCCCGCCCATGGAGTAGTGCGCGGTCGGGGCAATCTCGATGGGATCGGTGGTGATGTCCAGCATCTGCAGTTCGAGCAGCGTCTGGTAGACGCGCGGCAGACGCGTCATGATCGTCTCCCGCGGGAGGTGGGAGACGTCCAGCCACACGCCCCCGTTCGCCGTGCCGCGGCCCTCATGGATCTCGGTGTAGGCGGCCAGGGCCACCCGGTCACGCGTGGAGAGCTCCATCCGTTCCGGATCGTAGGCGGCCATGAAGCGCTCGCCGCGGCCGTTGCGCAGGATCCCGCCCTCGCCGCGGGCGGCCTCGGAGACCAGCGTGCCGGCGGCGTTCTCGGGCTCGATGATGCCGGAAGGGTGGAACTGCACGAGCTCGGGGTCGCGGAGCCGGGCCCCGGCCTCCACCGCCAGGCGGAACGAGTCCCCGGTGTTCTCGTCGCGGCGGGAGGAGGTGCGCCGCCAGATCCGGTTGTGCCCGCCGGCGGCGAGGATGACCGAGTCGGCGTGGATGAGGTAGCGCGTGCCGTCCTGGACGTCGAAGCCATACGCGCCGAAGACCACGTTGTCCCTGACCAGCAACCGGGTGATGTAGACGGTGTCCAGGATGGGAACCTCGAGCTGCTCCGCCCGGTTCACCAGGGTCCGCTGGATCTCCAGTCCCGTGTAGTCCCCGGCGAAGGCGGTGCGCCGGTAGGTGTGGGCGCCGAAGAACCGCTGCGAGATGCGCCCGTCCTCCTCGCGGGCAAAGGCCATGCCGTAGCGGTCCAGATCGGCGATACCCTGCGCGGCGCCGCGGGCGACGATCTCCGCCGTGTGGGGATTGGCGAGGTGGTAGCTCTCCTTGATGGTGTCCGCGGCGTGCTGCTGCCAGCTGTCCTCCGCGTCCATGGTGCCCAGGGCCGCGTTGATGCCGCCGGCGGCCAGCGAGGTGTGGGCGTCCTGCCGCGGGCGTTTTCCCACGGCCAGGACGTCCACGCCCTGTTCGGCCACCTCGATGGCCGCGCGCAGGCCGGATCCGCCGGTGCCGATGACGAGGACGGTGGTGGAGATCTGGTGTTCGGCCACGGCTGTGGGGCGTCCGGTGGGACGTGCCGTCGGGGGCGCTGTGAGACGTGCTGTGGAAGTCATGGACCCACCGTAGAGAGAACACCCTTCATTACTCCAATGAATAATAAGAGTGGAAACGATACGCTTTCGCTATGACCATGAACCTGGAACAGTTGCGGGGTTTCGTGGAGGTGGCCCGGGTGGGGCACTTCACCCGCGCCGCCGAGTCCCTGCATCTGACCCAGCCCTCGCTGAGCCGGCAGATCGCCACCCTGGAGCACGACCTGGGGTCCGAGTTGTTCCACCGGGCACGGGGCCACATCACCCTGACGGCTGCGGGGGAGACCCTGCTGCCCCTGGCACGCCGGATGCTGGCCGATGCGGAGACGGTGCGCCGGGAGATGGCGGAACTGGCCGGCCTCCAGCGCGGCCGGGTCCGGCTCGGGGCCACTCCGACGCTGTGCGTGAGCATCGTGGCCGATGCCGTGGCAGCCTTCCACGCAGCCCACCCGGGGATCGAGCTGCACCTGACGGAGCGGGGCTCGCGCGGGCTGATCGACGAGCTGTCCTCCGGGGCCCTTGACCTGGCCGTCGTCATCACCTCGGACGCGCATCCGGCGACCGCACCGAGCCTCACCCGCAGCCGGCTGTTGACGGAGGAGCTGGTGGTCGTGGGCGGCGGGGACGCACCGTTCGGAGGGCGCACCTCGGTCACACTGGAGGACCTGGCCGGCATGCCGCAGATCGTCTTCCCGTCCAGCTATGACCTACGCGGCACCCTGGACGAGGCCTTCCGTGCCGCCGGGCTCATGCCGACGGTGGTGCTGGAGGGCGCCGAGATGGATGCCGTGCTGCGATTCGTCGAACTGGGGATGGGGGTGGCGCTGGTGCCGGCCATGGTGTTGGGGGACCGCCGCGGCCTGCGCTCCGTCCGGCTGACGGAGCCCCGGCTCAGCCGGACCATCAGCCTCGCCCGGCGCCAGGACGTGCAGCCCACGCGTGCCGCGGCGGCCATGCACCGGATGATCCTGCGGACGGCCGATGCGCTCGCCGCCGGGGATCGAGGCCTGGGCGGCCTGGTCTCCCGCGCCGGCTGACGGCGGAGTGCCCCAGGAGGGAGTCGAACCCCCGACCAAGAGATTAGAAGGCTCCTGCTCTATCCACTGAGCTACTGGGGCTGGGCCCCGTCATTCTAGCGGGATGGCCCTCCTCCACAGGAAACCGTCCCCGGTGGGTTGTCCACGGATCAACGGCGCCACCCTGTCGCCGCAGTGCCGGTGCGGCTGTGCTGGAAGGGCAGGAAGTTCTCTTCCTGCCGCCGTCGGACACCATGGCCGACGGCGGCCCCTCGCCGGCCGCGGGCCGGCTCACCGAAAGGCACCAGCATGAGTCAGCACATCACCGTCCGCGGCTTCGTGGCCACCGATCCGACCATCCGCAACGCCCAGGCCGGGTTCCCCGTCGGCAATTTCCGGCTGGCCGCCACAGACCGGCGTTTCGACCGCGAGCAGAATGCGTGGGTGGACGGCAACACGAACTGGTTCACCGTCAATCTTTTCCGCAGCCTCGCCCAGAACGCCTTCACGTCCCTGCAGAAGGGCCAGCCCGTGGTGGTCACCGGTCGGCTCAAGATCCGTCTCTGGGAGACGGAGGAGCGTTCCGGGACCGCCGTGGAGATCGAGGCGGACACCATCGGTCATGACCTGTCCCTGGGTACGGCGACCTTCCAGCGCTCCTCCGGGCGACCGGGCGAGGTGGCGGCCGGAGCGGCAGAGACCGGGCCGGGGCCGGGTGAGCCGGTCGGGTCAGACAGTTCCAGCGAGGAGGCCTTCGACCGGGAGACCGGCGAGCTGCTGGGCCACGAGGGCACCGGGGCCGGGGCGGCCGAAGGTGCTGAGGGCTCGGACGCCAGGGAGGACTCGGCCGACTCGCAGGCCCTGTCAGCGGCCTGAGGGCGCCCGGTGGCCGCCGGACGCAACGGATGCGGGCATTCCGGCGGCCACCCACTAGCCTTGGGCCCATGGCGGAATACATTTACAGCATGGTCAAGGCCCGCAAAAAAGTGGGCGACAAGCTGATCCTGGATGACGTGACGATGGCCTTCCTCCCGGGAGCGAAGATCGGCATGGTGGGCCCCAACGGCGCGGGCAAGTCCACGATCCTGAAGATCATGGCGGGACTGGACACGCCCTCGAACGGCGAGGCCCGGCTCTCCCCCGAATACAGCGTCGGCATCCTCATGCAGGAACCCGCGCTGAACGAGGAGAAGACCGTCCTCGGCAACGTCCAGGAGGGCGTCGGCGAGATCTACGGCAAGATCCAGCGCTACAACGAGATCTCCGAGGCGATGGCCGATCCGGATGCGGACTTCGATGCGCTGATGGAGGAGATGGGCAAGCTCCAGGAGCAGATCGATGCTGCTGACGCCTGGGACATCGATTCCCAGGTCGAGCAGGCCATGGACGCCCTGCGCTGCCCGCCAGGCGATGCCGACGTCACCAACCTCTCCGGTGGTGAGCGCCGCCGCGTGGCGCTATGCAAGCTGCTGCTGCAGAAGCCGGACCTGCTGCTGCTCGACGAGCCCACCAACCACCTGGACGCCGAATCCGTGCTGTGGCTGGAGCAGCACCTGGCCGCCTACCACGGTGCTGTGCTCGCCGTGACCCACGATCGGTACTTCCTGGACCACGTGGCCGAGTGGATCTGTGAGGTGGACCGCGGACGTCTGTACCCCTACGAGGGCAACTACTCCACCTACCTGGAGAAGAAGCGCGCCCGCATGGAGATCCAGGGCAAGAAGGACGCCAAGATGGCCAAGCGCCTGTCCGAGGAGCTCGACTGGGTGCGCTCCAACACCAAGGGGCGTCAGGCCAAGTCCAAGGCCCGCCTCTCCCGCTACGAGGAGATGGCGTCGGAGGCCGAGAAGACCCGCAAGCTGGACATGGAAGAGCTGCAGATCCCGCCGGGCCCGCGGTTGGGCAACCAGGTCATCGAGGCCAAGAACCTGCAGAAGGGCTTTGGCGACCGCGTCCTGATCGACGGACTGTCCTTCTCCCTGCCGCCGAACGGCATCGTCGGCATCATCGGCCCCAACGGCGTCGGTAAGACCACCCTCTTCAAGACCATCGTCGGCTATGAGTCCCTCGACGGCGGAGAGCTGAAGATCGGCGACTCGGTCAAGATCTCCTACGTGGACCAGTCCCGCGGCGGGATCGACCCGGAGAAGTCGCTGTGGGAGGTCGTCTCGGACGGTCTGGACTACATCAAGGTCGGCCAGGTCGAGATGCCGTCCCGCGCCTACGTCTCGGCGTTCGGCTTCAAGGGCCCGGACCAGCAGAAGAAGGCCGGGGTGCTCTCCGGTGGTGAGCGCAACCGCCTGAACCTGGCGCTGACGCTCAAGGAGGGAGGCAACCTGCTCCTCCTGGATGAGCCCACCAACGACCTCGACGTGGAGACCCTGACCTCCCTGGAGAACGCATTGCTCGAGTTTCCGGGCTGCGCCGTGGTCATCTCCCACGATCGGTGGTTCCTGGACCGGGTGGCCACCCACATGCTGGCCTACGAAGGCACTGACGAGAACCCGGCGAACTGGTACTGGTACGAGGGCAACTTCGACTCCTACGAGGCCAACAAGGTAGAGCGGCTGGGCGCGGATGCCGCCCGTCCGCACCGCGTGACCCACCGCAAGCTCACCCGGGACTGACCGACTGACCACCTCAGGCGCCCGGTTCAGATGGTCGCGAGCCGGGCGTTCTGCAGCGTGTCCCCATAGTGCTTCCGCACGTCCATCTTGCGCTCTAGGTCGGCGATGATCGCGACGGCGAAGTCCTCCCCATAGAGGCTCTGGCAGGAGCCCAGGCCGCCCGGGGAGAACACGTTGATCTCCATGAGCTTGTCGCCCACGATGTCCAGGCCGACCAGGAACATCCCGTCGGACACCAGCTTGGGCCGGACGACCTCCACGAGGCGCAGCATCTCGTCGGTGAGGTCAACCGGTTCGGCGTTTCCGCCGGCCGACATGTTCGACCGGACATCGTTGGACGTGTTCCGGCGGCGGAATGCGGCGGCCTTGCCGTTGACCGTCAAGGGCCGGCCGTTCAGGAGGAAGAGGCGCACGTCGCCGTTCTCGGCCTCCGGCAGGTACTCCTGAGCCACGATGTAGCCGTCCCGGCCGATGGCCCCGATGATCTGCGAGAGGTTGGGCGACTCCCTGCGGTTCACCAGGAACACCCCCGACCCGCCTGACCCCTGTAACGGCTTGAGCACGGCCTTGCCGCCCATGTCATCGATGAAGTCCGAGATCATGGATTCGTCTCGGGAGATCAGCGTGCGAGGACGTACTGCCTCGGGGAAGTGCTGGAAGTAGGCCTTGGACAGCGCGTTGGCCAAGGTGTGGGGGTCGTTGGCCACCAGCACCCCGGAGTCGGTGATCAGCTGGCCGAAGGCGACGGCGGCGGTGGGCGCCCAAGGCCGGTCCACGGCGTCGTCGGCTGGGTCATTGCGCAGTAGGACCACATCGAAATCGTTCACGGCGACCTGCCGCTCGGTCGCTGGTCGCTGGATATCCTGGAGGTAACGCTCCAGGGAACGGTAATTCTTGTCCGCCCCACCGCGGGCCAGTACGGACAGGGTGCCGTCGGGTTCATAGGCGAAGTCGCCCGTCCCGGTCATGAGGACTTCATGGCCGGCCCGCGTGGCGGCCAGGGCCAGTCGGTTGGTCGTGTAGTGGGGCTTCTCCGTGGCGACGTCGTTGACAACGAATCCGATTTTCATACGTGCTCCGATCATTCGGGGGCCGGTTGGCGTGGTGCCGGGGTGGAGACGGCCGGCGTGGAGTGACGAGCGCCGAGTCAGCGGGATGTGCTCAGGCGTTGACAAACTCCGTGGGGTCGTCCAATGCGGCAGCCCGGCCGAGTCTGGCCGTGGCGTCCTGGTCGTCCAACCACCGAGGCTGGAGCACCGCTGGCTCCAGGACCCCTCGCTCCTGGAGGTCGTCGATGAGCGGCAGGTCCTCCAGTGAGAACTTGCCCAACAGCAGCAGGTCGAGGCTGCCTCCCCGGCTCAGGTGCCCCAAGAGATCGAGCATGCCACGCAAGTAGATGGCGTCCTTGGTCAACCCTCCGGCACGGAACGCACGCATGGTGGTGGTGAAGGCGGACGAGGCAGGGACGCCGTCCGCCACCAGCGCCGCGTGCGCTTCGGCAAAGGTGGCCCCGGTGACCATGCGGTGCACGGTCAGTACCCGGGAGGCCAGCTGCCGCAGCCGGAAAGCCGTGAGCCCGCCGCAGGCAACCTCCGCCAGCACGGCCAGGCCCTCCTGCGTCTCGTCATAGCGGGCCAGCCCGGTGCCGAGGATCTTGATGGGCTGGGCGGAGCCGTTGAAATGGGTGACCAGATGGGTCCCGACTTCGTGCTGGAGCAGCGCGTGCGCGCGGGTCTTCCGGACCTTGGATTCGGGTCCGAGGAGCAGCGAATTGCCCGATACCATCACCCCGGACACGTCGTCGCGGATCTCGGCGTGCATCTCGATGTCCGGGTCCTGCTTGCGGTAGTGGTCTATTTCCGCCCGGGCGAGGTCGAGGAATTCCTTCGCCCCGAGGCTACCGGCCGACGTCGATTCCGTGGCCGTGACCGTTTCGAGGATCAACTCGGCCGAGCGCCGCAGGTCCGGGAGGATGGCCCCGTAGAGTTCGATACTCAGCGGCATGAAGTCCTCGGTGTCACGGGCTGCCAGCATGTCGAGCTGCAGGGACATCTCCTTGTGCTTGTTGCGCAGTAGGGTGCCCAGCACCGTATCGTCCACCAAGTGGATCGGTACGTCCTCCAGCACCCGCTTGAGCACCTCGGGGTCGTCCACCACGTCGCGGTAGACGAACTCGGGCAACTCGCCGGTGGCGAGGAATTCGGTGCGTGCCTGCTCCACGTTCATCGGCGTGATGTCCAGCAGGAACCGAATGGAGCCGGACAGCAACGCCAACTCATGGTCGATCGCCCGGTCCCGGGTTGAGAGCCCGACGACGGCCCGCGGGTCGTCGATTCGTGTGCGGTCCTTCCGCTTGACCCCGGTGCGCTTGCCTTCGACCGGTATGCGCCCGGTCTCCTTGTGTTCGGAGCTGGTGGGCTTCTTGGCACTCATGGTGTCGGCACCTCGACCTCCCTCAGTGCGGCGGTGACGGCCGGGACGGTGCGTGCCAAGGCGTCCGCCAGTTGCGCCAAGTGCTCCTCGTCGACCTCCCCGGTCCACTCGTCCATGAAGGTCTTCTTGAACTCCAGGGCCAGGACGCAGGCGGTGTCCGGGAACAGCCGGTGGGCCCAGCGACCTTCGTTCTGGCCCCAGAACCGGACGTTCTCGCGAACATCGAGCCGGCGTCCCGTGGCCGGGATCACCTCGGTGGACATCGACTCGGTGAAGGCGTCCACCACCGGGCTCCAGGGTTCGCGGTCCAGGGATCCGGTCCCGACGTTCACGTCGGGGTTCCCATCCTGGGGTGCCGGGCCGGCGTCGGGACCGTCCCGACGGTGGTTGTAGCTGTGCAGGTCATAGACCACGAAGGGTCCCCGGGCGGCCATCGGGGCGATGCGGTGCGCCAGCTCCTCGTACCAGGCGTCGTGTACCCGCCGGCTCCGTTCGGCCACGTCGTCCGGGAGCTGACCGTCCCGCCAGACGTCGAGGCCCCAGGAGTCTTCCGGATCTAGGTACACGGCGGTGTCGCGTGCTCGGTTGAGGTCGGTTTCGAACCGGGAACGGTGCATGACCATGCCCGAGTCCAGTCCCGAGCCGATCCGGTCCGAATGCGGGTCTTCCTCGCGGTAGCGGGTGGCTTCGTCCAGCACCATCAGGTCCCGGACCTCAGGGCGCAGGTCATGGCCCGCGTGGACCGCCGTGAAGATGATCTGACCGTCCCAGGGGCCGACCACCGTCAGGAGATCGGGGTTCCCGGAACCGTGCGCGGTCGTCAGGGTGTCGTCGTCGTCCATGACTTCAACGTAGACCACCAGCCCTGAAGGTCGGCCAGTTTCCACCGACTGCTTTGCCGGCCGCTGACCGCCGGCCAGCTACCGACGTGGCCGGCCGGCGCCCTTCAGGAACAGGCTCTGGACCGAGTTCTTGACCCGGTACTGCAGGTCGCCGGGCACCCGGATCATCCCCTCCTGGGCCACGGAGGCCACCAGCCCACCGTCACGCGAGTAGATCCGTCCGTTGCTGAGCCCGCGGGCGCCCTGTGCCGAGGGGCTGGACTGGACGTACAGCAACCACTCATCCGCCCGCGCCGGCCGGTGCCACCACATGGCATGGTCCAGGGACGCGACCGAGATCCCGGGCCGAACCCAGGAGACGCCGTGCCGGCGCAGGATCGGCTCGAGCAGGGTGTAGTCCGAGGCATAGGCCAGGGCCGCCCGGTGCAGGTTCGCATTGCCCTCCATGGCGGAGAACGTCTTCATCCACACCATGTTGGTGGCCACCTCCCTCCGGTCCGGGGCGATCTCGATGGGTGGATCCACGTGCCGGATATCGAAGGGCCGGGCCCAGGACCACTCCTGCGCGGTCGGGTGACGCATGCGGCCGAGCCGGTCCGAGGTGGACGGCAGGGATTCCGGATCGGGCACTCCCGTGGGCATGGGGGACTGGTGCTCCAGGCCGGACACGGGATTCTGAAAGGAGCTGATCAGGGACAGGATGGTCTGGCCCTCCTGCTTCGCCTGGACGCGGCGCGCGGAGAAGGACCGACCGTCACGCAGGGTCTCGACGGCGAAGGTGATGGGCAGCAGGGCGTTGCCGGGGCGGAGGAAGTACCCGTGCATCGAGTGGATGGCACGCTCCCCGTCCACGGTGGCGATGGCGGCCATCAGGGCCTGGGCCATGACCTGCCCGCCGAACACACGGCCGCGGGCCTGCGGTGGGGTCTCACCGGTGAAGAGGAGCTCACCGGTGGCCGCGTCCTCTCCGGCCGGAGTCAGATCCAGGACGCTGCGGAGCACATCGGTCGGATCCTCCGGGAAGTCGTTGCGCCCCTTGTGGACCTTGCCAGTACTCATGAATGCCCCTTCGCTGTCTCCGAGCCATCTGGCCGTTGTGGCCCGTCCGACGGCGTCGGTACCGGCCGGTAACCGTCCCGGAAGTCTACTCCGCCGGCGTGGTGTTGCCGCCTTGGCCTGCCGCGCTGACCTGCCCGGGGGACCGTCCGGGTGATCTGTCCCGGGGGCCGACGATGGGACAATGGATCCCATGTCCTCCTCACCCGTCGATCCGTTCCGTCCCGACTCCACCTCCCCCCGGGATCCGGCCGGCCCGGAACTGCACCTGGAGGATCTGGAGGCGGCCAAGGACCTCGAACGGTACGCGACGCGGGCCAAGACCATGGCGGATACGGGGCTGCGTCTCCAGGTGGCCGGCAACGTGCTCGCCTCCTGGGTCTCCGTGCTCCACCCCCGCGGACTGGGGGATCGGGTTCCGGTGGCCCTCGGCCTGCGGACAGTCCGGTTGGTGGAGGGCCGGCATGACGGGATAGATGCGGTCTATGCCCTGTCCTCCGTCCTGGAGCGGCTGGCCCGCATGGCCGCCACGGGATCCACGGCCTTCACGCTTCCCCCGGCGCCCGAGAGCGCCCCGTGGACGGCCGTGACCCCACCCCGGGGCGGATGGACGCCGGTGGCCACGGTGGAGGATGGCGAACTCCAGCAGATCGCCCGGGACGGGATCCGTGAGCTGGCTGACGCGCTGCCCCAGGATCCGGGGGCCTCCATGGTCGCCCAGGCTCGCGCCGCAGTCTGGGGACGGCTGTTAGGAGGCACCTCGGCGGAGGCCGGTGACGGCTTCCTGCCGGCCGGAGCGGCCTTCGCGGCCCACGGCCTGGGCTTCCTCAGCCCGCAGGGCACGACGGCGGTCCACACCTCGGGTCCCTGGGTGCGCCTCTCGAACGCGGCCGGGTACGTGCTCTGCCGTCAGCCGATGCTGCTCTAGGCGGAGTTCACCATCGAGTGGGCGGCCCGCTCCAAGTAGTCCCAGAGGGTCTCCTCCAGCAACGGTGCCAGCTCAAGGGAATCCACGGCTGCCCGCATGTGCCGCAGCCAGGTGTCCCGGGCCGCGAAGTCCACAGTGTAGGGCGCGTGCCGCATCCGCAGCCGAGGGTGGCCGCGTTGCTCGCTGTATGTCTTCGGCCCGCCCCAGTACTGCTCCAGGAACATCCGCAGCCGTTCCTCGGCCGGGCCGAGATCCTCTTCTGGGTACAGGGCCCTGAACTCGGGGTCTGCCGCGACCTGCTCGTAGAACACCCGGGCCAGCTTCACGAAGGTCTCGTGCCCGCCGACCTGCTCGTAGAAGCTCGCGTTCTCCGGTTGGGCTTCCGCATCAGCACGAGCACCAGCAGCTCCACCTCCACCGGCAGCGGCCCCAGCACCTCCACCGGCACTGGCAGCGGCGCCGGACGAGGGAGCCATCACCTGCGGCGGGCGGTGGCCGGTCGAGGCGGCGGGCCGGTCCTGCAGGCCGGTCACCTGGCTGGGGGCCTTGCCCTGGCGCGGCTTCAGCACCGCGATGGGCGCGCCCAGGCGGCTGCCGAACTCCGGCAGGTTCTGGTTCTGATGGCGGCGCACCTGCTGAGGCTTGATGGTGACGGGGAAGCTCACGGAGCGGGCGATGAAGCACTGCTCATGGGCCTTCGAATGCAGTTCGTCCGCGGTGCGGCGCTGGTCCTCGTCGGCCAGCCAGATCTCCGGGACCAGGGTCGCGGAGGTGATCCGGCCGCCGTCGTGGTCATGGGTCAGCACACACTCCGCGCGCACGGAGGCGCCGGTGACGACCACCCCGGCCTGCGTGGCGGCCTGGAGATAGGACAGCAGGTGGCACTCGGCGAGGGCGGCGAGCAGGAGCTGTTCGGGGTTCCACCGGGAGTCGCTCCCGTGGAAGGCCCGCGCCGCGGAGCCGTTGAGTTCGCCGGGGCCTTCGGCGCGGACCACGAGCTCACGGCCGTAGTCCTTGTATCCGGAGGTGCCGGAGCCCCGGTTTCCGGTCCATTCGGCATGCAGGGAGAAGGAGTGTTCCACGTCCTCTACGGTACCGCCCGCGGCGTCGCAGCCGTGTGTCGGCTCTGCCACGGTCCGCAGAGGTGGTGCTGCTGGGTGGTGCTACTAGGCGGCGCGCTGGCCGGACCGCCCTCGTCACCCTAGACTCGAGACACGCTGGGAGGTCTGATGCCACACATCCACATCTTGACCGTCTCCGACCGGGCCCATGCGGGCCAGGCTCCGGATACGGCCGGGCCGCGCGCTCTCGAGCTGGCGGCCCAGTACCTGAGCGAGTGGACGGCGGACGGGGCCATCGTGGCGGACGGGGTCGAATCCGTCCGGTCCGGAGTCCGTGCGGCACAGGGCGACGGGGCCGACGTGGTCATCACCCTGGGCGGGACCGGGGTGTCCCCGCGGGACCTGACGCCCGAGGCGATGGACGGGCTCATCGGTACGGAGTTGCCCGGCATCGCTGAGATGCTGCGCCGTGAGGGTGCCGAGCAGACCCCGACCGCCGCGCTGGGACGCGGACGCGCCGGGATCATCGGCCGGACCTTCGTCGTGAACCTCCCCGGCTCCCTGCGTGCCACGGACCAGGGCATTCCCCTGCTCGCGCCCCTGCTGACGCATCTGGTCGAGCAACTCGCTGGAGGCGGCGACCATGCCCGCCACTGAGGACGCAGCCACCGTGAGGCCAGTCTCGACAACGCTCTCCCCAGCACCCCGTTCGGCCGCACCGGTCCAGACCGGGGTGACCGAGGAGCCCCTGGACCCGGTGGCCTTGGAGTCCTCGGTCGTGACCTCCGCCTGCGGGGCGGCACTGACGTTCACCGGCATCGTCCGGAACCATGATCCGGAAGCCACCGGCACCGTGACCTCGCTGGACTATTCGGCGCATCCGGATGCGGGCGCCGTGCTGGCGGAGATCGTGGCACGCCACATCCGCGACCCGGGGGACCCGCGCGGGGAGGTGCGGGTCGCCGCGGCGCATCGGATCGGACACCTCGACGTCGGCGACCTGGCCCTGGTGGTCTCCGTGGCCTCCGCGCACCGGGCCGAGGCCTTCGAGGTGTGCCGGACCGTGGTGGAGGACATCAAGGCCGAGGTCCCGATCTGGAAGAAGCAACAGACCGCCTCCGGCGAGGCTCACTGGGTGGGACTGCCATGACCTCGGTGCCGATCACCCTGACCACCCGGACCGCGACCGGGCCGGGCGCACGCCCCGCCGGCGCCGCGGACACCGCGCCAGCACCGGCACCCGGCCCCGAGGCCAGGAGACTGCTGCCCACTCCGGCGGAGCTGGCCGGCGTCGGACCCCATGAGGGGACCGACCGGTCCCTGACGGACGGATTCGGACGCGTGCACCGGGACCTGCGCGTCTCGCTGACGGACAAGTGCTCGCTGCGCTGCACGTATTGCATGCCCGAGGACGCCGGCCCGTTCATGCCGAAGGACCAGTTGCTCTCGGCCGCCGAGATTGAACGGTTGGTGCGGATCGCGGTGGACCACGGCATCACCGGGGTGCGATTGACCGGCGGCGAACCGCTGCTGCGCCAGGACCTCGAGGACATCGTGGCCCGGCTCGCCGGAATCGAGCTGTCCGATGCGTCCGGGGGTGGGCGCCTGCCGGTGGCCATGACCACCAACGGGATCACCCTGGACCGGCGGCTGCCCGCCCTGCAGGAGGCCGGACTGTCCCGCGTGAACATCTCCATCGACACCCTCCAGCCGGAGAAGTTCCGCCAGCTGACGCGTCGTGACCGGCACGCCGATGTCCTGGCCGGGATCGCCGCCGCCCGGGACGCCGGGCTGCGCCCGCTCAAGCTCAACGCGGTCGCCATGCGCGGGGTCAACGACGACGAGCTGGCGGACCTCGTGGCCTTCGCCGTGTCCCAGGACGCGCAGATGCGGTTCATCGAGCAGATGCCCCTGGACGCCGGGCACACCTGGAAGCGGGACAACCTCGTCTCCGGCGAGGAGATCCTCGAGCGGCTCGCCGAGCGCTTCGACCTTGCCGAGGTCCCCGGCCGCGGTTCCTCCCCGGCCGCGCTCTACACGGTCGACGGCGGCCCCCACACCGTGGGCGTCATCGCCTCGGTCTCGAAGCCCTTCTGCGGAGACTGTGACCGCCTGCGCCTCACCGCTGACGGCCAGATGCGCAACTGCCTGTTCGCCCGGGAGGAGACCGATCTGAGGACCCTGCTGGCCGGCTCCGCCTCGGACGCCGACCTGGCCGCGGCCATGAAGATCTCGGTCGGGGCCAAGAAGGCCGGTCACGGCATCGACGACCCGGACTTCGTCCAACCCGGCCGCGGCATGAACGCCATCGGCGGCTGACGGCTCGCCCCACGGAGACGGGGTCGTGCCGACGGCCCGTCTGCTGGCTGCTAGCCGCCGGCGAAGGGCGGCAGGACGTCCACGAGGGAGTCCGCCTGGACCGGGTGGTCGTCCTCGGCCGCGCGCACGCCGTCCACCATCAGGGAGCAACGGGAGACGACCTGCTCGGCGCTGGCCCCGTGGCCGGCCACCAGGAGCCGGCGCAGTTCGCCCGCGGTGGCGGCCTCGAGGGTGAGTTCGGAGGCGCCCAGGATGTCAGCGGCTCCCGCGAAGAGACGGATCCGGGCCATCAGCCCTCACCCCCTGCCGGGTGATAGCCGAGGGCCAGATCCTGGATTCGAGCCGAGAGTCGGTCCACCAGGCCGGCGATCTCCTCCGGTGTTCGCTCCTGACCGGCCAGCTGCAGCCCGGTTGCGACGCCGATCAGGTAGGTCGAGGTCGGGGCCCCGGGACGCAGGACCCCGTGGGCCACATCTCGGGCCACGTCCAGCAGGGGACCGGGGAGCACGATGGAGGCCGGCAGGCCCAGTTCCCCGGCGACGGCGTCCAGCCAGTCAGCCAGTCCGGGAATGTCCTGCTGGCTACCGCGGCGCGTGCCGGCCGGGACCTCGCCGGCGCGGGGTTCAGTCGAGTGGGGTTCGGTGGTGCTGTTCTCAGGCACGGGTGCTCCTGGTGGTGTCGTGGCGGATCCTGCCGGGTGGGGCCGGTGGCGTTCCAGATCCTCGGGGGTGTCCATATCGTCCCAGAGACCGGGGCGGCCTGCCGGTTCGGGAACCTCGAGCAGGTCCAGGCCGGTAACCCGCTCCCGCACGCGGGTGACGCGGGTGCCACCGTCCGTGGTGGCAGGTGCCGCGTGCCGGCGCAGGGCCGGAAGCCGGAAGACGGCGGTGAGGTGCTGGCGGCGACCGGTGGAGTCCACGGCGACGACGCCGTCGGGGCCGCCGTCGTCCAGGGAGCCGTCCATAGAGCCGCCGGGGATTCGATCCACGGCCCCGTCCAGGACTCCAGCCCGGGTGCGGTCGGAGGCCCGGACGAGCTCACGGGCGGCCGCCACCGGATTGGCCAGGTCGCAGGGCAGCACCAGGACGCGGTCTGCCTCGGGGGCGGTCAGGGCGGCCAGTGCGGCGTCCAGGGCCGCGACCGGGCCGGACCGCGGTGGGTCCTCACGCACGAACCGGACGACCGGGGAGTCCAGGATGGAGCGTTGAATGGATCGTTGTGGGGCCGCCGGTCCCGTAGGGGGAGACGCCGGCAGAGCCTGCACCGTGGGCGCAGCAGTCACCGGCCGGTCACCGGCCACGACGACGGTGGTGGCACCGGCCGACAGCGCGGCCTGGACGGTGCGCTCGAGCAGAGTGAGCCCGTCGGCGGGATCCACGACGATCGAGCCCTTGTCCCGGCCCATGCGAGTGGACGCTCCTCCCGCCAGGACGATCGCCGCCAGCGCCTCAGCCACGGTCGACCGGTGCCTCCGGTGCCTCCGGGGCTTCCGGCGCTGCCGGGTGCTCCGCGTCGTCACGGCGCCACGTGCCGGAGCGGCCGCCGGTCTTCTCCAGCAGCCGGACCCCGGTCAGCTCGACGGCCCGGTCCAGGCCCTTGACCATGTCCACCATGGCCAGCCCGGCTACGGAGGCGGCGGTCATGGCCTCCATCTCCACCCCGGTCCGGTCGGCGGTCCGGGTGGTGGCGATGATGCGGATGCGATCGGGGCCGACCTCGAAGTCCACCGTGGCGCCATGGACACCGATCACATGGGCGAGCGGCAGCAGCTCGGCGCACTTCTTGGCGCCCTGGATGCCGGCGATCCGGGCCACGGCCCAGACGTCACCCTTGGGTACGGTGCCCCCGGTCAGGGCCTCGAGGACCTCCGGGGCCACGAGCACGGTGGCCTCGGCGGTGGCGCTGCGGATCGTCGGTGTCTTGGCCGTGACATCGACCATGCGGGCCGAGCCGTCACCGGCGAGGTGGGTGAAGCCGTCGGCTCCGGCGGCGCCGAAAGCGGTGGGTTGGACGGCAGGGGATTCGGTCATCAGGCCTCCAGGGCTCGGTAGAGGACGGTGTCTCCGGCGGACACCGCGTCGGTGGTGGCGGGCACGCGGGCCAGTCCGGTGGCGCGGGCCATCCGGCCGGCCAGATGGGATCCGGAGCCACGCTCGGTGGCCTGGGCGATCCGGAGCGGTTCCCCGGGGGCGGAGACCACCCGTGCCGGCACGAACTGCTCCCGCCCGGGCGGTGAACGCCAGCCCTCCTCCGTGATCACCGGGTGCCAGGGGGCCACGGGGGCATCGCGGCCCTGCATGGCCAGCAGCCCCGGCTCCACGAACAGCAGGTAGGAGACCCACGCACTGACCGGGTTGCCCGGCAGCGACCACACGGCCCGCCCGTCCGGCAGCAAGCCGAAGCCCTGGGGCTTGCCCGGCTGGACCGCGACCCGGTCGAAGCGCACGGTGGGATCCTCGGGGGCCGGGGCGCCGCCGTCGGGCGCGGGCGGCACCGTTCCGCCCGGTGAGCCTGGCGCCAGGACGAGGCGGGCGACGTCATGGGCCCCCACGCTGGCCCCTCCGGTGAGGATCACGGCGTCGGAGGCGCCTTGGGTGGACTGCAGCACAGTCTGCAGTTCAGCGGGGTCGTCGGAGACGCGGCCCCGGTGCACCACCAGCCCGCCGCCGGCCTCCACCAGGGATGCCAGCAGGAGGCTGTTGGAATCGGGGATCTGGCCGCGGCGGACCGATTCGCCGGGGGCCACCAACTCTGAACCGGTGCTGACGACCACGACCCGCGGCCGGCGACGGACCCGCACCTCGGCAATACCGGCGGCGGCGAGCGCGGACAGCCGGTGCGGTGTCAACGGCCGGCCGGCGGGGGAGACGAGTTCGCCGGCGCGCACGTCCTCCCCGCGGCGCCGCAGATGGCGTCCCGCCACGGCGGGGTGGTGGAGCTCCACGTGTACGGGGGTCTCGGTGCCGGCGGTGGGCGCGGCCGGGTCCCAGCCCACGGCATCCTCCAGGGGCACGACGGCGTCCGCGTCCGTGGGCATCGGTGCGCCGGTCATGATGCGGGCCGCCTGGCCGGGGGCCAGCGCCGGATCGGCCTCCGTGCCGGCGGGCAGTTCCGCGATGAGGTCCAGGCGGACCGGTGCCTGCGCGGAGGCTCGCGTGGTGTCCTCCGACCGGACGGCGTATCCGTCCATGGCGGAGTTGTCCCACGGGGGCAGGTCCAGGGTGGCGTTGGCGTCGGCCGCCAGGGTGAGCCCGGCGGCCTCGGCCAGGGGCAGGGTGTCTGCGGGCAGGAGGGGGGCCAGGGTGAGGACCCGGTGCTGGTGGTCCTCGACGGTGCTGCGGTAGCGCGCCTCAGCCACGGTGGTCTCCTGGGGGCTCGATGGTCGCTGAGGGAAGTCCGCCGTCCAGGTACCCCTGGACGGGCCAGCCGAGGCGCGCCAGGTGACGGGCCGCCGTCGCGCTCCGGGGGCCGGCCGCGCAGAAAGGCAGCAGCGTCGCTCCGTCCGGCGGCCCGACCATGCCACCGGGTCCCAGGGCAGCCTGGACGGGCGCCAGCGGGTGCTCGGGAGGCAGCGGCAGCTCCGGGCCGTGGCGCAGACGCAGGAGCCGGTCGAGGGGCAGCTCTACCGTGCCGGGCGGGCCGGGGCGCTCGCGGGATTCCTCCGGCCTCCGGACGTCGAGCCAGACGGCCGCCGGATCCACGTCAGGGCGGTCGATCGGGACCACGCGGGCGGTGTCTCCGGCTGACGCGGCGGTCGGCGTCGACCGGGCGGACGGCGTGAGGGGGATGTCCGTGGTGGTGCCGGAGAGCCCGTCGATCAGCATCATCCGCCCCAACAGCGGCGTGCCGGTGCCGAGGATGAGCTTGATCGCCTCCAGGGCCATCAGGGAGCCGGTGATCCCGACGACGGCGCCCAGGACCCCGGCCTCGGCGCACCCGGGTGCGGCATGGGTGGCGGCATTGTCCGGGAAGACATCGGTGAGGACGACGGCGGGAAGGTGGGAGGCCACGGGAGGATCGGACCAGAAGACGGTGACCTGGGCGCTCCATTGCATCAGGGCTCCGAAGACCACCGGCGTGCCGAGG
Organism: Citricoccus parietis; assembly: GCF_042433045.1. NCBI lineage: Bacteria > Bacillati > Actinomycetota > Actinomycetes > Micrococcales > Micrococcaceae > Citricoccus > Citricoccus parietis. Next base: position 129,820 of record NZ_JBHLWH010000005.1, on the reverse strand, counting down.
GCGGTGGCGGCCCGGTGGACGATGAATCGGGTCGTGAAGGAGTCGCTGCCGTCCATGATCAGGTCGACGCCGGCGAGCAGGTCCGCCGCGTTGGCGTCCGTCAGGCGGACGGTGTGCGGGATGACCGTGGTCTCGGGGGAGAGGCGCCGGGCCGCGGACACCGCACCGTCGGTCTTGAGTCCGCCGAGGGTGTCCACGCCGTGCAGGGTCTGGCGGTTGAGGTTGCTCAGTTCCACCTGGTCGTCGTCGATGACGTGCAGGGTGCCGATGCCGGCGGCCGCGAGGTAGCTGATGACGGGCGAGCCGAGGCCTCCGGCGCCGACGACGGCGATGGAGGCCTGTGACAGGAGTTCCTGTCCGGAATCGCCGATCTGGGGCAGGGTCCGTTGGCGGAGCGTCCGTTCTGCGGTGTGCGCGGGGCGGTCCTGGGGCATGGGGCCAGCCTAGTCCGCGGCGTCCCCGCCAGTCCGCGGCGCACTCATTCACCGCGTTTTCCGTCGACTTCGTGGGGGTGTTGGGCGTCGCGACCCACCCGAAGTCGACTGAAAGCGGGCCGGGGGCGAAGATGGAGGCATGGCACGAAGTGAATCGCGGGTCCGCGTGGTCAGGGTCAAAGCCGGGGAGCGTGACGCCCGGGCGGACGTGCTGGCGGCCGAGGAGCCCCTGGAGATCCGGGTGAACGGCCGGCGGCTGGCGGTGACGATGCGCACGCCCACGGAGGACTTCTCCCTGGCCGTCGGCTTCCTGCTGAGCGAGGGGCTGATCGGGGCCGCCGGCGAGGTGCATTCCGTCCGGTACTGCGGCCGCGACTTCGGCCCGGGGGCGGAGGAGACCGACAACACCGTGGACGTGGTCCTGCGGCCCGGGGTCCAGGCCCCGGCGCCGGAGATGGAACGCCAGGTGCTCATGTCCAGCGCCTGCGGCCTGTGCGGGCGGACCAGCATCGAGAACGTCCGTACCCAGTCGCGGTTCCCCGTCGACGGCGACCCGATGCAGGTCACCGAGTCCTTCGTCCTGCAGATGCCCGAGGTGCTGCGCGAGCGGCAGAAGGTCTTCGACCGCACCGGCGGGTTGCACGCCGCCGGCCTGTTCAACACCGCCACGGGCGAGCTGGTGGCGGTGCGTGAGGACGTGGGCCGCCACAACGCCGTGGACAAGGTCCTCGGCTGGGCCCTGCTGGAAGGAATGCTGCCCCTCTCCGGGCATGCCCTGATGGTCTCCGGCCGGGCCTCCTTCGAGCTCACCCAGAAGGCCATGATGGCCGGGGTGCCGATGCTCGCCTCCGTCTCCGCGCCGTCGTCGTTGGCGGTGGACCTGGCCCGGGAGGCCGGGATGACGCTGGCCGGCTTCGTCCGCGGTGACCGCTTCGTCATCTACGCGGGGGAGCAGCGGATCGTGGCCGACGGTGAAGCTGTTCCGGCGGTCGAACCCCGGTAAGCCGACGCTGGGCGGGCCATCCCCACCGGTGGGGATGTCCCGCACAGCGTCGGCGAGAGGCGACCGACCGGGGCGCGGGGCGGCTACCGCGCAGCGTCCGCTTGGCGCGCGGCCAGGGCGCGGACCATCTCGTCGCGGGACTCGGCCACCGTGCGGGACAGGGCGGCCTGCGTGCCCCGCGAGCGCTCCACCAGGGCGTTCGCGGCGTCAATGGTCTCCTGGGAGACCTGGGCACCCGGGAACAGCCCGATCGCCGCGGATTCCGCCATCTCGTGCGAACGCGAGGCCCACAGCTCCTCCACACCCGCAAAGAACTCGGCGGCGAACGGGGCCAACAGGGCCGGATCGTGCACGCGGTTGAAGCCGAGCAGCACGTTGCGCTGGGTCATGTTGGACAGTTCTCCGCTCACCACCTGGTCCCACGCCGTGCGCTTGGCCACGGTGGTGGGCACCGCGGCGCGAGCCTGTGAGGCCGCCAGGGCACCGGTGGCGGTGGCATCGGCGGCCTCCGCGGCAGCGATCTCCGCCTCGCCGGCGCGGCCCCCGGCCACGAGCCCGGTGAGCATCTCCCACTTCAGGTCCGTGTTCAGGTCCAGCCCGTCCAGTGACTCGGTGCCGGCCTGCAGGGCGGCCAGCGTGTCCAGCTGCCGCTCCGAGCGGGCCGCCGCCGCGAACGCCTTGGTGAACTGGAGTTGCTTGTCCGAGCCCGCCTCCGCTTTCCGGGCCAGGTCCAGCAGGCGGTCCGCAGCGGATTCACGCAGCTGTACGGCGTGCTTGGGCGCGGCGTACTGGGTCAGCGTGGTGGCCAGCTGGCGCAGCAGGGTCTGCACCACGGATGAGTCGCGTTCGTGGCCGATATTGGTCAGCACCAGGTCCGTGAACCACCCCGCCGTGGCCTCGGCGTCACGGACGGTGTCCCACGCCGCACCCCACAGCAAGGTACGGGGCAGGGACTCCGCCACATCCTTCAGGTGGGTGGCCACGAAGGCCCAGGAGGCGTCGTCCAGGCGGATCTTGGCGTAGGCCAGGTCGTCGTCGTTGGGCAGGATCAGGTCCGGGCGCCGCTGGCCGGCGGCCTCCATGACCTCGGTGACCTCGCCCGCCACATCGAGTTCGAACCGGTGGGTGCGCACCAGCCGTCCGGAGCCATCCGCGGAGTAGAAGCCCACGGCCATGCGGTGCGGACGCAGCACGTCGTCCCCGGGCTGGTGGTCTCCCGGCGCTGACTGGCGCAGGCGCAGGGAGGTGATGGCGCCGGCGTCGGGAGTTCCGCCGTCAGTGGTGCCGGAGCCGGACGCCCCGGCGGTCTCGACCTCCACGGACAGGGTGTTCACCCCGGAGGTCTCCAGCCACAACCGGGTCCACTCGGTCAGGTCGCGGCCGGAGGAGGCTTCGAGCTCACGCATCAGGTCCGGCAGCTCGGTGTTGGACCAGGCGTGCTTGCCGAAGTACGCGCGGACGCCGGCCATGAAGTTCTCCTGGCCCACCCAGGCCACGAGCTGGCGCAGCACGGAGGCGCCCTTGGCGTAGGTGATGCCGTCGAAGTTGACCAGGACGTCGTCCAGATCCCGGATCTCGGCCTTGATCGGGTGCGTGGTGCTCAACTGGTCCTGCTTGTAGGCCCAGTTCTTCTCCATGGCGGAGAACGTGGTCCAGGCCCCGGTGTAGCGGGTGTTCTCCGCGGCGGAGAGCGTGGACATGAACTCGGCGAAGGACTCGTTGAGCCAGAGGTCGTTCCACCACTTCATGGTCACCAGGTCGCCGAACCACATGTGGGCCAGCTCGTGCAGGATCGTGATGGCGCGGCGCTCCACCATGGCCTCGGTGACGGTGGAGCGGAAGACGTAGTTCTCCAGGAAGGTCACGGCGCCGGCGTTCTCCATGGCCCCGGCGTTGAACTCCGGGACGAAGAGCTGGTCGTACTTGGCGAAGGGGTAGGGGGTGCCGAACTGGGCCTCATAGAACTCGAAGCCCTGGCGGGTCAGCTCGAAGATGTTCTCGGCATCCAGGTACTCGAACAGCGAGGCGCGGCAGTAGGCGCCCAGCGGGATGGTCCGGCCGTCCGAACTGGTCAGCTCCGAATGGGTGGACCGGTAGGGACCGGCGATCAGCGCGGTGATGTAGGAGGAGATCCGCGGGGTGGGCTCGAAGGCCCACGTGGAGACCCCTTCCCGCGCGCCCCCGGCGGGGGCCGGCTGTGGGGTGGGGGAGTTGGAGACCACGGCCCAGTGATCGGGGGCGGTGATGGTGAAGGCGAATGTGGCCTTCAGATCCGGCTGCTCGAAGACCGAGAACATGCGGCGGGAGTCCGGGACCTCGAACTGCGAGTACAGGTACGTCTCCCCGTCCACCGGATCCACGAAGCGGTGCAGGCCCTCACCGGTGTTCATGTAGTCGGCCAACCCGTCCACCACCAGCACGTTCTCGGCCGCCAGCGGCCCGATGGCGATGCGGGTGCCGTCGAAGGCCTCCGCCGGCAGGACCTCTCCGTTGAGGGTGACGGTCGGCGCCTCGGTGGAGACGAAGTCGATGAACGTGCTGGTGCCTACGGCCGCCTCCGCCGCGGAGAAGGTGACGGTGGTCGCCGAGCGGAAGTGGTCGCCGTCGAGCGTGAGGTCCAGGTCGACCTCGTAGGAGGCGACTCTCAGGGCTGCGGCACGCTCGGCGGCCTCGGTGCGGGTGATGTTCAGAGTGGGCACGTGGCCTCCGGTCGATCGGGAACGGACAGTGACGATGGCGGTGCGGATGCCATCGGGCGGACAGGACCAGCAGGCACCCCGGTGTGAAGCGATTGCTGGATAACTGGTCCAGGGAGTATTGTGCCACCGGACACATCCCTGCGGGTAGGGGAACCGCCCCGGTAGGCTGGTCGCTGGTCCCGACCGTATCCCACCGCATCGCCACGGCCGGACGAGAACCCGCCAGATGCCGACAGCAGGAGCAGACCCATGCGCGTGCACATCGCCACCGACCACGCCGGCCTCGAGCTGAGCGCCCACCTCATCGAGCACCTGACGGCCGCCGGATACGAGATGGTCGACCACGGACCCCAGTCCTATGACCCGCAGGACGACTATCCGGCGTTCTGCATCAACGCGGCCGCCGCCGTGGTGGTGGACCAGCAGTCCGGGGTGGAGGCGCTCGGGATCGTCCTGGGCGGTTCCGGCAACGGCGAGCAGATCGCCGCCAACAAGGTCCGCGGCATCCGCGCCGCCCTGGCCTGGAACCTGGACACCGCCCGGCTCGCCCGTGAGCACAACGACGCCAACGTCATCGCCGTCGGCGGCCGGCAGCACTCCCTCGAGGAGGCCACCGCCATCATCGAGGCCTTCCTGGCGGAGCCCTTCTCCGGCGACGAGCGCCACGTGCGCCGCATCGGCAAGATCGCGCACTACGAGCAGACCCGCGAGATCGTCAGCTGACGGTGGCCTGACCCATGCCCGAGGGCCATTCGATCCACCGCCTCGCCCGGCAGTTCTCCGACGTCTTCGCCGGTGAGCGCCTGCGGGTGAGCTCCCCGCAGGGCCGCTTCGCCGCCGGCGCCCGTCTGATCGACGGGGCCACGCTGACGGCGGCGCGGGCCCACGGCAAACACCTGTTCCTCGACTTCGGCCATTACACCGGCACCGCTCTCGTCCTCCGCGTCCACCTCGGTCTCTACGGCGCCTGGAGCTTCGGCGGCGATGAGACGTTCCGCGGGGCCTCCAGCATCGGCGCACCCCGCAGGATGGGAGAGACGGACACCTTTGACGTTCCGGCGGCGCCCGCAGACACGGCAGCAGACACGGCACCGCACACCCCAGGGCACGACGCCGGCGCCGCACCCGCGTACGCCGGCCCGCCGGCCCCGGTGGGCCAGGTCCGCGTCCGGCTGGTCTCCGCCCACGGTTGGGCGGATCTGCGCGGCCCGAGCGCGTGCGAGGTGATCACGCCGCCCGAGGCGGCCGCCGTCGTCGACCGCCTCGGACCGGACCCCCTGGCGCCCGGCACCGGGCCGGAGGAGTTCCTGCGGCGCGTGTCCGCCCGCGGGGTGGCGCTTGGGCAGCTGCTCATGGACCAGAACGTGCTGGCCGGCGTGGGAAACATCTACCGTGCCGAGTCCCTGTTCCGGCAGCGGATCGACCCGTACCGGCCGGGACGGGCGCTGGGGCGGGAGGCCGGCGTGGCTCTCTGGGAGGATCTCGTGGCCCTGATGAACGACGGCGTCCGGGACGGCAAGATCATCACCACACGCCCCGAGCACCGCAGGTCGAAAAATGAGCACGGGCACGTGGCTCCGGTGTGGCCGGACAACGCGTACTACGTGTACCAGCGGGACGGGATGGACTGCCGGGTCTGCGGGTCCACGGTCCGACTGGCCGAGATGCAGGCGCGGAAGCTCTTCTGGTGCCCGGGCTGTCAGCTCACGGGGTGAAGGACGGCGTGATCCATGGGGCGACTGACGGGGTGGAGGTCGGCGATACCCGGTGATCGAGAGAAGTCCCGGTGATGATCACCGGGAATTTTCAGGATCGTCGGGACTGGGGGAACGGTTCCGGGCGACCAGCTCTGCGCCGCGGCGGTACAACGCCTCTCGCACGGCCGCAGGCTCTTGCACCTCGATGCCCGGAACCTGCAAAAGCTGTGCCACGGTGATGTCCTGGTGCTCCATGAACAGGTCCAGCTCCAGCCGGTCACCTTCGTCTTGGCGCACGGAATCCAGCGCCGCGTCGATGCCCGGCCCCGGGACCGCCTCCCGCAGGGCATCGAGAGACGCCAGCGGGACGGACAGGCGGACCGGAAGGGTCTGGACGGACGCCTCGAAGGCCGTTCGACTGGCCTCCCAGTAGGTCGAGAGGGAGAAATCGTCTGGCCGCCACGCCGCCTCTGGCTGGATCTCGGCGGCGACAATGCGCGAGAGGCGATAGGTCCGCATCCGGCGACGATGTGCCGCCACGAGGTACCAGACGTCCGTCTTGAGGACGAGGCCGAGCGGGTCGACCAAGCGGGACCCCCGGCTGTGGTCGATTCTCAATCGCCGACCAGACCACACTGCCTGGGAGACCACCGGCAGGGACGCGGGCCGCTCCGGTTCGGCGAACCACCGCTCATGGTCGATGAGGAATCGCTCGTTGACGGAGTTGACGCCCGGATCCTGGGCCGTCCTGGTGCCCAGCATCTTCAGCCGGGCGGTCTCGAAGTGCGGGTGCAGACCGAGATCGCGGGATCCGGCCTCGCCCATCAGCAGCGCCTGAAGCTCGGACGCCGTCATCCCGGTGACGGGTGAGGACCACCCCTCCACCAAGCCAACCCCGCCGGCGGGACCCGTGCGGGTCCACACCGGGACGCCAAGCTCGTGCAGTGCCGTCAGATCCCGTTGGATGGTGCGGGTGGAGACCCCGTGGTGGTCGGCGAGCTGCCGGACGGACGTCTGCTGACGGCGTGACAGATCCATCATGATCGCCAACAACCGGGTGGTGCGCATGAGGCACGCTAACCGATTGACGACATGGGTTGTCATGAATAGGCGGAACCATGGTGAGTACAGGATCGAACACGAGAACCGGAATGGACAGAGTCATGGCGATGAAACCAGCCGAACCAACGGACGAAACAGGTCCGGCAGCACCAGCCGAACGAACGGGAGCAACGGAGTCGGCAGGGCAACGCCCTCGGGCCTTGGAGGGAAGGATCGCCCTGGTGGCGGGGGCCACCCGCGGTGCCGGCCGGGCCATCGCCCGGGAACTGGGCCGGGCCGGGGCGGTCGTCTACTGCACGGGCCGGTCCACGGCTGGCCAACCCTCGGACTATGGGCGGCCAGAAACGGTCGAGGAGACCGCCGGCCTGATCCGGGCCGAGGGCGGGACGGCCCATGCCGTGGTCGTGGACCACCTCGACGTGAGCGCCGTCCGTGAGCTCGTGGCGCGGATCGACCGGGAACAGGGTCGACTGGACATCCTCATCAACGACATCGGAGGAGAGGCCTACGTGGAGTTCGGCATCCCATTGTGGGAGTACGACCTCGACGACGGCATGCGGCTCTTCGACGCAGGCTTCCGCACCCATCTGCTGACCAGCCACGCCGCCTTGGGCCTGCTGATCCGCCACCCCGGGGGCCTGGTGGTGGAGACGACCGACGGGACCCGGGACTACAACCAGGGCCACTTCCGGGAGACCGTGTTCCTGGACCTCGCGAAGACCGCTGTCGACCGGCTGGCCTTCGCCGAGGGGCACGAGCTGAAGGCACACGGGGGTACGGCGGTCTCCGTCTCAGCCGGATGGTTGCGCTCGGAGATGATGCTGGATGCCTTCGGCGTCACCGAGCAGACCTGGCGCGAGACGGCGGAAGCCAACCGCGGGAAGACCGACGTGGTCCCGCCCTACGAGTTCGTGATCTCGGAGACCCCCGCCCTGCTCGCCCGCGGCATCGTGGAGCTGGCGGCCGATCCGCAGCGGGATCAGTGGAACACCCGGTCCGTCAGTTCCTTCGAACTGGCCCGGCACTACGGCGTGACCGACGTGGACGGCTCCCGGCCGGACGCCTGGGGGTTCATCGCCGCCATGGACACGACGCCGTCTGCGGACCTGGCCGTGGAGGACTACCGGTGAGCCGGGGGCAGGGTTGGGCCGCCCCGAGGCTGGGCAGCCCCGGGGCGCCGGATCAGGCGTCCGACCCGGTATAGAAGCCATAGGTGGCGTCCGCAGCGCGGGCGGCCACCGTGGGGTCCGCGCCGGCGGCCACGTGGGCGGCAGCCCAGCCGTCAGCGGCTCCGCGATAGAAACGCTTGCCCTCCTCGGTGACGGCCCAGGCCTCGGCCTCCTGGGGCGAGAGAGAGCCTTCGATGGCCCCGAGGTGCAATCCCAGGCCCATCAGGCCGCCGTCCCAGCCCACCCCGGTGGCGCCGGGGCCGTAGGTGTCCCACATCCCCTCCGGGAGGTCTGCAGCGTGAGCGACGTGTTCGAGGATGAATCGCGTCCAGTCACCCTCGGTGGCCAGCCGCACGGTCACCCAGGAGACGCCTCCTCCGAACTCCCAGGTGATCCGGTAGCTTGCCGTGCCGTCCGTGGGAGGGGCGCATTCCAGCACGGTGCCGCCGGCATTGCCCTCGAGCTGGTACTGGCCGCCGAGGCCGAGGTCACCGCTGACCGGCAGGAACCAGCGGGCGATGCGATCGGCCGTGGTGACCGCCTCCCAGACGTCCTCGAGCCCTGCCGGGTAGGTCTGCTCAAGCGTCTGGACGTGTGAGGGTTCGCCGTCCCGGTCCTCGAGTGCGAGGCCGCGCGTGACAGCAGAGAGTTGATTCTGGATATCGACCATGTCATGACTCCTGGTGGGATGGATGGTGGTGTTCGGTGACGTCTGCGGTGATCTCCGCTGCTGCACGCTCCGCTGCCAGCCTCCGATGGCGCTTGCCCCGGGCCAGTTCGGTCCCCAAAGCATCCAGCCTTGGCCGCCAGAACTGCTCGAACGGACTGAGCCAGTCGCTGGCCTCCCGGGGCCCCTGGGGGTCCACCGCATAGAGCCGGCGCGTGCCCTCGGGCCGCACGGTGGCGAAGCCGTGATCACGAAGGACTTTCAGTTGCTGCGAGACCGCAGGCTGGCTGATCCCGAATTCGGCCTGCACCTGGGTGCCGACCTCCCCGGCGCTGAGTTCGCCCCCGGCCAGCATCTCGAGGATGCGGCGCCGGACGGGATCACCCAGGACATCGAGAGCGTGCATGGATCCATGCTTTCATCGAGTCTTATATAAGGCAAAGCTTAATCAGTGACGTTCAGGTCTTAAACACGAAGGCCCCGGATGGATCCGGGGCCTTCGTGTTGCGGTGGAGGGGATGACGGGAATCGAACCCGCGTAGCCAGTTTGGAAGACTGGGGCTCTACCATTGAGCTACATCCCCACGGCGTCGGCCGGGATGGATGATCCCGCAAGGGCCATCAGCCGAACGCAGCGAAGTTGATCCTACCAAGCAGTCCGTGTGAGCAGCAAAACAGGCCCACATCGGCGCGGCGCAGAGGTTCAGCCCGGGCTTGAATGTCGCAGAAATGCGGAGTCTGGCGCCGTCATGCGTACACTGGTCTCTGGCCAGAAACGGCCAGGGCCGTCTGCGGGGTGTAGCTCAGCTTGGTAGAGCGCGCGCTTTGGGAGCGTGAGGCCGCAGGTTCAAATCCTGTCACCCCGACGTCATGGTCGCCCCGCTTGCCGGGGCGGCCTGATTCACCGGATGCCCGACGGCCGGGCCCATCCGCGCCATATAGACGAGACGATCAATCCACACAGGAGTCCCACGTGGTCAAGAGCACCGCAGAAAACCTCAGCCCGACCCGGGTCAAGCTGGACGTCGAGGTCCCCTTCGAGGACCTCAAGCCGCGCCTGGACCAGGCCTACAAGACGGTGGCGAACCAGATCCAGGTCCCCGGCTTCCGCAAGGGCAAGGTTCCTGCGCGCCTCATCGACCAGCGGGTCGGCCGTGGCTACGTGGTGGAGACGGCCGTCAACGAGGGCCTGAACGACTACTACCAGGAAGCCCTGGCCCAGACCGAGACCACCCCGATGGCCCGTCCCGAGGTCGAGGTCACCTCCATGCCCGGCGTTGACGGCGAGGCCGAGGGCCCGCTGAAGTTCAGCGTCGAGGTGGACATCCGTCCCGAGGTCGAGCTGCCCGACTACAAGGGGCTCAAGGTCACCGTCGAGCCGGCCGCCGCGTCCGAGGAGGACGAGCAGAAGGCCCTCGACGAGCTGCGTTCCCGCTTCGGCACCCTCAAGGCCGTGGAGCGCCCCGCCGCCCAGGACGACTTCGTCACCATCACCCTGACCGCCACGGTCGGGGACGAGCAGGTCGACCACGCCGAGGACCTGTCCTACCAGGTCGGTGCCGGCACCATGCTCGACGGCATGGACGAGGCCCTCGAGGGCCTGTCCGCCGGCGAAGACGCGGTCTTCGAGACCGTCCTGGCCGGTGGCGACCACTCCGGTGAGAAGGCCACCGTCAAGGTCATCCTCGGTGGCGTCAAGGAGCGCGAGCTGCCCGAGGCCGACGACGACTTCGCCCAGCTGGCCTCCGAGTTCGACACCATCGACGAGCTCAAGGCCGACCTGAAGGAGAAGGCCGCCGAGGGCGCCGTCACCGGTCAGGGCATCGAGGCCCGTGACAAGGTGCTCGAGGAGCTCGTGAAGCTCGTCGAGGTGCCGGTCCCGGACTCCGTGGTCAACGAGCAGATCGAACAGCACTTCTCCCAGCAGGGTCACTCCGAGGGCGACGAGCACGACACCCCGGAGCACCGCGCCGAGGTCGAGTCGAACGCCCGCGAGGCCTTCCGCAACGAGATCATCCTCGACAAGGTCGCCGACGCCGAAGAGGTCGGCGTGGACCAGGGCGAGCTGATCGAATACATCATCTCCACCTCCCAGCAGTACGGCATGGACCCGAACCAGTTCGCCCAGATGCTGGACCAGGCCGGCCAGGTGCCGATGATCATGGGTGAGGTCCGCCGCCGCAAGGCCCTCGCCAAGGTCCTCGAGTACGCTCTGGTCACCGATACCGCCGGGAACACCGTGGACCTGACCGCCTTCGTCACCCCGGGTGGCGAAGACAGCGCTGCCTCGGACGACTCCGCAGATTCTGCCGACTCCGCTGATTCGGCTGACTCTGCAGATTCTGCTGATTCCGCCCCGTCAGCCGATTCCCCGGCCGAGGCGGAGAAGACCCCCGCGAAGAAGGCTCCCGCCAAGAAGGCTCCGGCCAAGACCGCCGCCGCCAAGAAGGCCGAGGCCGAGGGCGCGGCGGGCTCCGAGGAGGCTCCGGCCAAGAAGGCTCCGGCGAAGAAGGCTCCGGCCAAGACCGCTGCGAAGACGGCCACCACCAAGGCTCCGGCCAAGACCGCCGCCGCCAAGAAGGCCGAGGCCGAGGGCGAGGAGAAGGCCCCGGCCAAGAAGGCTCCGGCGAAGAAGGCTCCGGCCAAGACCGCCGCAGCCAAGACCGCTGCCGCCAAGAAGACCGCCGAGGACACGGCCGCAGACACGGCCGAGTGATCGCCGAACCGCCGTCCGCCCGCCGGAACTGATCCCCACCGGATCGGCGGGAGCGGGAGGCGAACGCCCGGGCCGACCATGCACCATGCGTGGTCGGCCCGGGCGTTTTGGCGTCCGGATCAGGGAGGCGGCCGCCGTCGTCGGCCATCCACGCCAACAGCGAACAGCCGGGTCAGGAGGGCCCGGGCGGCGCCGTTGGACAGTAGTCTCGATCCAAGACCAATGCCGGACGTGTACCACCAGGTGCCGTCGTCGCATGTGAAGTCCATCTGAAGGAAGGCAGGGCGCCATGTCCGCATCGTCCACTGCTCCCCGTATGGCGTCGGTTGATCCGGCGGCCCGCGAGGACTACATCTACAACCGTCTGCTCAAGGAACGCATCATCTGGCTGGGTTCCGAGGTGAGGGATGACAATGCCAACGTGATCTGCTCCCAATTGCTCCTGCTCTCCGCCGAGGACCCGGAGAAGGACATCTACCTGTACATCAACTCCCCGGGCGGTTCCGTCACTGCCGGCATGGCGATCTACGACACGATGAAGTACATCCCGAACGACGTGGTCACCGTCGCGACCGGCTTGGCCGCTTCCATGGGACAGTTCCTCTTGTCATCAGGCACGCCGGGCAAGCGCTACGCCACCCCCCACGCCCGCATCCTGATGCACCAGCCCTCTGGCGGCATCGGCGGCACCGAGTCGGACATCCGCATCCAGGCGCAGCTGATCCTGCACATGAAGCAGGTCATGGCCGAGTTGACCGCGGAGCAGACCGGCCAGACCGTGGACACCATCCTGAAGGACAACGAGCGGGACAAGTGGTTCACCGCCACGGAGGGCCTGGAATACGGGTTCTTCGACCGCATCGCCGAACGTGCCGGCTCCGTGTCCGGCGGCGGCGGCGTGGACAGCAACGCCTGATCCGGCCCCGGCCGCCCAGACACGTCCACACGACCGACCAGACCCTTTGCCCAGGAGAGACCAGACATGAACCAGTTCCCCGTCGGAATGCCTTCCGGTGCCGGTCAGCCGGCTCCGAGCAGCCGCTACGTCCTGCCCCAGTTCGAGGAGCGCACGCCCTACGGCTTCAAGCGCAACGATCCCTACGCCAAGCTGTTCGAGGACCGCATCGTGTTCCTCGGCTCGCAGGTGGATGACGTCTCCGCGGATGACATCATGGCCCAGCTGCTTGTGCTGGAGTCCATGGATTCGGAGCGGGACATCACCCTGTACATCAACTCCCCGGGTGGCTCGTTCACCGCGATGACCGCGATCTACGACACCATGCAGTTCGTGCGTCCCGAGATCCAGACCGTGTGCCTCGGCCAGGCTGCCTCGGCGGCGGCGGTGTTGTTGGCCGCCGGGGCGCCGGGCAAGCGCCTGGCCCTGCCGAACGCCCGAGTGCTGATCCACCAGCCGTCCATGGGCGGGGACCAGGGCACCGCCACGGACCTGCAGATCCACGCCGAGGAGCTGCTCCGGATCCGCACCTGGATGGAGGAGACACTCGCCCTGCACACCAACAAGTCGGCCGAGCAGATCCGCCAGGACATCGACCGGGACAAGTTCCTCTCGGCCGAGGGCGCCAAGGACTACGGCCTGGTGGACGAGGTCCTCGAGTCCCGCAAGATCACCCGTCCGCAGCTCTCCAACTGATCCGGTCCGGCTGGCGGACCTGCGACCGTGTGAGCGGTGGCAGGGACCGCCGGGGACCAGGGATCGCCCGACGGCGGCCCGCACCTGGACATGCTCCGTCACGTCCGGTGTGGGCCGCCGTTGCAATCCACCGTCCTAACGCGTCCACCCCCTAAGCTGTAATGGCAGTACCCCGGGCAGCTTCGTCTGGAGGCCCGACCCAATCGAGGAGATTCCCGCATGGCCCGCATCGGTGAAAGCGCCGACCTGCTCAAGTGCTCATTCTGTGGAAAGAGCCAGAAGCAGGTCCGGAAACTGATCGCCGGACCCGGCGTCTACATCTGCGACGAGTGCATCGAGCTGTGCAACGAGATCATCGAGGAGGAACTCTCCGAGGTCGCGGAGACCGCCGAGGTTGAGTTGCCCAAGCCCCGGGAGATCTACGACTTCCTCGAGGAGTACGTGATCGGCCAACCCGATGCCAAGCGGTCCCTCGCCGTCGCCGTGTACAACCACTACAAGCGCATCCGCTCCGGGCAGCAGTCCACGCAGGCCAAGAGCGACTCGTTCGCCGACCGCTCGGCCGAGGAAGCCGACGAGCTGGCGGACGTGGAGGTCGGCAAGTCCAACATCCTGCTCGTGGGCCCCACCGGATCCGGCAAGACCTACCTCGCCCAGACCCTGGCCAAGAAGCTCAACGTGCCGTTCGCCGTGGCGGATGCCACCTCGTTGACGGAGGCAGGCTATGTCGGCGAGGACGTCGAGAACATCCTGCTCAAGCTCATCCAGGCCGCCGACTACGACGTCAAGAAAGCCGAGCAGGGCATCATCTACATCGACGAGATCGACAAGATCTCCCGCAAGTCCGAGAACCCCTCCATCACCCGGGACGTCTCGGGCGAGGGCGTCCAGCAGGCCCTGCTGAAGATCCTGGAGGGCACCACGGCCGCCGTCCCGCCACAGGGTGGCCGCAAGCACCCGCACCAGGAGTTCCTGCAGATCGACACGTCGAACGTGCTGTTCATCGTGGCCGGGGCCTTCGCCGGCCTGGACGAGATCATCTCCTCACGTGCGGGTTCCAAGGGAATCGGGTTTGGCGCACCGATCAACACCATCGGCAAGCGGGACGTGTCCTACTCGGACGTCCGCCCGGAGGACCTGCTGAAGTTCGGCCTGATCCCCGAGTTCATCGGCCGGCTGCCCGTGATCACCACGGTGGACAACCTGGACCACGAACAGCTCGTCAACATCCTGACCAAGCCCCGGAACGCCCTGGTGAAGCAGTACCAGAAGATGTTCCTCATGGACGGCGTCGAGCTGCAGTTCGAGGATGAGGCCTTGGACGCGGTGGTCGAGCAGGCCGAGGAGCGGGGGACCGGCGCCCGTGGGCTGCGCTCCATCCTGGAGGAAGTCCTCAAGCCGGTCATGTTCGACCTGCCTTCCCGCGATGACATCGCCACCGTGGTCATCACCGGTGACGTGGTCCGCGAGGGGACCGAGCCCACGCTGATCTCCCGTGAGGTGCAGCGCAAGCGGCGCACCAAGTCGGCCTGAGTCCCACCAGGGCCTCACCGCGGACCATTCCCGAATCACCCATACGCATGCCAGGAGGCACCATGACCGAGACCGCTGACGCCACGAACACCGCCACCGAGGGGGGGACCCAGACTGTCGACTTCTGGTTCGACTCCGTCTGTCCGTTCGCCTGGATCACCTCACGCTGGATGCTGGAAGTCGAGAAGGTCCGCCCGATCAGGGTGAACTGGCACATCATGTCCCTGTCGGTCCTCAACGAGCACCAGGATCTGGACGAGGGCTACCGCTCCATGCTTGACCGGGCATGGCTGCCAGCCCGCGCCGCCACCCAGATCCAGGAGCGCCACGGCAACGAGGCCATCGGCGCCTTCTACACGGCCGTGGGCACCCGCATCCACAACGAGGGACAGAAGGACTTCGAGGCCGCCGTCCGCGGGGCACTGGAGGAGCTGGGTCTGGAGACCGAGGAGATCCTCGCGGCGGCCCGCACGGACGTGCTGGACGAGACGCTGCGGGCCTCCCACGCGGGAGGCATCGAGAAGGTCGGGGATGACGTCGGCACGCCGGTGGTCTCCTTCAACGGCACCGCCTTCTTCGGGCCGGTGATGACCCGCATCCCGCGCGGTGAGGAGGCCGGCCGGATCTTCGATGCGGCCGTGACCCTGGCCGGGTTCCCCTACTTCTACGAGATCAAGCGTTCCCGCACGACCAACCCTCAGTTCGACTGACTGTTCATCCGCTTCGAAGGGCCTGATCCTGGCCTGATTCCGGCCTCAGCCTCTCCGTGGTGTACTGCGGGCGGGTTCAGCGTCCGCGGGCCAGGCGCCCCGCGGCCCGGATCATCGGGATCTGCAGGGGAAGCCGTGCCAGCGTGACGGCCCGGACGGCGGGTGTGGCCTTCCGGGCACGCCACGCGTGATAGAAGTTCCCCGGCCAGACGGCCAGGAAGAGCACCTGAGCGGCCCGGCCACCCACGCCTCGCGTGGCCGGTACGGCCAGCAGCCCGGCGACGGCCAGTTCCGCCACGCCCGAGCCGTAGGTCCAGGCACGGGCCGAGCCCGGCAGGGCGCGGGGGATGAGTCCATCGAAGGCCCGAGGCCGCGCGAAGTGCAGAACGCCCATGCCCGCCAGGGCCGTGGTCATGACTCCAGCTCGCCCGTGGCTCTCTTCACGTTTCATGCCGTTCCGTGCCATGGTTCTACTCCGTCAGGTTCGTCGGGCGGTACAGGCGCCACACGTTCGTGGTGCCGGCGCGTTCGAAATCAAGGCTGACCAGGGCGCGGATCAGGGCCAGCCCCCGGCCCGATTCCGCCAGGGCATCGGCCATGACGTCCTCAAGCGGCACGGTGACCTGCTGCGAGCCCAGCGCCGCCGAGGCGGCACCGAACTCGATGATGGTCGCGCGCAGCTCGGCGGGGGAGGCCGCAAACTCCATTCCCAACTCGACCGGTCCCGGGTCTCCCACGCCGTGTCGGATGGTGTTGCTGACCGTTTCGATGACGGCAGTGTCGAAGGCCATCCGATCCAGGACCGGAACATGGTCGGCCGCCGCCCACAGGTCTTCCAGGTGGTCGTGGACGGTCTCGATAGTCCCTGGTTCCGCCGGAAGACGGTCGGCACAGCGCAGGATCGGCTCAGGCACGGGAGAACGCCGATGCGGAGTCGGGGTAGGGGGTCAGCACGCGGTCCATGCTAGTCAGTTGCAGCACCATCAGCACCTGCGGTGGCACATTGGCGATGCGCAGGTCGCCACCGGCTTGGCGAGCCAGTTTGAGGCAGCCTATGAGGGCGCCCAGGCCCGATGAGTCCATGAACTCCGTGGCGCCGAGGTCCACCACGATCTGCCTCGAGCCCGCACCGATCTCGCTGGAGATCACGTCTTTGAGCTTGGGGGCGGCGACCATGTTCAGGCGGCCCTCGCTCCTCACCTCCGTGTAGGTGTCATGTCTTTCTACGGTGACCTGCATTAGCGGTGGTCCTTTCCTGGGACATCGGGATGACGGTGGACGACGACGGCGGTGACGTCATCGTGTTCGGGATCGTCCTGGGCGAGCCGGGCGAGATGGTCCGCCACGTCCTGGATGCTGCGGTGGGCGAGGACGACCTTCGACATGGCCGCGAAGGTCCCCTCGAGGTCGCCGACGGCATCGAGCACGCCGTCGCTGACGAGGATCAATGACTCCCCGGGGTTCAGGTCGGCCCGCTGGGCCACCCACTGGTCGTCGAACCAGAGGCCCACCGGCGGCCCGCCTGCATCGAGGCGCCTCGCGTTGCCATCAGGGCCCACGATGGCCGCGATTCCATGGCCGGCATCCACGTAGGAGAAGCGGCCGTTGGCAGGATTGAGGCGGACCTTGAAGACCGTGGCATAGGAATCGGAGCTTTCCAGGGCGCCCCCCAGTGACTGGGCGGCGTGGTTGAAGGCCGAGGTCAGTCCCGGCATGTTACCGACGGTCCGGAAGGCAGACCGCACGGCGGCGGCGATCATCGCCGCGCCCATGCCCTTGCCCATGACATCCGCGAGGATCACGTGCAATTGGCCGGAGGAGACATGCCAGTCGTAGAGGTCGCCCCCGACCGCCCGGGACGGGCGGAAGCTCGCCGCCAC
Organism: Citricoccus parietis; assembly: GCF_042433045.1. Lineage (NCBI taxonomy): Bacteria > Bacillati > Actinomycetota > Actinomycetes > Micrococcales > Micrococcaceae > Citricoccus > Citricoccus parietis. Next base: position 112,599 of record NZ_JBHLWH010000005.1, on the reverse strand, counting down.
TTCGTACCCGGGCAGGTCCGGAGAGGAGTCCGGCAGGAGACCACGCTGAACCTCGACGGCGCGTTCCAGTTCCGTCGAGTCCGTCACCAGGTCGCGGGGCCGCCGGAACAAGGCTGCGATGCGGGCCCTCAGCTCCCGGGTGCTGAACGGCTTGCTGAGGTAGTCATCGGCGCCGGCCTCCAGCCCGGCCAGCTTGTCGATCTCCGTTGAGCGCGCGGAGATCATCACCACGTAGGCGTTGGAGTACTCGCGCAACTGGCGGCAGACCTCCAGCCCATCGAGGCCGGGGAGCTGCACGTCCAGGGTGATCAATTCGGGATCAAGGGTGTGGACCAGTTCCACGGCCCGGGTTCCGTTGGGGGCTTCGGATACGGTGAAGCCCTCCCGGTTCAGGGTGTGGACCAGCAGACTGCGGATGTCATCATCGTCCTCGACCACGAGGGCATGACGAGTTGAGGATGGTGGCGCCATGAGAAGACCAACTCCCGTCGGAAGATACGGAGATCGTGCGGGTCAATGACGGGCGTCCTGGGGATAGAACGCGCGTCATCCGGTGATCCCTATATCAGCACGGCTGCCGGACTTTTTTACCTTGGCCCGAGATTATTAATCCCCTGGTCCGGCATCATGGAGCAGATCCGTCACGCCTAACGGCCGTACCTATCCGGTGGTGGCTTCCGAGACGTCCGGCGCGGCCAGCTCCACCTGGGAGACCTCGATGCCGGCGTCCCCGTTCGGGCTGCCGGCCAGCAGCGTGAGTTCGCGGACGTTGCCCGCGGCCTTGAGATCGGCGAGTCCGCCGCGCAGGGAACCGAGGCGGTTCTCCGGGGCGGTCACGACGGCGGCGAGAACCTCGGTGCGCTGCTTCACCTTCGCCTCTGACTTGGCCCTCCGGATGCCGCCGAGGGCGAGGGCGACGGCAGCTAGCACGTCGGCGGTGGCGCCGGCGGAGGCGGCCTCGATGCCGGCGATCTCCTCAGCCCGGCCCGGCCAGGGGGCGCGGTGCACGGAGCCTGTCCGCCACCAGCCCCAGACCTCGTCCGTGGCGAAGGGCTGGAAGGGTGCCAGCAGGCGCAGCAGGGCGTCCAGCGTGGTCGCCAGGGTCGCCAGCACGGAGGCCTGCTCGGCCTCGCCGTGGCCGCCGTAGGCGCGGTCTTTGATGAGCTCCACGTAGTCGTCTGTGAACTGCCAGAAGAAGGACTCCGTCAGGTTCAGCGCCCGGGCGTAGTCGTACGTCTCAAAGGCCCGCGAGGACTGCTGGACGGTGTCGTACAGGCGGACCATTAGGGCCTTGTCCAGCGGGTTGGTGATGACCGCGGCATCGTCGGCAGAGCGGACCACGTTGTCCACCGAGGCGCCGAGGTTCAGGGCGAACTTCGAGGCGTTGAGGAGCTTGATCGCCAGCCGTCGGCCGATTTTCATCTGCGCCACCTCATAGGCGGTGTCCGCGCCGAGCTTGGCGGAGGCCGCCCAGTACCGGACCGCATCCGAGCCGTACTCGTCCAGCACATCGGTGGGGACCACCACGTTGCCCTTGGACTTGGACATCTTCTTCCGGTCCGGGTCCAGGATCCAACCGGAGAGGGCGGTGTGGTTCCACGGCACCGAGTCGTTCAGGGCCTCGGCCCGGACCACGGTGGAGAACAGCCACGTGCGGATGATGTCGTGGCCCTGGGGGCGCAGGTCGAACGGGAAGACCTTGCCGAAGAATTCCTCGTCCCGGCTCCAGCGCCCGACGATCTGCGGGGTCAGCGAGGAGGTGGCCCAGGTGTCCAGCACGTCCGGGTCACCGGTGAAGCCACCGGGCACGTCCCGCTGGGTCTCGTCGTAGCCCGGAGCGGCCTCAGCCACCGGATCCACCGGCAACCGGTCCTCGGCGGGCACGATCGGGTGCTCGTAGTCCGGTTCGCCGGAGGCGTCGAGCGGGTACCAGACCGGGATCGGCACACCGAAGAACCGCTGGCGGGACACCAGCCAGTCGCCATTGAGACCCTCCACCCAGTTCTCGTAGCGGGAGCGCATGAACTCGGGATGCCAGGACAGCTGGCGGCCCCGGGCGAGGAGCTTCTCGCGGCGTTCGGCGTCCCGTCCGCCGTTGCGGATGTACCACTGGCGGGAGGAGATCACCTCGAGCGGTTTGTCGCCCTTCTCATAGAAGTTCACCGGGTGGGTGATCTTCTTCGGCTCGCCGTCCATCAGTTCGGCCTCGGTCAACGCGGTCACCACGGATTCCTTGGCGGAGAACACGGTCTTGCCGGCCAGCTTCTCGTACTCGGCGCGGCCCGACTCGCTGGTGATCCATTCGGGGGTCTCGGCGTGGAAGCGGCCGTCACGGCCCACCACGGTGCGGGTCGGCAGGTTCAGTTCGCGCCACCAGGTGACGTCGGTGAGGTCGCCGAAGGTGCAGACCATGGCGATGCCGGAGCCCTTGTCCGGCTTGGCGAGCCCGTGGGCTCGGACCTCGACCTGGACCCCGAACAGCGGAGAGGTCACGGTCTGGCCGAACAGCGGCTGGTACCGCTCGTCGTCGGGGTGGGCCACGAGGGCCGAGCAGGCCGGCAGCAGCTCGGGACGGGTGGTCTCGATGAAGACCTTCTCCCCGGCAGCGGTGAAGAACGGGATGCGGTGATAGGCGCCGGGCACCTCGCGGTCCTCGAGCTCCGCCTGGGCCACGGCGGTGCGGAAGGTGACGTCCCACAGCGTGGGGGCCTCGGCCATGTAGGCGTCCCCGGAGGCCAGGTTGCGCAGGAACCCGCGCTGGGACACGGCGCGGGACGTGTCATCGATCGTCCGGTAGGTCAGGGACCAGTCCACGGACAGGCCGAGCCGCGTGAACAGGTTCTCGAAGACCTTCTCGTCCTCGACGGCCAGTTCCTCGCACAGCTCGATGAAGTTGCGGCGGGAGACCACGTCCCAGTCCCGCTGGTTCTTCGCGGGCTTCTCCGGCGGCTGGTACCCCGGGATGTAGGGCTTGGTCGGATCGCAGCGGACGCCGTAGTAGTTCTGCACGCGGCGTTCCGTGGGCAGGCCGTTGTCGTCCCAGCCCATGGGGTAGAAGACGTTCTTGCCGTTCATGCGCTGGTAGCGGGCCAGCACGTCGGTCTGCGTGTAGGAGAACATGTGCCCCACGTGCAGCGATCCGGAGGCGGTCGGCGGCGGGGTGTCGATCGAGTAGACCTGCTCCCGCGTGGTGTCGGCCTCGAAGGCATAGGTGCCCTCGGCCCTCCACCGGGCGGAGAGCTTGTCCTCCAGCCCCTCGAGGGCAGGACGGTCCGGAACGGTCACGGCAACACTGGTGGACGCGGTCGTGGAAACGGGCGTGTCTGTGCCCGGGATCTGTTCAGCCATGATCCCGATTGTCCCACGCCCCCTGAGGCTCTCCGAACCGGGTCACTCGGGACGGCGCGATGGCGAGCCGGGGGATCCCGGCCTACCGTGGGGCCATGTCCATCTCACGCAGCACAGTCGTCAGCACTGCCGGCAACCCCCTGACACAGCGCCTGGTCGACGAGCTGGGACCCGAGCTCACTCCGGGCGCCGTCAGCGTCGAGCCGGGCGTCGTGGCGGGCCACGCCGCGGACCAGGCACCCTTCGGCGCGGTGGGCGATGCGCTGGCCCTGGTGCGGGCCCGCACCGTCCAGGATGTCCAGGCGACGCTGCGTCTCGCGTCCCGGCTCGGCATCCCGGTGGTGCCCCAGGGCACCCGCACCGGCATCTCCGGTGGTGCGAACGCCGTGGACGGGTGCATCCTGCTCTCCGTCGAGCGGATGGACTCGATCCTGGAGATCAACACCGGCGAGCAGACGGTGACCGTGGAACCCGGGGTCATCAACCAGACCCTCAAGGAGGCCCTCGTGCCCCACGGTCTGGCGTACCCGCCGGATCCCGGCTCGGTGGCGATCTGCTCCATCGGCGGGAACGTGGCCACGAACGCCGGCGGCCTGTGCTGCGTGAAGTACGGGGTGACACGGGACTACGTCCGGGAACTCAAGGTGGTGCTGGCTGATGGCACGCTGACGCGGCTGGGGCATCGGACGACCAAGGGAGTGGCCGGACTGGACCTCGTCGGCCTGTTCGTCGGCTCGGAGGGGACCCTCGGCGTCGTCGTGGAGGTGACGTTGCGGCTGGTGCCGCTGCTGCCGCCCCCGTTGACGGCCGTGGCGGCCTTCCCCACGGAACGCGCGGCCGCCTCCGCCGTGGCTGCGTTCATGGCCACGGGCGCCCGCCCCTCGATGCTGGAGTCCCTGGACCGCCATGCCATCACGCTCCTCAACGAGTTCGGCGACTTCGGACTCGACGCGGAGGCCGGAGCCCTGCTGCTGATGCAGTCCAACGGGGACGGCCACCGGGAGTCCGCCGAACAGGAGGTGGCCGCCTTCGCCGCGACGGCCGAGCACCACGGCGCCCTGGACGTCGCGTTCAGCACGGATCCAGAGGACAGCGACGCCCTGGTGGCCACGCGGCGGATGGCCCAGCCGGCCTTCGAACGCCATGCGCAGACTCACGGCGGCGGACAGCTGCTGGACGACGTCTGCCTGCCACGGATGGCATTGCCCGAGTTCTACGACCGTCTGGAGACCATCCGCGAGCGGACCGGCCTGATGATCGCCGTGGTCGCCCATGCCGGTGACGGCAACGTCCACCCCTCTGTGTTCTTCGACGCCCAGGACCCGGAATCGACCCGTCAGGCCCATGAGGCGTTCGAGGAGATCATGGACATCGGCTTGCAGCTGGGCGGCACCATCACCGGCGAGCACGGGGTGGGATCGCTGAAGCGTGCCTGGCTGCCCCGGGAACTGGACGAGGGGAGCCGGCGGCTGCACCGGTCGATCAAGGACGCGGTGGATCCCGGGGGCATCCTCAATCCCGGCAAACAACTCGCCGAACTCTGACCGTGAATAGAGTGGTGCCATGACTGGTGAGAAGAACACCCGACCGAACCGCGCCGCCGTCGTGACCGGGGCCTCCTCCGGCATCGGCCGGGCCACCGCCGCTCAACTCGCGGCCGAGGGCTGGACCGTCTACGCCGTGGCCCGCCGCACCGACAGGCTCGAGTCCCTCGCCGAGGCGGTGCCCGCGGGCACCGGAACCATCGTCCCGGTGCCCGCCGACGTCACGGACGCCGAGCAGATGGCCAGGGTCCGCCAGGTCGTCGAGGACGGCGGGGGAGTGGACACCGTGCTGTGCATCGCCGGCGGCGCGCAGGGCACCGACCGGGTGGCGGACGGTCAGGGCGGGGACTGGGACTGGATGTACCGCGTCAACGTGCAGGGCACCCTGAACACCACCCAGGCGTTCCTGCCCCTGCTCCGCGCCACCGGGCACGGCACCGTGCTGGTCCTGACCTCGACGGCGGCGCTCGCCAGCTATGAGGGCGGCGGCGGGTACAACGCAGCGAAGATGGCCCAGCACGGACTCGTCGGCGCGCTGCGCCTCGAGGAGGTGGACCACAACATCCGGGTGGTCGAGGTGCTGCCGGGACTGGTGCACACGGAGGAGTTCACGCTGAACCGCCTCGGCGGCGACCAGGAGGCGGCGGACCGCGTCTACGCGGGGGTGGAGAAGCCCCTGACCGCCGAGGACGTCGCGGACGTCTGCACCTATGCCGTCTCGGTGCCCCACCACGTCAACCTGGACCAGATCGTGCTGCGGCCCGTGGCCCAGGCGGCCAACTTCAAGATGATCAGGACAACGTGAGGAACACCAGCATGGCAGGACAGCACCGAGACCGGCCGACCGCCGCCCGGGGCAACAGCAAGGACAGCGGCGCAGTCAGCAGCACGGACACCGACCACCCCGGCGTGGACGTCCCAAGACTCCGGAAGGCACTCGGCCTGGGTGCCGCCACCGGGATCGTCTCCGCCTTCCCCCTGTGGAAGATCCCCCGCAAGCCCCTGGCCCTGTGGTCCGGCGGTGTCGCTGCCGCGGTGGCGACCGGCGTCCTGATGCTGAAACGGGATCAGTTCGAGCGTGAGGCCGAGGTGCAGGGTGAAGCCCCCACCGAAGTGTCCCGGGCCCGGCGCCTCGGCGCCCCCGTGGCCACGGGGGCCCTCTTCGGCGGGCTCATGGCCGGCTCCGTGTGGCTGACATCGGTCACCGACGAGTGGTCCGAGAAGCTGATCGCCCGGCTCGGTGCGAAACGGCCGCGGGCTACCTACGCCGTGCTCGCCGGGGTGGGGACCGCGCTGATCGACTACTTCGACGATTCGCCGAGAAGGAGCGGGCAGGACGGGAAAGAGGACCCAGGCGAGAGGAGCGAGAAGAGCGAGAAAAGAGCGTAGAATCAGCACCAGCAGCACCAGCAGCACTGACCCGGCCATCACCGGCGAGCTTCCGGAAGAACGGGCACGGCACGCGCCGGCCCCAGTAGACCCGGACGGGTAAGCCCGTCACAGCAGTCATGAGCGGCCGATCTCGCCTCACCGGACCACCGGGAGCGGGACGGCAAGCAGGGTGGTACCGCGCCGCCGTCGTCCTCGATCTCCGCGCTGGAGCTCAAGGACAACGTCAGGCGTCCTTGCAGGAAGACCAGACAGCACCACAGTCGACCCCTGCAAGGATGGCAACGCCCGTGTACCCCCTCGCCAGCTCGGATCCGAACGCCCAGTCCGGCACCCCCTCCTCCCCGCGTTTCCCAGAGATCGAGGAGCGCGTCCTGAAGTACTGGGACGAGGACGGCACTTTCCAGGCCTCCATCGACGCGCGGCCTGCCACCCACGAGGACGGCTCCGGCAACGAGTTCGTCTTCTATGACGGCCCACCCTTCGCGAACGGCCTGCCCCACTACGGCCACCTGCTGACCGGCTACGTCAAGGACCTCGTGGCCCGCTACCAGACGCAGCAGGGCCGCCGGGTGGAGCGCCGCTTCGGCTGGGACACGCACGGGCTGCCCGCCGAACTCGAGGCCATGAAGCAGCTGGGCATGACGGACAAGGCCCAGATCGAGGCCATGGGTATCGACAAGTTCAACGACGCCTGCCGCGCCTCCGTGCTCAAGTACACGGATCAGTGGAAGGACTACGTCAACCGGCAGGCCCGCTGGGTCGACTTCGAGAACGACTACAAGACCCTGAACCCCGAGTTCATGGAGTCCGTGCTCTGGGCGTTCAAGGACCTGCACTCCAAGGACCTCACCTACCGCGGCTTCAGGGTCCTGCCTTACTGCTGGCAGGACGAGACCCCGCTGTCCAACCACGAACTGCGCATGGACGAGGACGTCTACAAGTCCCGCCAGGACCCCTCGGTCACCGTGGCCTTCCCGATCACCGGTCTGGCCGCGGGCTCGGCCGGCGCCGATGCGGCCCTGGCTGCCGAGCTCACCGGGGTGCGCGTGCTCGCCTGGACCACCACCCCCTGGACCCTGCCGACCAACCAGGCACTCGTCGTCGGACCGGAGATCACCTACGCGGTGGTCCCCGCCGGACCGGAGGCCGCGGAGGACATCGCCGGATCCTCGTATCTTCTGGCCCAGGACCTGCTGGGGGCGCACGCCAAGGAGCTGGGCTATCCCGACGCCGGCGCCGCCACCGAGGCGGTCCAGCGCACCTACCTGGGCTCCCGGTTGGGCGGTCTGGCCTACGAGCCGCTGTTCACCTACTTCACGGATGTGGAGACCTACGGCACCGAGAATGCGTGGCAGATCCTCGTGGACGACTACGTCACCACCGAGGACGGCACCGGCGTGGTCCACCAGGCGCCGGCCTACGGTGAGGACGACCAGCGGATCTGTGAGGCCCATGGCATCCCGGTGATCCTCTCCGTGGACGAGGGCGCGCGCTTCCTGCCCCTGTTCGGGGACGCGAATCGGGGCGGCGGCGAGCTCCAGGACATCGCCGGCGTGCAGGCCTTCGAGGCCAACCGGACCATCATCCGGGCGCTGAAGGCGGCCGGGAAGCTGTTCAGGGAGGCTTCCTACGAGCACTCCTACCCGCACTGCTGGCGCTGCCGCACGCCGCTGATCTACCGCGCCATCACCAGCTGGTACGTCTCCGTCACCGCGTTCAAGGACCGCATGGTCGAACTGAACGAGGACATCAACTGGATCCCGTCCAACGTCAAGCACGGGCAGTTCGGCAAGTGGCTCGAGAACGCCCGGGACTGGTCCATCTCCCGCAACCGCTACTGGGGCTCGCCCATCCCGGTGTGGGAGTCGGACCATCCGGAGTACCCGCTCCAGGAGGTCTACGGCTCACTGACCGAGATCGAGGAGGCCTTCGGGCGGCTGCCGCGCAACGATCAGGGTGAGGTGGACCTGCACCGTCCCTGGATCGACGATCTGACCCGGCCGCACCCGGACCCGGAGGCCGCCGCCGCCGGGGCCGTGATGCGCCGCGTGGAGGACGTGCTGGACGTCTGGTTCGACTCCGGCTCCATGCCGTACGCCCAGGTGCACTACCCCTTCGAGGAGAAGGAGTGGTTCGAGACCCACAATCCGGCCGACTTCATCGTGGAGTACATCGGTCAGACCCGCGGCTGGTTCTACACCATGCACGTGCTGGCCACCGCACTGTTCGACCGCCCGGCGTTCTCCAACGTCATCAGCCACGGGATCGTCCTGGGCTCGGACGGGCAGAAGATGTCCAAGTCCCTGAAGAACTACCCGGACGTCTCCGAGGTCCTGGACCGGGACGGCTCTGACGCCATGCGCTGGTTCCTGATGGCCTCGCCCATCCTGCGCGGAGGGAACCTGGTGGTCACCGAGGAGGGCATCCGGGAGGCGACCCGCCAGGTGCTGCTGCCGGCCTGGAACGTGTGGCACTTCTTCAGCCTCTACGCGAACTCGGCACGCGGCCGGGCCGCGGACGGCACCGAGCGCCCGAAAGGCTATCGTGCCTCGTTCCGCTATGAGTCCACGGACCCGCTGGACCAGTACATCCTGGCCGCCACCGGACGCATGCTCCGCGAGGTCAAGGCCGGCCTCGACTCCTACGAGGTCTCCGACGCCACCGACGCCCTGCGCGCCTACATGGAAACCATGACCAACTGGTACGTCCGCCGCTCCCGCCAGCGTTTCTTCGACGAGGACACCCAGGCGCTGGACGTGCTGTACACGTCCCTGGAGGCCTTCTGCCGGGCCGCGGCGCCGTTGATGCCGCTGGTGGCCGAGGAGATATGGCGCGGACTGACCGGCGGCCGGTCGGTGCACCTGACCGACTACCCGGATGCCGCGCCGTTCTTCGCCGGCTTCGCCTCGGAGGCGGAGGCCCAGGCTCTGGTCGAACGCATGGAGACCGTCCGCCGTATCGCCTCGGCCGGCTCCTCGTTGCGCAAGGGGGCCAAACGCCGCGTGCGGCTGCCGTTGCAGTCCCTGACCGTGGTGGTGCCGGATGCGGCCGGCCTGGCCGGCGCCTACACGGACATCATCATGGACGAGCTGAACCTGAAGTCCGTGGACCTGCAGGACGCCGCCGAGGTGTCCGCCACCGATTTCGGGATCAGCCAGTCCCTGGCCGTCAACGCCCGTGCTGCCGGCCCGCGCCTGGGCAAGCAGGTCCAGGTCGCCATCAAGGGCGCCAAGTCCGGTGACTGGTCCGTGGCCGAGGACGGGACGGTCGTCTCGGGCGGTATCCCACTCGTCGAGGGGGAGTACTCCCTCGAGACCACCGTCGGTGCGGCCGGGGCCGTGGCTGGCGGAGGCCAAGACAACGAGGCTGACGCCGACGCCGGCGCCGCGGCTGCATCGCGCGCGGTCACCGTGGTGCCCGGCGGCTTCCTGGTGCTGGACACCTCGGTCCCGGCGGACATGGCCGCCGAGGGCACGGCGCGCGACGTGATCCGGGCCCTCCAGGCCGCCCGCAAGGACGCCGGACTGGAGGTCTCAGACCGGGTGCGGACCGTGATCACGGGACCGGCCGCCGTCGTGCACGCCGTGGATGTGCACCGGGACCTCGTCTCCGGGGAGACCCTGACGGTGGAGCTGGTGCTGGAGGACTCCGGGGCCGCGGATCCACGTCAGGACCCCGCCGATGACGCGACCAAGACCGTGCAGGTGACCGTGGCCAAGGCCGCCGCCGCATCCATCTCGACCGGGAGTGACGCGTGAGCATGAAGGACCGCAAGAACAAGAACAAGAGCAAGAACAAGAACAAGAAGAGCAATCAGAACGAGGACTATCAATTGCCGGATGAACCGGCCGAGGCACCCGAGACGGTCGAGGCCGTCTACCGTGACCTGCTCGCGCGGGCCCCGGAGAACAAGATGGAACCGCGCATGGAACCGATGTTCCGGGCGATGGAGTTGCTCGGCGAACCGCAGCGGGCGGCGCCGGTCATCCACCTGACGGGGACGAACGGCAAGACCTCCACGGCGCGGATGATCGAGTCGGTGCTGCGGGCCTACGGCCTGCGCACCGGCCGGTACACCTCGCCGCACCTGAGCTCGGTGACCGAGCGCATCAGCATCGACGGGGCTCCTGTGGACCGCGGCACGTTCGTGCGGATCTGGAACGAGATCCTGCCGGTGGTCCAGGTGGTCGACGCCGAGCTGGAGGCGGCCGGGGAGAACCGGCTGACCTACTTCGAGGCCCTGACCGTGCTCGGCTTCGCCGTCTTCGCGGATGAGCCGGTGGATGTGGTGGTGCTCGAGGTCGGTCTCGGCGGGATCACGGACGCCACCAATGTGGCCGACGCGGCGGTGTCCGTGGTGAGCCCGATCTCGCTGGACCACAGCGACCTGCTCGGGGACACCGTGGCCGAGATCGCCGCGGAGAAGGCCGGGATCATCAAGCCTGGCGGCTTCCTCGTCTCGGCCGCCCAGGAACCGGACGCCGCGCAGGTCCTGCTGGACGTGGCCCGTGCGGTGGACGCGGGCTTCCGGTTCGGTGGCGTCGACTTCGGTGTGGAGTCCCGGTCCGTGGCCGTGGGCGGACAGCAGGTGTCCGTCCAGGGCATCGCGGGCCGCTACCCCGAGCTCACGCTGCCGCTGCACGGCGGACACCAGGCCGAGAACCTGGCCCTGGCCGTGGCCGCATTGGAGGCGTTCTTCGGGGGCGAGAAGCCGCTGGAGTTCGACCTCCTGCAGCAGGGCATCGCCGAGGTCACCGCCCCCGGCCGGCTCGAGGTGGTACGCAACGCCCCGACGATCGTGGTGGACGCGGCGCACAACCCGGCCGGCATCAAGGCCACCGCCGGGGCACTGCAGGAGGCGTTCGGGCTCGAGAAGCTCGTGCTGGTGGTCGGTGTCCTCCAGGAGAAGGACGCCCTGTCCATGCTCACGGAGCTGTACCGGGAGTTCGGCGACCTGGTGGAGGACCTCTGCCTGACCCAGTCCGACTCGCCCCGCGCCATCCCGGCCGGCGAACTGGCCCAGACGGCCCTGGACGCCGGCTGGCCGGAGGAGGATCTCTTCGCCACGGAGTCCGTTCCGGACGCCATCGAATGGGCGGTGGGACGTGCCGAGGCCACCACTGCCGGGGAAGCCGGCCTGGGCGGCGGCGTGCTGATCACCGGATCCATCACCCTGGTGGCCGAAGCCCGTGAGCTCCTCGGTGCACCCTCGGCGGGTGCGCCGGGGTCCGGAACCCCAGAGGCGGTGGCGGTGCCCACCGCCGTGGACGTGTTCAACGACTTCGGCCTGGAGCTGGGTGACGGCCTCGACGAGGACGAGGAGGACTTCGACGACATCTTCGACGAGAACGATCATGACGGCGACGTCGATGGCGGAACCCAGGGGCCTCGGGGGTCCCGGGGACCGAGGGCAGACGGAGGGGACAACGCATGAGTTCGGACAGCTCATCCGAGACGACGACCGGGCACGAGTCCTGGCGACCGGCACGGGAGACCAAGTCCCAGCGGCAGTGGAAGCCGGGGCAGGTCAAGAAGGCCCGCTCCATCCGGGCGACCTTCACCTCCACCGTCCTGGTCATGGAGGCCTTCGTGCTGGCCTTCTTCGGCATGGCCGTCTACGGGGTCAACCGGGGCGAGCCGATGGCACCCTGGGCACTGGGCCTGTCCCTGGGCCTGGCGGTGGTGGCGATCCTGACGTGCGCGCTGGTCCGGAAGCCGCTCGGCATCTGGATCGGCTGGACCATCCAGATCCTCCTGGTGGCGTCCGCCTTCATCGAATACACCATGGCCATCGTGGGCGTGGGTTTCGGCCTGGCCTGGTGGTACGCCGTGGTCAAGGGCGCGCAGATCGACCGTGAGAACACCTCACGCGCCGAGGCCGAGGCGAGGTGGCGTGAAGAGCACGGCCCCGCATCCCAGTAGGGTTGGACCCGGAGTCCGCGTGAGCGGCCTAGAAAAACCATCCATCCCGGGACCACCCGACCCCTGGATATCCAAGGAGCATCTGTGACCACCACTGTCGAAGAGACCCTCGTCCTCATCAAGCCCGACGGAGTCGCCCGCAACCTGACGGGCCAGATCCTGGCCCGCGTCGAGGCCAAGGGATACACCATCGCGGACCTGAGGATGCTTGAGCCGAGCCGCGAGATGCTCGTGCAGCACTACGCCGAGCACGAGGGCAAGCCCTTCTTCGAGCCGCTCGTCGAGTTCATGGGTTCCGGCCCGGTCGTGGCCGTGCGCCTGCGGGGCAACCGAGTCATCGAGGGCTTCCGCTCGCTGGCCGGCGCCACGGAGCCCACCACCGCGGCCCCCGGAACCATCCGCGGTGACCTCGGCCGCGACTGGGGCGAGTCCGTGCAGAAGAACCTGGTCCACGGCTCCGACTCCACCGAGTCAGCCACCCGCGAGCTCGGCATCTGGTTCGCCTGACCCGTCCGGCCGCTCCGACTGAACCCCGCTGAACCGTCATCACCCAGGAAGATCCGGGCGAGGAAGACTCGCTCGGACCTTCTGGGGTGATGACTTTCTCGTTCCCACGGCGGGACTGCCGATGCAAACCGCACGTTTGGAGTGGGGCCGCGCGGGCCCGGGTCCTAGGGTGATCCTGGATCCCGCCGCCACTGGACAGAGAACAGAGGGACACCCCCCCCCGACCCGAGGAGTCATCATGACGCAGAACGCCTCCAGCCCGTACTACCTGGCCGCCCCCTACACCGAGGTCACGGTCCTCGAGGTGCCGCCGGTCACCACGGTGGTGCAGGCCGTCACCGATTCGCCGATGGCCGCCATGGCGGAGGTGTTCGATTCCACCTTCTCCGCGCTCTTTCCCGCACTCGGCGCCCATGGCCTCCAGCCGGTCGGCCCCGCCTTCTCGCTGCACACCCGGATGCCCTCGGACACGGTGGACATGGAGGTGGGTCTGCCGGTGGACCGCCCTCTGGAGGAGCCGGTCACCGCGGGATCTGGGATCACGTTGGCATCCTCCGAGTTGCCGGGAGGCCGGATCGCGATCGTGTCCCACCTCGGCGCGTATGACAGCCTGGGGGACGCCTGGAGCGCCTTCATGCAGGCCGTGGCCGAGGCCGGGCATCAGCCGGCGCTGCCGTTCTGGGAGATCTACGTGACCGAGCCGAGCCCGGACCAGGACCCGGCCGCCATGCGCACTGACCTGGTCACGCTGCTCGCCTGAGCCTCAAGCTGTTCGCTGGGGCGGTTCGCTGGGGCAGGCCGCCCGGACAGCTGCTCAGAAGAAGGCGTTGGAGAAGCGCAGCAGGATGGAGGCCAGCACGCCCACGTAGAGCAGGACGATGACCGGCCAGGACCACTCGGCGGCGAACTTCCGCAGGCCGGCCGGGGCGGGGATCACGCCGTGCTGGATGTTCCGGGATGTCAGCAGGACGAACAGGGGGATCATGCCGGCCCAGACGACCATGCAGTACAGGCAGAGGATGTTGATCTCGTAGACGGCCTGGCTCCACAACCAGACGATGAAGACGAAGCCGGCCAGGACTCCGAGGTTCATGCCGATCCAGAACCAGCGGGCGAACCGCGCCCGGGCGAAGAGGCCCATGGCGATGGTGATGACGATCGGGAATGCCACCATGCCGATGAACTGGTTGGGGAAGTTGAACAGCTGGGACTGCCACGTCTTCATGACCTCGCCGCAGGACACCCAGGGATTGAGATCGCAACTGGTGATGTGGTTCGGATCGTTCCACAGCATCACCCGTTCCATGACCAGCATGAGGGTGCCGTACAGGCCCAGCAGGGCGGTGATCAGCATCATCCACGCCGTGCCGAAGGGCCGGGCGTACCAGCTGAGGCGGTCGTCGAGCCCACCGCCGGGGGTGGCGACGTCACTGCCGGCGTCGGTCGCGGTGCGGGGGGAGGCGTCTGCGGGGGAGTTCACCGCTCCATCGTAGAACGTGGGGTGCTGCCGTGAACGAGTCGCGGTGCGGAGCACGGCCGTGGCGCCGGATGGTGGAGGCCGATCGGCTTCATCCCGCCGATCAGGCCCCCCGTGTGAGAGAATGGTCCTCGACCCGCCGATGGCCACACCATGGGCAGGGTCCATTGGACGGCCACCGGGCCGGCGGTAGAGGACTGAGGCAGTGTAAGGAAACTGCCAGGCCTTCAGAGACGCGGACCACGCGTCCTCGGCCTTGCGACAGCCGCCATTGGCACGCGACAAGACGCGTGAGACCGGGATGGCCGCCGATGGTTCCGGGAGAGGGCGCCGCATCCAGCGGAGACCGAACCTACGGTTCACCTAAGACTTTTTGGAGTCCGTCGACGGCGGCACCCCGAGTACCGCTTGACGGATCGGGGGAAACGCCACCGGGAACGGACCGAGCCGCTCCACGGGCACGAGTGTGGCGTGACCGCGGTGCAGGAGGTGCTGTCCATGGCAGCCAACGAACACCACGACAACGACGCAGCAGCAACGTCCGAACAGGACGCGCAGACCACGGGGGACCGGACGCTGGATCCGCCCTCAGCGGTTCCCGAGGACGCCGGAGCAACGGTCGCCCAGGAATCGTCCTCCGCCGAGGATTCCCCGGCCGCCGAGTCCGAGGACCCGGCTGGCCCCTCGGATACGGCCACGGCTGGTGGTGCCGCGGCGACGGAACCCGCCGAGGAGAAGCCGGCCGTTGATGACCCCTTCGCCATCCCGGATGACCCGTTGGCCCTGATCTTCAAGGCTCCGGACCTGTCCACCCTTCCTCCGGTACCGCGCAGGTCCCGCGATGACCGCAGTGAGCGCAGTGAGCGCAGTGAGCCCGAGGGTCGCGGCCCGCGTCAGAACCGCAACCGCCGTCAGGACGAGGACGCCAGCGGCGGCTACGACGAGCTCGAGGCCACGGCTGACGACTCCGGCATGTCTCGCGATGACCGGGACGAGCAGGATGACGAGAGCGGCCAGTCCGGTTCCCGCAGCTCCCGCCGTCGCCGCCGCAGCCGGGGCCGCTCGGGCAGCGCCTCGGACCAGGGCAGCACCACCTCGGAAGACGATGACGGCGACGACCAGTCCCAGCGCAGCTCCGGTGCGCGCGGCGGAGACGGGCGTGAGAACCAGTCCCACGTGGACGGCTCGGACGCCGAGGGCGACGGCAACGGTTCGCGCCGCCGCCGCAAGCGTCGCCGCGGCGACGTGGACATGGAGCTGGAGGGTGGCGCCGGGGATGACCCGGAGAACACCGTGACCCGTGTTCGCGCGCCCCGCCAGGCCGCCTCCACCGGTCCGGAGGCCGTCACCTCCCTCAAGGGCTCCACCCGTCTGGAGGCCAAGCGCCAGCGCCGCCGCGATTCACGCTCCGGTGGCCGCCAGCGCCGCCATGTGATCACCGAGGCCGAGTTCCTGGCCCGCCGCGAGTCGGTGGACCGCAAGATGCTGGTCCGCCAGCGTGAGCACCGCATCCAGATCGCCGTCATGGAGGACGGGGTCCTGGCCGAACACTTCGTGTCCAACACCACCCAGGACTCGATGATCGGCAACGTCTACGTGGGCAAGGTCCAGAACGTGCTGCCGTCCATGGAGGCCGCCTTCGTGGATATCGGCCGCGGCCGCAACGCGGTGCTCTACGCCGGCGAGGTCAATTGGGATGCCGCCAATCTCGAGGGCAAGTCCCGCAAGATCGAGAACGCCCTGAAGTCCGGCGACTCCGTCCTCGTCCAGGTCACCAAGGATCCGGTCGGCCACAAGGGCGCCCGGCTCACCAGCCAGATCTCCCTGCCGGGCCGGTACCTCGTCTACGTGCCGGGTGGTTCCATGACGGGCATCTCCCGCAAGCTTCCGGACGTCGAGCGCTCCCGCCTGAAGAAGATCCTGAAGGACCATCTCCCGGAGAACGCCGGCGTGATCGTGCGCACGGCGGCCGAGGGCACCTCGGAGCAGGAGCTGATGCATGACATCAACCGCCTGCGCGCCCAGTGGGAGGGTATCGAGGAGAAGTCGACCTCCACGAAGACCCTGGCGCCGGAACTGCTCTACTCGGAACCGGACCTGACGATCAAGGTCGTCCGGGACGTCTTCAACGAGGACTTCTCCGGCATGATCGTCCAGGGCGAGGACGTCTGGGACAACATCGAGGCCTACGTGACCTACGTGGCGCCGGACCTGCTGCCCCGCCTGGCGCAGTGGAAGCCCGAGGAACACGGCGGCGAGGACCTGTTCGCGTCCAACCGCATCGACGAGCAGCTGCAGAAGGCGCTGGACCGCAAGGTCTTCCTGCCCTCCGGCGGCTCGCTCGTCATCGACCGCACCGAGGCCATGACCGTGGTGGACGTCAACACCGGCAAGTTCACCGGGTCCGGGGGCAACCTCGAGGAGACCGTCACCAAGAACAACCTCGAGGCTGCCGAGGAGATCGTCCGGCAGCTGCGCCTGCGGGACATCGGCGGCATCATCGTCATCGACTTCATCGACATGGTGCTCGAGTCCAACCGTGATCTAGTGCTGCGTCGCATGGTCGAGTGCCTCGGCCGCGACCGCACCAAGCACCAGGTCGCCGAGGTGACCTCGCTCGGCCTGGTCCAGATGACCCGCAAGCGGATGGGCACCGGCCTCGTCGAGATCTTCTCGGAGACCTGTGAGCACTGCAACGGCCGCGGCATCATCGTCCATGACATGCCGGTGGAGCACCGCCGCGCCCACAATGCCCACGGCGAACCGCGGGCCCACAGCGCGTCCCACAGCCACGGCGGAACGGGCGGATCCGGTGGATCTGGTGGTTCCGGTGGTTCCGGGCAGGACGACTCCAGCGACGGCGGCCGGAAGTCCTCCCGCAGTGAGCGCCGCCGCCGCAGCCGGGAACGCCAGGCCGAGCGTGAGCGTCATGAGCAGCACGAGCCGCCGGTCGAGCAGAAGCTCACCCCCGAGGAGGAGGCCGAGCGCAAGGCGCGTGCCGAAGCGGCCCGGGCGGCCTTCGCCAACATGGCAGCCGCCGCGGCCAGCGCGCATGAGGAGAAGGACGGGACCTCCATCCCCGAGAAGGACTCCCAGCCGGCACCGGAACGGGAGACCCGTCAGGAAGCCGGCCAGGATCAGCCGGATCCGGCACCCTCGACCCTGACCCTCGCGGGCGAGGCCGTCGAGGTGCCGCAGGCCAAGCGCCGCTCCCGGCGGTCGAAGGCCACGGCGGCCCCCCAGGCCGACCTGGCATCACTGGAGAGCGCCCTCGACCAGAAGACCCCCCGCGACCAGCGCGCCTCCGGCGATACTCCCCAGGCAGGTCAGGCAGGTCAGGCAGGTCAGGCAGCTCAGGCGGAACCGGCAGCGCGGCCTCAGCGCCGTCGTCGGGCGGCCTCCTCCGAGGGGGCCGGTGACATCCGGACGGTGGAGATCGCGGCGGCCGGCGAGAACGCCGGTGGTCATCGCTTCAGCGCTACCGCCGCCCCGGCCGGGAGCGGCACCGGGGCGGAGGCCCAGCAGAAGGCGGCTGCGCCCTCGGCCGCGCCGATGATGCTCGGTGTCGGGGTCAAGGCGGAGGATATCGCCCGCCCCGAGTGAGCGTGTCATTTGGCCCGAGGGGGCACCGGCGGGTAGGATAGATACTCGGTGCTGCGCCGCCGTCGTTTTCTGTCTGCCCGGTGAATTGGGTATTGGAAAGCCCGCCGGTACGCCGAGAGCCGTTGCCCCCGCTGTCCGGGACCGTCCGCCTTTGCCGGCCGGACACCGCTGGTTTGGGCAGGCCGGGTTGCAGTCGAACAGATTCGTAAATGTCGAGAGAAGTGAGTCCCAAGTGGTGTACGCGATTGTCCGCGCTGGCGGCCGCCAGGAAAAGGTCTCCGTTGGAGACCTCGTTACCCTTGACCGCGTTGCCGCTGAGGCCGGAAGCTCCCTGGAGCTGTCCGCCGTCATGCTGGTGGACGGGGACAAGGTGACCACCGGTACCGATGACCTGGCCAAGGTCAAGGTCACTGCCGAGGTCGTTGACCATTCCCGTGGCAAGAAGATTGTCATCCAGAAGTACAAGAACAAGACCGGCTACAAGAAGCGCCAGGGTCACCGTTCCGAGCTGACCACCGTCAAGGTCACCTCGATCGCCTGATCCGGACTTCCAGGTCCCCGAGATAAACACCGAAGGATTGCACCATGGCACATAAGAAGGCCGGTAGTTCCTCCAAGAACGGCCGCGATTCGAACGCACAGTTCCTGGGCGTCAAGCGTTTCGGCGGCCAGGCCGTCAACGCCGGCGAGATCCTGGTCCGCCAGCGCGGTACCAAGTTCCACCCGGGCGCCAACGTCGGCATCGGCAAGGACGACACCCTGTTCGCCCTGTCCGCCGGCGCCGTCGAGTTCGGCAACCGTCGTGGCCGCAAGGTCGTGAACATCGTTACTGCCGCTGCTGAGTGATCATTCAGCTGACGGCACCGGGGGAGTGATTCCCCAGTAGTTCAACGCTCCGGCGGGGGTGGGCCACTGCGGCCCGCCTCCGCCGCAGTGGTTAACGCGCCCTGTGCTCCGCCCCGGAGTGCAGCGATCTGCGCAAGACTGGTCACCACCGCACGGGTGGTACCGAGAAGTTCTGAGGAGAGGCGGCCATGGCGGCTTTCGTGGACCGGGTGGTCCTGCACGTTTCCGGCGGGCATGGAGGGCACGGCGTGGCCTCCGTGAAGCGGGAGAAGTTCAAGCCCCTGGGTGGTCCCGACGGCGGCAACGGCGGGGACGGCGGTGACGTCACCCTGATCGTGGACTCACAGACCACCACGTTGCTCTCCTACCACCACGCACCGCACCGCCATGGTGGCAACGGCGGTCCCGGGATGGGCGACTTCCGCAATGGCGCCACCGGCGAGTCCCTGACGCTGAGCGTGCCTGACGGAACCGTGGTCAAGGACGCCGAGGGCAACATCCTCGCCGACCTCGTGGGCCACGGCGCCAGCTTCGTGGCCGCGGAGGGCGGCATGGGCGGCCTCGGCAATGCGGCGCTGTCCTCGGCCAAGCGCAGGGCCCCCGGGTTCGCCCTGCTTGGCATCCCCGGGGACGAGCGGGACATCGTCCTGGAACTGAAGTCCGTGGCGGACGTGGCCCTGGTGGGTTTCCCCTCGGCCGGCAAGTCCTCCCTCATCGCCTCCATCTCCGCGGCCCGCCCGAAGATCGCCGACTACCCGTTCACCACCCTGGTGCCGAACCTCGGCGTGGTCCAGGCCGGGGACACCCGGTACACCGTGGCCGACGTCCCGGGCCTGATCCCGGGTGCCTCGGAGGGCAAGGGCCTGGGCCTGGAGTTCCTGCGCCACGTGGAGCGCTGCGCGGCCCTGGTGCACGTACTGGACTGCGGCTCCCTGGAGTCAGACCGGGATCCGCTCTCCGACTTCGAGGCCATCGAGGCCGAACTCGCCGCCTATGCCGTGGAGCCGACCTTCGCCCAAGGTGGCCAGGGCGTCATCCCGCTGAACGAACGCCCCCGGCTGATCGCCCTGAACAAGACCGACCTTCCGGACGGCCAGGACATGGCGGACATGGTCCGCTCCACGCTGGAAGCGCGTGGACTGCGCGTCTTCGAGGTCTCCGCCGTCTCCCACAAGGGACTGGACCCGTTGAAGTTCGCGATGGCCGACCTGGTCCGCCAGGCCCGCGAACGGCTGCCCGAGCCCGAGGAGATCGCCGCACCCGAGGTCATCCGCCCGCGTTCCGTCCGCTCGCGCAAGGGCCGCAGCGGAGAGTTCGAGATCCGCCGTGAGGAGCGCAACCTCGAGCCCCTGTTCCGGGTCCGTGGCGTTAAGCCCGAACGGTGGGTGGCCCAGACCGACTTCACCGTGGACGAGGCCGTGGGGTACCTGGCCGACCGCCTCAACCGCCTCGGCGTGGAGGACGAGCTGTTCAAGCAGGGCGCCAAGCCCGGGGACGCCGTGGTCATCGGTTCGGATGACGACGGTGTGGTCTTCGACTGGGAGCCGACCATGGCGGCCGGTGCCGAACTGCTGGGCGGCCCCCGCGGTGCGGACCTCCGCATGGAGGACCGCCAGCGTCCCACCCGTGAGGACAAGCGCCGCGACTACGAGGAGCGTAAGGCCGCCCGCGCCGCGACCCAGGCCGACCTCGAGGGTGAGCGACGCACCGGCGTGTGGGCGGTGGACCAGGAGATCAACCGCCTGGCGGGTATCAGCGACGATGAGACCGGCACGTCCGACGAGACCGATGAGACCTCCGGGTCCGGCACGGCCGATGAGGCTGATACAACGAGGGGCTCCGGCTCTGAGGACTCCCATGGCTGAGCAGGTCCCCAATCCGGTGACGGGTCGGGACACCCTGCACCGGGCCCGCCGCCTGGTCATCAAGATCGGTTCCTCCTCCCTGACCACCCCCACGGGCGTGAACCGGGAGGCCATCGATGCGCTCGTGGACACGATCGCCGCCGTCCGCGCCCGCGGCACGGAGGTCATCCTGGTGTCCTCGGGGACCATCGCCGCCGGCATCCACCCCCTGGGGTTGGGCAAGCGCCCGCGTGACCTGGCCACGCAGCAGGCCGCGGCCGCCGTCGGTCAGGGCAAGCTGCTGGCCGAGTACACGGCCTCCTTTGCGCGCCACGGCACCGAGGTGGCGCAGGTGCTGCTGACCGCGGAGGACCTGAGCCGCCGCACCCAGTACACCAATGCGCACCGGGCACTGAACCGGCTACTGGCGTTGTCTGTGGTCCCGATCGTGAACGAGAACGACACCGTCACCACCGCGGAGATCCGGTTCGGGGACAACGACCGGCTCTCGGCCCTCGTGGCCAACCTGTTGCGAGCGGATGCGCTGCTGCTGCTGACAGACGTCGATGCCCTGTACACCGCGCCGCCGTCACGTCCGGGCTCGGAACGCATCGCCCACGTGGTCTCGAAGGCGGACCTGGACACGGTGCTGATCGGGCGGACCGGGCCGGCCGGCGTCGGGACCGGAGGCATGGTCACCAAGGTGGACGCAGCCGGGATCGCCACCGGCTCGGGGATCCACGCGATCGTCACCTCGGCGCAGAACGCCGAGGCCGCGCTGGCCGGTGAGGACGTGGGCACCTGGTTCCAGGCCTCCGGGAAGCGGCAGTCCGCGCGCGGCATCTGGCTCGGCCTGCTCGCCGAGGTGCAGGGCCGCGTGGTGCTCGACGACGGCGCGGTCGCCGCGGTCGTGAAGAACCGCCGGTCCCTGCTGCCGGCCGGGATCACCGGGGTGGAAGGGTCCTTCGAGGCCGGCGACCCGGTCGAGCTGGCAGACGCCCTCGGCACCGTGGTGGCCCGTGGCTTCGTCAACTACTCCTCGACGGAGCTTCCGGCCATGCTCGGACGGCACACCGTCCAGCTGCGCGAGGAGTTCGGGCCGGAGTACCAGCGGCCCGTGGTGCACACCGACGATTGTGTCCGACTGCCGGCGAGGGCACGGCCCCGGCGCTAGGCTGGTGGCATGTCCACGACTGCCCAGAACAACGCCACCGTCACCGACTCAGCGACCGGAACCGGACCCACCGGGGAACCGGCCGGGGCCACGGTGCCGCAGGAGGTCCGCGAGGCGATCCTCGCGGTGGCCGAGCGGGCCCGCAGGGCGCGTCCGGAACTGGCCACCGCGCGTCGGGCCCGGAAGGACGAGACGCTGCAGGGCATGGCGGACGCGCTGCGTCAGAACGCCTCCGCGATCCTGGCGGCCAACCGCAAGGACGTGGAGAACGGCCGCGAGAAGGGCACATCAGAGGCCATGCTCGACCGGCTCAGCCTGGACGCGCCGCGGATCGAGGCCCTCGCCACCGCTCTGGAGGAGCTCGTGGCGTTGCCGGACCCGGTCGGCAACGTGGTGCGCGGACGGGACCTGCCCAACGGCCTGCACATGACCCAGCTGCGCGTCCCCCTGGGCGTGGTGGGAGCCATCTACGAGGCCCGCCCCAACGTCACCGTGGACATCGCCGGCCTGGCCCTGAAGTCCGGCAACGCCGTGATCCTGCGCGGTGGCTCCGCTGCGAGGGAGACCAACACGGTGCTCATCCAGATCCTCCGGGAGCAGGCACTGTCCCACGGCTTCGACGCGGACATCGTCCAGGGGATCGATGAGTTCGGCCGGGACGGGGCCACGGCCCTGATGTCCGAGCGCGGCTCCGTGGATGTGCTGGTGCCTCGTGGCGGACGGGAGCTGATCCAGTCCGTGGTCCGCAACGCCAAGGTGCCCGTCATCGAGACCGGTGAGGGCAACGTGCACCTCTACATCGACGAGTCGGCTCCCGTGAAGATGGCTGTGGACATCGCCCTGAATGCCAAGACCCAGCGCGTCTCCGTGTGCAACACCGCCGAGACCCTGCTGATCCACGCGGGGGCGGAGGAGGCCGGGCGCGAGGTGCTGCGCGCCCTGCACCGGGCCGGGGTGCTCCTGCACGTGGACGAGGGCGCCCGCGCCTGGTTGCCCACCGAGGCGGAAGCCACGGCCACGCCGGCCACGGAGGAGGACTGGGGCACCGAGTACCTGGCCCTCGAACTCGCCGTGAAGACCGTGGGCTCGCTCGACGAGGCCATGGACCACATCCGACGCTGGTCCACCGGGCACACCGAGGCGATCGTGACCAACGACCTGGCCAACGCCGACCGGTTCGTCGCCGAGATCGACTCCGCCGCGGTCATCGTCAACGCCTCCACCCGCTTCACGGACGGCGGTCAGCTCGGGCTCGGCGCCGAGGTGGGGATCTCCACGCAGAAGATGCACGCACGCGGGCCGATGGGCCTCGAGGAACTCACCACCACCAAGTGGGTGCTGCGCGGCCAGGGCCAGGTCCGATCCTGACGCAGGCCGGAGCCCTGCGGGGAACGTACTAGGATGGACCGCAGACATCACCGTGATACGTGGCCGGGGCGCCGGCCGTCATAGCAGTCTTAAGGGAGAACCACCAGATGCAGAACATCACCGCGGCCGTGGCCGTTGCCGCTGAAGAGGCCCACGTGGTCAACGAGCTCGTCGCCCCGGCCTGGGTCTTCGGCGTGGGAGCCTTCGCCATCCTGATGCTGCTGCTGGTGGCCACCATGTCCCTGCGTTCCGTCTCGCAGCGCCACCCCGCGCCGGCCACTGACGTCAACGTCCACGGATCGGCCGGCCACGGCAGCCAGCGTTCCGGCCACTGATCCACCCCTGAACCGCATCTCACTGTGACCCACCGTCGCTTCCGCCTGGGCATCATGGGCGGCACCTTCGACCCCATCCACCACGGCCACCTCGTCGCCGCCTCCGAGGTGGCCTCCGAGCTGGACCTGGATGAGGTCGTCTTCGTGCCCACCGGCCAACCCTGGCAGAAGGACGCGGGGAGGGTGTCACCCGCTGAGCACCGGTATCTCATGACCGTGGTCGCGACTGCCTCGAACCCCCGCTTCACGGTGTCCCGCGTGGACATCGACAGGCCCGGTCCCACGTACACGGCGGACACCCTGCGCGACCTGAAGACCCTGCGGCCCGAGGCCGAGCTGTTCTTCATCACCGGTGCCGACGCCCTCGAGCAGATCATGACCTGGAAGGACGTCGAGAAGCTCTGGGACATGGCCCAGTTCGTGGGCGTGACCCGTCCGGGGCACGACTTGGTTGAGCTGGGGCCGGAGACCGGCGTCAAGCTCATGGAGATCCCCGCCATGTCGATCTCCTCCACCGATTGCCGAGACCGGGTCCAGGACGGCAAACCGGTCTGGTACCTGGTGCCGGACGGCGTGGTCCAATACATCGCCAAGCACAACCTGTACCTCCCGTCCGCCCATATCCCCGGAGGGGGGCTGGGCGGCGGCAGCGGTGACGGCCAGGAGCCGTTCACCGGGGGGAGCCGTCCGCCCGAGATGCTCCCGGATACACCACGGCAGTCCGGGGAACCGGCTGCCGCACCAGCATCGACGCCGGGAACCACCGTATGAGTCATCAGCAGGACCAGAAGCCGCAGGCCGCCAACCCCCGTCTGGGCAGGCCCCAGATCAAGCGCGGTGCGCCGGGGGTGGAGCCGGCCGCGGCCACCACCGGCGGAACCCCGGCCGAGCCGCAGCTGCCGACGCGGCGCTCACTGCGCCAGCACCGCCGCGCGGACAGCGACGCGGGCGCCCCGGCCGGCGATCTCTCCAAGGCGACGATCCTGGAGCTGCCGGCCACCTCCATCAGCCCCGCCGACGTCGGCCCGCTCACCGGACAGCTGCCCCGCGTCATCTACGCCACGGGTGAGCCCGGAGGCGGTGCCTATGCCATCAAGTCCCCGGACGAGGCGGGCGCCCCGACCGGCGGCGACACAGCCCCCGCGGACCGGCCCGCGCTGAAGGCCCGCCGGGCCACCGGTGCAGCGGACCGTGGGGCCGGGGGACCGGGGAAGCAGTCCACCGCGTCGGCGGCGGCCTCCTCAGCTGACCTGCTGCCCGAGGACGTGACGCTGGACCGTGACGGCGTTCCCGTGGGCCCGGACGGGCAGCCGCTCTCGCGGCGGCAACTGCGCGAATGGCGTCGCCAGCAGGGCACTGCCATTCCGGTCGCTGCCATGCCGGCCGTCACGGCCGCCGCGGGTGGTCCTGCCCCCCTGGAATCCGCGAGTGCCGGCGAACGCGGCAACCCGGAGCCCGTCCGGCCGTCCACCCGCCGCGAGGCCACCCGGGCCCGCAGGGCGGAGGCACCGGCAGGGGCCCCCTCTGGCGCTGTGGCGGAGTCCGCTGAGATCACCGATGGCGGCACGTCCACGTCCGTTGCACCGGGCGCCTCCGCTGGACAACCGTTCACCCGTGAGTCGCTCGCCGCGGAGGGCGCCGCGCTGGCTGCCCGGATCGAGGCCGCGGCAGGGGCGGACCCCTCCACGGTCGACCCCGCCCTGCTCCGGGAGCAGGAGCTGTTGGCCGAGAAGGCTCGGCAGCTCAACACCGGCCTCATCCGCCAGGTCTCGCCGTCGGCTCCGCAGGTCTCTTCGACCTCGGTGGCGAGGTCAACGGCCGTATCGAAGCCGGCGGCTGGCCCTGCCGCACCGAAGCAGGGGACAGTCTCTCCCACAGGCCGGCACGATCCCGTGGACGCACAGTCCGCGCATGGACTCGACTCCATCCAGGCCTCCGAATGGTCCTCACGCGAGCGGACCCTGATGATCGTGGCCGGGATCGTGGTTCTGATCCTCGTGGTCGCCCTGATCCTCGCCATCGTCTTCTGACGGCCGTCCCTCCACCGCTACCTCCGTCCTTTCCACTGCTTTCACTGTTTCTTCCGATTCCTTCCTGAGTCCACTCATCCGACCCGTTCGCTGACCGATCCACACCGAGGTGCCTATGACCATTCCCGAGACCACCCTGACCGCACTCAAACTGGCCGGACAGGCCGCTGCAGACAAGCAGGCCACGGACATCGTGGCCGTTGACGTGGCGCAGCAGATGGGCCTCACGGACGCCTTCCTGATCGCCTCCGCCGGCTCCGAACGGCAGGTCGTCTCGGTGGTGGATGAGATCGAGGACGTGCTGACCCAACAACTCACGCTGGATGTCATCCGCCGCGAGGGCAAGGCCGGTGGCCGCTGGGTCCTGCTGGACTACGGGCACTTCGTGGTGCACGTCCAGCACGAGGAGGAGCGCGTGTTCTATGCGCTGGACCGTCTCTGGAAGGACGCCCCTCTGGTGGACCTCGGCTTGGCCGATGGCGTCGCCGTGGATGAGGGCGGTTCCGCGGTGGACCCGGACGAGGGTCAGCGGGACTGGACCCCCAGCCGGGACCAGGATTGATCTCTCTCCACAGGGCTGAACAAGACTGAGTTGAACAAGACTGAACAGTACTGACCGAGACTGAGCCGGGGGAGACGGGATGCGACTGGTCTTGTTGCGGCATGGCCGTACGGCGTGGAACGCCGAGGAGCGCTACCAGGGACACACGGATATCCCCCTGGACGATGTCGGCCGGTCCCAGGCCGCGGAGGCCGCAGTGCGGCTGGCCGGCCACCATTTCGACCTGGCGGCGTCCTCACCCCTGGTCCGGGCCCGCGCCACCGCGGAATCCGTGGTGGACGGCCGTGGTCTGGACCTGGTGCTGCACGAGGAGTTCAAGGAGACCGGCGGCGGCACCTGGGAGGGTCTGAGCTTCAGCGAGATCCGGACCCAGTGGCCGGATGACTGGACCACGTGGCGCAGCTCCCATCTCGACCACGGCCCTCTGGGCGGGGAGACCCCGCGGCAGTCGGGCACCAGGGTGGTCACCGCCATCACCCGCATGGTGGACGAGGCGGAGTCCACCCTCGGCATGCCGGAGACCATGCTGGTCACGGCCCACGGCAACTGCCTCCGGGCCGCAGCCACGCTTCTGACCGGCATGGATGCAGCCGGGATGGGGCGGTTGGAGCGGCTGCGCAATGGTGCGGCGATCGTGCTCGAGGGTTCGCCGCAGCGCCCCGGGCGGTGGCGGATCGAGGCCTACAACGCGTGATGAGCGGATGATCAACGGGTAAAGGCCGGCGCGGGGCCGGCTAGCTGTAATGCTCTGTGCCCTCGGCCACAGGGGTTCCGTTCGATTTGCGGAGCATGCGAAGTGCTGTGTATATTTATGGAGTTGCTTCGGACGGAACGGAAACGGGAAGGCCGGAAACAACGCATCTGGGGGTATGGCGCAGTTGGTAGCGCGTCTCCATGGCATGGAGAAGGTCAGGGGTTCGAATCCCCTTACCTCCACCAGATGAAAAGCCCTTGCTCTTCGGAACAAGGGCTTTTTCGTTGCCTCGGAGCGGTGGCTACCCCTCACCGGGGCGGCGGAGCACCCCCGTGAGGGGTAGCATGGGGAGTTGATCTCCCTGTAGCGGTCCGCGTCCATGCCGGATCCGCGCAGTCGGCATGGTCCCCCTGTCTTGAAACAATCCCGATGAAAGCGTGATCCTTTGGCCCGTTCGCCCCGCAAGTCCAAGTCCCCGTCCGGCGTTCCTTCCGGGGGGCTGCGGGTCACGCCGCTGGGCGGCCTCGGCGAGGTCGGTCGCAACATGACCGTCTTCGAGTACAACGGCAAGCTGTTGATCGTCGACTGCGGTGTGCTGTTCCCCGAGGAGCACCAGCCCGGCATCGACGTCATCCTGCCGGACTTCACGTCCCTGCAGGGTCGCTGGGATGACATCGTCGGCATCGTGCTGACCCATGGGCACGAGGACCACATCGGCGGCGTGCCCTACCTGCTCAAGGAACGCCCGAACATCCCCCTGATCGGCTCCCAGCTGACCCTGGCGTTCATCACCGCCAAGCTCACCGAGCACAAGATCACGCCGGTGACGGTCCACGTGGAGGCCGAGGACCTCCACCAGGCCGGTCCCTTCGAACTCGAGTTCGTGGCCGTCAACCACTCCATCCCGGATGCGCTGGCCGTGGCCATCCGCACCCCTGCCGGCCTGGTCTTGCACACCGGTGACTTCAAGATGGACCAGTTCCCGCTGGACGGGCGCATCACCGACCTGCGGCACTTCGCCCGTCTGGGCGAGGAGGGCGTGGACCTCTTCCTCACCGACTCCACCAACGCCGAGGTGCCCGGCTTCACGATCTCCGAGCGCGATCTGACCCCGGCCATCGACCAGGTGTTCGCCACCGCACCGAAGCGGATCATCGTCTCCAGCTTCGCCAGCCACGTGCACCGGATCCAGCAGGTCCTGGACTCCGCGCACGCCCACGGCCGCAAGGTCGCCTTCGTGGGCCGGTCCATGGTCAAGAACATGGGCATCGCCCGGGAACTCGACTACCTCAAGATCCCGCGCGGGCTCGTGGTGGACTTCAAGAAGCTGCAGTCCATGCCGGACAACAAGGTGACGCTGGTGAGCACCGGTTCCCAGGGCGAGCCGATGGCCGCCCTGTCCCGGATGGCCAACGGCACCCACCAGATCAAGCTGGGCGCGGACGACACCGTGCTGATGGCCAGCTCCCTGATCC
The DNA here is from genome assembly GCF_042433045.1 of Citricoccus parietis. NCBI lineage: Bacteria > Bacillati > Actinomycetota > Actinomycetes > Micrococcales > Micrococcaceae > Citricoccus > Citricoccus parietis. The sequence goes on along the minus strand of NZ_JBHLWH010000005.1, from coordinate 84,478 downwards.
CCGGCAACGAGAACGCCATCTACGGCATCATCAACAAGTTCACCGACCTCGGCGTGAAGGTGGTGCACAAGGGCAATGCCAAGGTGCACGTCTCCGGACACGCCTCCGCCGGCGAGCTGGTCTACTGCTACAACATCGTGCAGCCCACGCACGTCATGCCCGTGCACGGTGAATCCAAGCACCTGCACGCCAACGCCGAACTGGCTGTGAAGACCGGCATCGCCCCGGAACGCGTGCTGGTCGTCAAGGACGGCACCACCGTGGACCTGGTCAACGGAAAGGCGGCTGTCTCCGGTCAGGTCGAGGCCGGCCTGGTCTACGTGGACGGCCACACCGTCGGCAAGGTCACCGAGGAGACCCTGAAGGAGCGCACGTCGCTGCAGGAAGGCGGCTCTGTGACGGTCGTGGCCCTCGTGGACGCGGACACCAACCAGCTCGCCGAGCCGTTGGAGTTCGTCACCAAGGGCTTCATCCAGGACAAGGTGATCTTCGACGGTGCGGCCAAGAAGGTCTCGATCGCGCTGTCGAAGCCGTCCGTGTCCGAGATCGACGACCTCGACCAGCTCGAGCAGCTGATCGGCGACACCGTGGCCCGTCACCTCGATCGTGCCTACCGCCGGGCGCCCGTCCTGACGGTCGTCGTCATCGACGCCTGACCCGGGCTATTACGGTTGGGGCATGGAATCGCCCATCCAGGAGTACCTCGAGTCGCTGCTCGCTGACGTCCAGCGCCTGCGCGGGGGAGAGCCGTACCAGGTGCACCCCCCGGGTCGGGAGCCGAACCCGGAGGACTTCGGCATCTGCCTGGCCACCGTGGACGGCCGGGTCTACTCGGTCGGGGTGGCCGACCAGGAGTTCTCGATCCAGTCGATCTCCAAGCCGTTCAGCTACGGACTCGCCCTGGCGGACTACGGCTTCGACGCCGTGGACGAGAAGGTGGACGTGGAACCCTCCGGGGACCCGTTCAACCAGATCTCCCTGGCCCCGGTGACGGGCCGGCCGCCGAACGCCATGGTGAACGCCGGGGCGCTGGCGGTCGCGTCGATGATCCGTGGCGGCGGCGGCAGGTCCGCTGTGCGCCGGATCGTGGACACCTACTCCCGCTTCGCCGGGCGGGATCTGTCCAGCAGCCGTTCGGTCTTCGACGTGGAGATCCGGCATAGTGACCGCAACCATGCGCTGGCCTATCTGCTCAGCTCCGTCGAGGTCATCGAGAACGATCCTAGCCGCGCCTTGGAGAACTACCTGCGCCAATGCTCGGTCCAGGTCACCTGCCGTGACCTGGCCCTGATGGCGGCCACCCTGGCCAACGGCGGCACGCAGCCGGTCAGCGGGGAGCAGGTCTTCGAGATCGACGTGGTGGAACGGGTCCTGTCCGTCATGATGACCTCCGGCATGTACGACGACGCCGGCGCCTGGGTCAGCAGCGTCGGCATGCCCGCGAAGTCCGGGGTGGGCGGCGGGACGCTGGCCGTGCTGCCCGGACAGGCCGGCCTGGCCGTCTTCTCGCCCCCGCTGGACGGGCACGGCAACAGCGTCCGGGGGCTGGAGACCTGCCGGCGGGTGTCGAAGGACATGGAGATGCACTTCGTGCGCGCCGCCCGCAGCGGGCGGTCCGCGGTCAAGGACACCATGGAGATCTCCCGGTTCCCCTCCCGTGTGCGGCGCACGGAGGAGGAGGCCGAGGTGCTGGAGCGTTACGGAGACCGAGCCCGCATCATCGAGGTGACCGGTGACCTCTTCTTCGCCGGCACCGAATCGCTGGTCCGCGCGGTCAGCGAACTGGAGGACGGCGTCGTCTTCGTGGTCCTGGACCTGCGGCAGGTGTACGACGCCGGCCGGCTCGCCCGCCAGATGATCACCGGCCTCCAACGTCAGCTGGCCGCGGCCGGACGCGAGCTCGTGCTCGTCACCGGCGAGGAGGCCCCCGCCCTGATCGTGCACCCCGACGCCGGCCCTCACGGTCACGCTGCCCCGGTGCCGGTCTTCCAGGGCCTCGGTGAGGCGGTCGAATACTGCGAGGACGCCCTGCTGGAACGCTACGGCGCGCCGATCTCGGCCACGGAGCGGGTCCCGGTGACCGAGTCGCCGGCCCTGGACCTCCTGGAGGAGGCCGACCGTGAACGGCTGGCCGCCCTGATGGAGCACCGGTTCCACGAGGACGGGGACGTCATCCGCCGGGTCGGGCAGCGCTTCGGCGGCGTGCACTTCATCGTCTCCGGACAGATCAACACCATCGCCACCAACCCCCTGGGTGAGCGGGTGCGGTTGAACACGCTGGGGGCCGGGATGACGTTCGGCGAGCTGGCCCTCGGGACCGCGGACCGGCAGGAGACCACCGAGAAGGCCGTCGGCGAGGTCGAGATCATGGTCCTCACCCCGGAGGCGATCGAGGTGCTGGAACAGGACGATCCGGCGCTGGCGCTGCAACTGTGGCGCGCCCTGACCCGGGACGCCTACTCGCTCGTGGACCGCTACCTGCGGGAGGCCGCCGTCCGCCTGACCTACTGAGACGTACCGCGGAAAGTCGCTGAACTATAGTCGTCATCAGGCATTATTCGTCTCGAAAGGGGGCAGCCGTGGAATTCCTCGAGTTCCTGGGGAACCGGGCAGACGACCTGCTCGAGATGGGTCTGGCGCACGCCGCGATCGTCGGTGCAGCAGTCCTCATCGCCACCGTCATCGGCGTGGCCCTGGGCATCGCCACCTATCGGACGGAGCGTCCGCGGGAGTTCGTGCTCGCGATCACCGGGACGTTCCTGACCATCCCGTCCTTCGCCCTGTTCATCCTGCTGCTGGGGCCGCTCGGCCTCGGCTGGCCGCCCGTGCTGTTCGCCCTGGTGCTGTACGGACTGCTGCCGGTGGTGCGCAACACGATCACCGGGCTGCGGGAAGTGGACCCGGCCGTCATCGAATCCGCCCAGGGCATGGGACTGAACCGGCGGCAGCGCCTGCTGCGCATCGAACTGCCGCTGGCCTGGCCAGTGGTCATCACCGGCGTCCGGGTCACCACCCTTGTGCTGCTGGGCATCGCGGCCATCGGCGCGGTGGTCAACGGACCGGGCTACGGCGAGATGATCTTCACCGGCCTGGCCCGGGTGGGAACCCCCGTGGCCGTGAACATGGTGCTGGCCGGCACCCTCGGCGTGATCGTGCTGGCCGTCCTGTTCGACCTGATCTTCTACACCGTCCAGCGACTCACTACTTCGCGAGGTATCCGATGACCCAGACACCGCAGGCCACTCCGGAACCAGAGGTCATGATCCGCCTCGAGAACCTGACCAAGCGCTTCCCCGGGACGCAGCGCAATGCCGTGGACGGACTCACCCTGGACATCCACGCCGGCGAGATCGTGGTCCTCGTGGGACCCTCGGGCTGTGGCAAGACCACCACCATGAAGATGATCAACCGGATCATCGAACCGACCTCCGGCCGGATCATCCTCGGCGGCGAGGACGTCACCACCACGAATGCGGACCAGCTGCGCCGGAGGATCGGCTACGTCATCCAGCAGACGGGCCTGTTCCCGCATCTCACCATCGGCGAGAACGTGGCCACCGTGCCGAAGCTGCTGGGCTGGGACGCCGCCCGCATCCAGTCCCGGGTGGACGAGCTGTTGAGCATGGTCAACATGGATCCGGAGGAGTACCGCGGCCGCTATCCGAAGCAGCTCTCCGGCGGGCAGCAGCAGCGCGTCGGAGTCGCCCGCGCCCTCGGCGGCGATCCGCAGGTCATGTTGATGGACGAGCCCTTCGGGGCGATCGACCCCATCACCCGCGAACGCCTCCAGAACGAGTTCCTCCGCCTCCAGTCCGAGGTGCGCAAGACGATCGTGTTCGTCACCCATGACATCGATGAGGCCATCAAGATGGGGGACCGGATCGCGATCCTGCAGGAGGGGTCCTCGATCGCCCAGTACGACACCCCGGAGAAGATCCTCACCGCCCCGGCCAACGACTTCGTCCGTGACTTCATCGGTGGGGGCGCCTCGCTGAAGCGGTTGAGCCTCTCCCGGGTCCGGGACATCGAGCTCGCGCCGTGGCCCACGGTGTCCGCCGCGGACTCCGTGGAACAGGCACACCGGGTGCTGCGCGAATCGGACCACAGTGCGGTCCTCGTGCTGGACACGGAGGGACGCCCGGCCCGCTGGGTCGGTGCCGACGACCTCCGCCGGGGCGAGGGGCAGCCCCTGGACCGGATCGGCACCGTGCCCCAGGCCGTCGTGGAGTCACGGGCCACCCTGAGTGATGCGCTCAACGAGCTCATCGCCGCCCGCTACGCCGTCACCGTCGTGGTGGATCAGGACGGTCGGCACCTGGGTGTGGTGGACATCGAGCAGATCAACGAGGCCATCCGCTCCATGCGTCACTCGGCCGTCGCCGAGGCCCGCACCGAATTCGCGGACGGGAGGACGACGCCATGAGCACGGCCACCCCCGCCGGGGTCCGGGACGCCGACGTCGTCACCCAGACCCCGCCCTCCGCCGCCCGCCGCGGATGGGTGGGCTACCTGACGATGCCCCTCATCCTGGCCGTCGTCCTGGTCTCCCTGTACCTCTACGTGAGCGGCCGCGACCTCGATTCGATCGAGGCACGCTCCCTGAACGCCGCCGCGCTGTCCACGGCCGTGGGGGAGCACGTGGCCCTCACCGCGGTGTCCACCGTGATCACGCTCCTGATCGCCGTCCCCCTGGGCATCCTGCTGACCAGGCCGTTCACCCGCCGGATCCGTCCGTTCATCATCACCCTCCTGACCCTGGGCCAGGCGGTGCCGACGATCTCCGTCCTCGTGCTGCTGGCCGTGATGTTCCTGTTCCTCGGGTTCCAGGCCGCGATCGTCGGCCTGGTGCTCTACGCGATCATCCCGGTGCTGCTGAACACCATGGTCGGACTGGAGCAGGTGGACGAGAACGTACTCGAGGCAGGGCGGGGCATGGGCCTGTCCCGGTTCCAGGTCCTGCGTCGCCTGGAACTGCCCTTGGCCGTGCCCGTGATCCTGGCGGGCGTCCGCACTGCCCTGGTGATCAACGTGGGCACGGCAACGCTGGCGACCCACATCAACGGCGGTGGACTGGGTGACGTCATCATGGCCGGACTGTCCACCAACCGCGTGCTGGTGCAGGTGGTCGGTGCCGTGCTGACCTCGGTGCTGGCCCTGCTCATCGACTACCTCGCCGGACTGGCAGAGAACCTGCTGCAGCCCAAGGGACTCCGGTCCGCCAGGACCTGAACGAACGCACCGTGACCGCATCCTGACCGCACCCTGATCGCACCGATCACCCAGTGATCGTACTGAAATGAGGAACTGACATGAGAAACGCAACAACCCGCAAGACCACGCTCGGCGGCATCGGCCTGACGGCGGTGGCCGCGTTGCTGCTGACCGGCTGTGGCGGCGGCGACGGCGGCGGAGACAGCGCCAACGCCGGCGCGCTGGATGGGGCCGAGCTGACCGCGGGCTCCAAGGAATTCACCGAGTCCGTCGTCCTGTCCCAGATCACCTCGCTTGCCCTGGAGGACGCGGGGGCCAGCATCGAGGACCAGACCGGGATCTCGGGCAGCGCCACCGTCCGCGAGGCGTTGGAGACGGATGAGATCGACTTCTACTGGGACTACACCGGCACCGGCTGGGTCAACATCCTCGGCAACACCACCGAGGACGTTCCCGAGGACCTGTTCGCGGCCGTCTCGGAGGCGGACGCGGAGAACGGCATCGCCTGGCTGGACGCGGCCCCGTTCGAGAACACCTACCGCATCGCGGTCAAGCAGGACTTCGCCGACGAGAACTCTCTGGTCACCCAGTCCGACGCGGCGGAGTTCATCAATGCGAACCCGGACCAGGCCCGCGTCTGCGCGGCCAGCGAGTTCATCAACCGCGATGACGGCCTGCCCGGGCTGGAGGAGGCCTACGGCTTCGAGTTCTCCGAGGTCGTGGAGCTCGAACTGAACCTGATCTACACGCAGGTGGGGGACACCTGCGAGTTCGGTGAGGTGTTCTCCACCGACGCCCGGGTCGCGTCGAACGACATGGTGATCCTGGAGGACGACCAGGAGTTCTTCGTCGAGTACCAGGGGGCCATGACCCTGCGCCAGGAGACCCTGGACGAGTACCCGGCGATCGCCGAGATCATGGCCCCGATCTCGGAGAAGCTCACCAACGAGACCATGATGGAGCTCAATGGCAAGGTCGACACCGACGGCGAGGATCCGCGGGACGTGGCCGAGGAGTGGCTCCAGGACCAGGGCCTCATCGGCGGCTGACCGCCGCCGTCACTGACCGCACCGTCACTGACCGCACCGCCACCGCCATCGCATCCAAGGTCGGCCGGTTCCCGGACCTGATCAGGCCTCCGGGAACCGGCCGACGGTCTCTTGGGCGTTGACGCCGCGCAGGACGGCCTCGAACATCCGGAAGTAGGCGAGTTCCTCCCGGGTGCGCACCGGAGGGGTGAGGGCGTCCGCCTCGGCCGCCAGGTCGTCGTCGCTGACGGTCTGGCCGAAGTGCTCGGCCAGGACGTCGTTCATGCCGGTGCCCTCGCCGAACTGTTCCTTGCGGCGCCACAGCACCTCGTCCGGCAGCCACCCGTCGAAGGCCTTGCGGAGCAACCACTTGGCCGGCCGGTCCCGTCCCACGAGCTTCCATTCCGGGGGCAGGGCCATCGCCAGTTCCACCATGTCCAAGTCCAGGAACGGCAGGCGGGGCTCCACCCCGAGGGCACCGGCCACGCGGTCCACCCGTTGCAGGCCGCCGATGTGCATGCCCTGCAGGGTCTCCAGCAGTTCCGCGTGCAATTCGGATCCGTCACGATGGCGCCCGAAGTGGGTGTAACCGGCGAAGAGCTCATCGGCGCCCTCACCCACGAGGACGATCTTGGCGTGCAGGGACGCCAGGCGGGAGACGAAGTAGTTGGGCACCGCCGAATGCACGAGCTTCGGATCGAAGGACTCGAGCCCGGCGACGACCTCGGGCACCGCCTCGATGGCGTCCTGGGCGGTGTAGACCAGCTCGTGGTGGTCCGTGCCGCAATGCTCGGCCACGATCCGGGCGGCGGCGAGGTCCCCGCTGCCCTCGAGCCCGACGGCGAAGGTCTTCAACGGTGCAGACGTCCAGTCGCCGCGCCGGGCTGCGATGGCGGTGATGATGCTGGAGTCCACACCACCGGAGAGCAACACCCCGGGACGCTGCCGGCTGGCCAGGCTGCGGTCCACGGCCCGGATCAGGGTCTCGCGCAGGGCATCGAACACCCAGGCCGGGGGCTCGTCGTCCGCAGACCGGCTCTGCAGGAGCACCGGAGTGGTGCCGGGGAAGCGCCGGATGGGTTTGAGCCCCTCCTGCGGGGTCCAGCAGTGTCCGGGCGGGAAGGGCCGCACCGCGGGGCGCTGATCCTCGTCGAAGGCCTTCAGCTCGGAGGCGAACACCACCGTCTCGCCCTCGTGCACCCAGTACAGCGGGGCCAGCCCGAGGATGTCACGGGCCGCGGCGAATCGGCCGTCCGCTCCGGCGACCACCAGGGCGAAGGGTCCCCACAGGTGTCCGAAGGCCTCGGGGCCGTGCTCCTCGACGAGGACGATCGCGGCTTCCAGGTCCGAGTCGGTGCGGAAACGCCCGTCACCCAGCCGCTCGCGGATCCGGCGGTGGTTGTGGATCAGGCCGTCCCCGACGACCCAGAGTCCGCCGTCCCGTCCGCCGGACAGCGGCTGGTCACCGGAGACCGGATCGACGATGGACAGGTACCTGCTGCCGAGCCAGGACCGGCCCAGTTCCCGGCTGCCCGCCCCGTCCGGTCCGCGGTGGGCCAACCGGTCCAGCATCCGCTGGCCGCGGCGGGGATCGAAGGAACCGTGGGCTGCGACTACTCCTGACATGGACATCCACCCTTGATTGAGACAACCGGTACGTCTGGTTTCCAGCCTAGTCTTCCAGGACGGCCCTCAGTCCTCCAGGATCACCAGCTGCTGGGTGGCCCGGGTCATGGCCACGTACCGGTCTACGGCACCCTCGATCCCGGTACCGAATTCCTGCGGGTCGACCAGGATCACCAGGTCGAACTCGAGGCCCTTGGCCAGGGCGGGCGTCAGGGACCGCACCCGGTCCCGCACCGCCGTGCCCGGCGCCCCGCCCTGAACCGGACCGGCCGCGGTGGTCCCGTCCGCACTGATCACGACGGCGGTGCCCTCACCCTGGTCGTGCTCCTCCAGCCAGGCGTCCAGCACCTGGCCCAGCTCGTCCACGGTGCCGTGGCGCACCGCGTTCCCCGAGGCCCGGACCGAGGTCGGCACGTTGGCATCCGGGATCTGGGCCCGGATCACGGGGGCCGCCTCCGCCATGACCTCCTCGGGTGTGCGGTAGTTGATCCTGAGCGTGGCGATCTCCACCGGTCCAGCCCCGACGCGCTCCAGCCGTTGCCGCCAGCTCTCGGTGAACCCCCGCCGGGCCTGGGCGCGGTCCCCGACGATGGTGAGGCTGCGGGACGGGCACCGGTCCAGCAGCATCTGCCACTCGGCATCGGTGAGTTCCTGCGCCTCGTCCACCACGATGTGCTCGAAGGGTCCGGCCAGCGGGTCACGGGCTTCCGCCGGCAGGTCCTCGTCGACGATGAGTCTGTCCCGGATGTCCTCGGTCTTCAGGGTCGTCATCAGCTGCAGGTCGGAGTCGTCGGCGGCCACCAGGTCGTCGATCACCCGGTCCATGGCGGCCTGGTGGCGCTCGCGTGCCCGGTCGCGAGCACGGCGTTTCCCGGCTGTGTCCGGGTCACCGATGCGGCGGCGTGCCGCGTCCAGGATCGGCAGGTCGGCCAGTGTCCACGCTTGAGGGTCCGCGCGCTGCAGGGACCGAACCTCGTCCGGCTCCAGTGTGGGCGCGCACCGGGACAGGTAGGCGGGCACCGTGAACAGGTCGCCGACGATCTCCTCGGCACGCAACACGGGCCAGGCGCGGGCGAAGGCCTCCCGTAGCCCACGGTTCGCATCGAAGGACCGGTACAGCTGTTCGGTGGACGGTTCGCCGTTCTCCTCGTCCCGGGCGGCGTCCGGGTCCATTCCAGCGCTGTGGGCCTCCACCAGGATCTGCAGCAGCGCTGTCCAGACGTCCTCTCGCGCCTCGTTGTGCGGGGTACCGGAGTCGAGGGCATTGAAGGCCTCGGCCCAGTCCTCGGGGGACAACCAGACCTCGTCCCACGGTGTCTCCACCAGCAGGGCCTCGGCGGGAGGTTCCTCATACAGCCGGACCGCCGGCTCCACGGCGTCCACCAGGTCGCGGCGGGACTTCAGATCGGCGACGCGCGGAGCCGCCTCGGCGGGAGCCGCTGCCCCCTCCGGGAGCAGGCTGCGCACCGTCGCGGTGAGCACCCCGTCCTCGCCGAGTGAGGGCAGCACGTCCGCGACGTAGGCCAGATAGGGCTCGTGGGGGCCCACGACGAGCACGCCTCCACGGTGGCGGCGCAGCCGCTCGTCGGAGTAGAGCAGGTGGGCCGTGCGGTGCAGGGCGACGACGGTCTTTCCGGTGCCCGGGCCGCCGTCGACCACGAGCGCCCCGTGCGATCCGGCGCGGATGATCGCGTCCTGGTCCGCCTGGATGGTGCCGAGCACATCCCGCATGCGCCCGGTCCTCTGGGCCCCGAGGTTGGCGATAAAGGCAGACTGGTCGTCGAGTGCGGCATGGGCCTGCAGTCCGCCGGACAGTCTCTCCGTGGTGAAGACCTCGTCCCAGTAGTCCGTGATGCGCGCGCGGCTCCACCGGTAGCGGCGGCGGCTGGCCAGGCCGAGGGGATGGGCGTGGGTGGCGGCGAAGAACGGCTCAGCCGCGGGGGAGCGCCAGTCGATGAGCAGACGGTGACCGTCACCGTCGGTCAGGCCGGTGCGGCCCACGTAGACGGTGGTGCCGCTGCCGTCGGACGGGACCATCCGGCCCAGCACCAGGTCCAGACCGAACCGTTGGAGCAGGAGCAGGCGGGAGGACAGCCGGCGGATCTCGGCATCCCGCTCCAAGGCGTACTCGCCGCTGCCACGCGGCTGCCGGCGCAGGGCGTCGAGGCGGCGGCCGTCCTCGGAACGCCGGCGTTCGAGGGCGGCGGCGATGGCCGCGAAGTGGGCGTCGTCGTCGGCTATCAGGTCCGGATCTGCCTTGGCGGAGAGGTGCTCTGGCAGCGCGAAGGCTGAGGTGCTGGTGCGGTGGTGGGCTGTGGTCACGGTGCGGCTCCGATCAGATTCGAGCCCTGATTCTGGCAGCACCAGGGGGCCTTGCGGCAAGGCCCCCGCTCGGGCATAGTCTGAAGATGGCGGAGGGGATTCGACCCCCTTCGACCACCGGGGGAACGGACACCATGAACGGAACCACAGTGCACCGGATCGCCCGGGATGCGGCCCTCAAATTCCCCGCCGTCACCGTGGACCAGCCCTTCGGCCCGGACAGCGACGTGTTCAAGGTCAAGGGCCGCATGTTCATGTTCCTGGCCGAGCTGGACGGCGAACCGATCGTCAACCTCAAGGCGGAACCCGAGGACTCCGGCGCACTGCGCCAGGCCCATCCCGAGATCACCCCCGGCTACCACATGAACAAGAGGCACTGGATCACCGTGACCGGCGGGGACACCATCACCGGCGGACTGGTCGAGGAACTCGTGCTCGACTCCTACCGCCTGGTGGTGGAGAAGCTGCCACGGCACGCCCGCCCGGTGGACCCCGAGACCTTCGGCACCACCACGCCGGCCCGTTAGCGAGAGAGGGACCCACCATGACCAGCATCGACCTCACCGAGAGCACGCGGAGGGTGGCGGCCGTGGTGCGCGGGATCGAGGACGCGCACCACTACGCCCCCACGCCGTGCCCCCAGATGCCCGTCCACCTGCTCCTGGCGCATCTGCACGGCCTGGCCATCGCCTTCCGTGACGCCGCCCGGAAGATCGACGGACCGACCACCCACACCGCCCCGGACCCGTCGCGGCTGGAACTCCCCGAGGACTGGCGGGAGACCCTGCCGGCCGAGTTGGAGAACCTCGCCGCCGCCTGGAACGAGACCGGGGCACGCACCGGAACGACGACGGCCGGAGCGCAGACCATGCCCGCCGAGGTGGCGGTGCTGGTCGCGCTCGACGAGGTCGTGCTGCACGGCTGGGACCTGGCGGTGGCCACCGGTCAGGACTATGCGGTGGAGCAACAGGCCCTGGACGCCGTCGAGCAATTCTGCGCCGGGATCCCGGAGGAGCCGGGCGAACGGGAGGGGCTCTTCGGACCCCGGGTCCCGGTGCCGGCGGACGCACCCCAGCTGGACCGGGTGCTGGGCCTGTCCGGCCGGGATCCAGGGTGGCGGCCGCCGGGTCACTGAGCCGTGCGGCCCCACACCAGTACCTCCTGCAGCCTGCTCGCCGCTGGAACCCCCGGGCCGGTATAGCCTGATGTGTGCGGTGCCACTGCGGCACCCCAGAATGGACGTGCACCATGGCACCATCGAATCATCCTGTCCTCGGCGTGCTGGGGACCACCCGGAAGACCGCCGAGTACCGCGTGCCCCTGCACCCGGACCACCTGCAACGCATCGATCCCTCCGTACGGAGCAGGATTGTCTTGGAGGAGGGCTACGGCGAGCGGTTCGGTTACTCGGACGCAAACCTCGCTGAGCTGGTGGGTGCGGTGGCTGACCGGGCGGCCGTCATCGCCGCCGCCGACACCGTGTTGCTGGCCAAGCCGCAGGCGGCAGACCTGGCTGAATTGCGAGACGGTCAGACGCTCTGGGGATGGCCGCACTGCGTGCAGGACCGCGAACTCACCCAGCAGGCCATCGACCGCCGGCTGACCTTGATCGCCTTCGAGGCCATGAATCACTGGGCCAGTGACGGCGGCTTCTCACTGCACGTCTTTCACAAGAACAACGAACTGGCCGGGTATTGCTCCGTGCTCCATTCCCTGGCCCTGACCGGTGTCACCGGGGACTACGGCCGCCGGCTCAGTGCCGTGGTGATCGGATTCGGTGCCACGGCACGGGGAGCCGTCACGGCCCTGAAGGCCCACGGCATCTCGGATGTCCGTGTGCTGACCAACCGCAAGGTCGCCTCTGTCGCCTCACCCATCCATTCCGCGCACATGATCCAGTTCGACCATGACGGTGGCCCCTATCTCAGCGAGGTCATCACCGATGACCGCGGACGGGTCCCGCTGGCTCCCTTCCTGGCCGAGAGTGACATCGTCGTCAACTGCACGTTGCAGGATCCCAATGCCCCACTGCTCTACCTGCGCACCGACGATCTTGAGGCCTTCCGGCCCGGCAGCCTGATCGTGGATGTCTCGTGCGACGAGGGCATGGCGTTCGAATGGGCCCGTCCCACCACGTTCGCCGATCCCATGTTCACGGTGGGCGGGACCATCGATTACTACGCGGTGGACCACAGCCCCTCGTACCTGTGGAACTCGGCCAGCTGGGAGATCAGCGATGCCCTGCTGCCCTTCCTGGACATCGTCATGGGCGGACCCAGCGCCTGGGCCGGCAGCGAAACCATCAGCCGGGCCATCGAGATACGTGACGGAGTCGTCCTCAACCCCGCGATCCTGGAATTCCAGGGCCGCACGGTGGACTACCCGCATCCGAGCGGATGACCGGACGGCGGACCGGTTGCGCGGGGTCTACAGGTGCAGCCGCTTGGCGAGTTCGTGGCGGACCTGCCGACCCCGTCCGAGCTGCAGCAGCACCAGGGCGAGCAGGCTGAGGGCACCGCAGATCGCCGACGGCAGCGGGGTCGTGACCCAGCCGAAGAGCAGGAACCCGAGCGGCGCCAGGCCCAGCAGCACCGTCAGGCCGCTGTAGACGATGTGCTCGCCCACCTCGATGCGCATCACCCGGACCGTGATCAGCAGGGCGATGATGGACGAGGCGCAGACGATGGGCACCGCATAGGTCAGCGACCAGCCGAGCCATCCGGTGAGGTAGTCCCAGTACACGCAGACCAGGCCGACCAGCACCACGAGGTACACGGTGCTCTTGGCGAGGTTGCGCCGCTTGCGCACGGCCATCAGCACCACCAGCCACATGGCGCTGACGCCCAGCCACACGGAACGCAGGACCCCGATGCCGTCCAGGTCCCGGCTGAACAGCAGTTGGGCCGTGAACGAGGCGAGGATCACCGCGATCGAGGCGAGGAACAGGGCCCTCAGGACTCGACGCCGGGAGAACTGGAGGGGCACTGCGGGGAACGGACTCGGGGTGACCTCGCCTGAGCCCTCGCCCGAGCCCGAGGCTGGGGCCAAGGTCGGGGCCGCGCACAGGGGGCAGTGGCTCCAGGCGCCCTCGATGTCCACGGCGCACTCCGGGCAGCGCCTCATGGTTCCACCCCTGTATCCACTCCTGTCTCCACCAATCTGAGCTCCTCCTCGGTGACGCGCGCCGCGGCCACGGATACCGCGATCCCGTGGTCGGTGAGGTGCCGGGCGAATTCCCTGATGTGTCCCGTCTCGGTGAACGGTGAGGAGAAGCTGACCGTGAGCAGGCCGGCGTGGGAAACGGCGCAGAACTGGGGGCGGGCCGCCGAGACGTGGAGCAGCATGCGGCCCACGTGGGAGTCGACCGGTTCCGGCAGGCTCACCCGGCCCATGTTGGAGATCGCGACGGTCAGGCCGCGGTTGTTGACTCGGTTGACCACCCCCAGGATCAGGTCCTTGAGCGGCCGCGGCACCACCCGCAACACGGGCGTCCGCTCGAAGCGGATGAAACGCCGCAGTTTCCTCTCCAGGGCCTCCGGGGTGGCCTTCGGGCGGAACTGGCCCTCCAGCTGGCGGGCGACGGAGCCGACGTCGTCCTCGCCCTCGCCGTAGGTGTGTTCCACCCGGACGGCGGCGAAGAAGTTCCGCGCCGACGTCGAGGGGAAGAACTGGCGCAGGTTCACCGGCACCGAGACCGCGAGGGTGCGGTTCCGGCCCAGTCCACCCGAGGACCGGCGGACGGACTCGAAGAAGAGGGCGGTCAGATACATGGTGAGCGAGACGCCCTCGGCCCGGGCCAGGCTCAGCACGTCCCGGGCCGGCAGGGTGAGCTCGACGGCACGGGTGCGGTGGTCCGGCGTGCGGGTGCCCCTGACCCGGTGCACCCGCTTCCGCGGCGGCCGGTCCGCACCGGTGGCCGGCGCCTGGTCCCGGCGGCGCCGGCGGAAGTAGTGCGCGAAGCTGTCGGCGGTCAGCTCGTGGACCGGAGTCTCCTGGAGTTGTTCGGCCCGTGCCGTGCCGACGGGAGCCCCGGGCTCGCCTGCACCGGCCTCGGGGGCTGCCCCGAGTGCCCGCTCCACCTCCGGATAGCGCAACCCGAGGTAGGCGGTCACCAGGTCAGAGAGGAACCACAGCGCCCCGGTGCCGTCGGACAGGGCGTGAAACACCTCGAGGTTGACCCGCCGGCCGTGGTGCAGCACGCGGAACAACAGGGTGCGCCGGTCCACCTGATAGATCGGGGCACAGGTGTGCTGGACCTCCGCGCTGACGAGGGGACGCAGGTCGCTGTCCTGCAGGTAATACCAGAACACTCCGCGCCGCAGCACCGCACGGTAGAGCGGATACCGAGCGTACGTGGCGTCCAGGGCCTCCTGCAGCAGCTGCGGATCCACCTCGTGGTCCATTTCCGCACTGAGGCGGAACACCTTGGGATCGGCATCGGTCCGCGCCGCCAGGAAGATGTTGGAGGCGTTGTCCAGCCGCGCCCAGGTCCGCCCGGTCATGGTGTGTCCTGAGGGCCGGGGTGGCCGGGGTGGCCGGGGTGGCCGGGGTGGCCTGCACTGCCGGGCTGCTCACCGACAGGCTGCTCACCGACAGGCTGCTCACCGACAGGAGAGTCCTCGTCGAGGAAGACGTTGATCACCTCGTACGCCTCCCGCAGGGAACGGGAGAACCGGGGCAGCGCGATGAACCCGTGCAACGCCCCGCCCACCCGGTGGACCCGCACCTCGTTTCCTGCCTCTGCCAGGGCCTCGCCGTAGGCCTCGCCCTCATCACAGAGCAGGTCCAGTTCCGCCGTGACCAGCAGGGTCTTCGGCTGTCCGGACAGGTCCGGAGCCATCAGTGGCGCGACCAGATGGCTGCGGCGCTGCTGGCGGTCGGGCACGTACAGGTCGAAGTAGTCCTGGACCTCCGTGGAGGTGAGCCGGTAGTCCTCACCATGATGGCGAACCGAGGCGAACGGGGAGGTCGCCGGGTCGTGGTCCCAGTGGGTCACCGGGTACAGCAGAATCTGCCGGCTCGCACCGCGGTGGCCGCGCTCCCGCAACATCAGGGAGACAGCGGCCGCCAGGTTGCCGCCGGCGGAGTCGCCCACGAGGACGACATTGGCGGCCGAGTCGATCCCGGCCCGCCGCGGATCCTCCAACACCATCCGTGCCACGTGGAAGCAGTCCTCCAGGCCCGCCGGGAAGGGATGCTCCGGGGCCAGCCGGTAGTCCACGGAGGCCACCACGCAGCCGGTGAGGTCAGCCATCGTGGCACAGGCCGGGGTGTAGCTCTCGATGTCACCGGTGACCCAGCCGCCGCCGTGGAAGAAGAGCAGGACCTCGTCCCGCCGCTTCTCCTTCGGCTGGAAGATCCTCACGGGGACACGATGGGTTCCCACATCAGCCGCCGTCTGCCGGTACACGGGCCGATAGCGCGGTCCCGAGAGCGCGGCCACGCGCTGCTGGAAACGCCGGACCTTCGCGTAGTCCTCCCGCACGTTGAGCCGTGGTGCGGCGAACAGGCCCAGGGCCGAACGGAACAGCCGGTTCACGGGCGGGGGAAGGGTGGTGCGGTGGACGGGTCCATGTGCCCAGCCTAATGGTCCCCCGGCGGTGGCCATCGACTCAGTCGGAGGGGTCCAGCGAGGAGAAGGCGGGCGCGAAGTTGAACAGCCTCAGCCTGGCGGTCCCGGCGAGACTCGGTGAGTCCGCCGACGGGTCCACATCCACGGAGGACAGGCTCGCCGGATGGCTCGGCACCGTCCGGGCAGGATCGAGTCCGACGGCGGCCCGCAGGTAGGCGCGGACCGGTCCTCCATGCGTGACGACCATGAGGGTCCTGAGCCCTCGGGCGTGTGCGTCTCGGATGGCCTGGTCCACACCCGTCACGACGCGGTCCGTCAGTGCCGCGAAGCACTCTGCGCCCGGCGGCTCGTACTGCCCGGCCCGCCATTGCTCGTACAGCTCCGGGGTGGAGGCCTTCAGCTCGGCCGAATGGCATCCCTCCCACGAGCCCAGGAAGGCCTCGTTGAGCCGGTCGTCGGTGGCGTCCAGCCCTGCCCCGAGCAGTTCGGCGGTTTCGCGGGCGCGGGCGAGTTCCGCAGACACCACGTACTCCGGGGCCAGTCTCCGGATGGCGCCCAGCAGGGCGAAGGCCTGTTCGCGTCCCGTCGTGGACAGGCCGATGTCCCGTTGGCCCTGCAACCGCCGATCGAGGTTCCAGGTGGTCTCGCCGTGCCGTACCAGGATCAGGCGCATCATCGCCGGGCCCCGCCCACGACCACGCCATCGGGGCCGAAGACGGCGTCGGGCTCGTCCGGGAAGATCAGCTGCACCGGTTCGCCGGGACCGAGGCCCACCGGGGAGGGAAGGATGACGCTGAGGCGGTTGCCGCCGGGCATATCGACGCCGACCACCCACCGGTCCGCCAGCGGTGCCTGGTCCGCGAAGAGGGCATCGAGGATAGTCCTGTGGCTCGTCTGACCCGACGTCGGCACGGTCCGTTGCGTGGGTTGCGTGGGTTGCGTGGGTTGCGTGTGCTGCAGCGTGATCGAGGTGGCCCGGAACATGACCTGCACGTTCTCCCCTTCGGCCACACCAGCGGGCGCCGGCCCGCAGTCCAGCCGCGCCGCCGTCGCGGGGCCGTCAGCCATCATCCGGCCTCCGATGACGGTGCACGGCAGGACGTTGGCCGGCGGGGTGCCGATGAAGGTGGACGTGAACGCGGTACGGGGATTCTCCAGCAGCTGGCGGGGCGAGCCGAACTGCTCGATCCTGCCGTCCTTCATCAGCGCCACATGGGTGGCCATGGTCATCGCCTCCACCTGGTCGTGGGTGACGTAGACACTGGTGGCGCCGGTGGCACGGTGGATGCGCATCAACTCACCGCGGGTGTCCACGCGTAGTTTGGCATCGAGGTTGGACAGGGGTTCGTCGAACAGCAGGATCTTCGGTTCCGGGGCGATCATCCTCGCGATGGCCACGCGCTGCTGCTGACCACCACTGATCTCCCCGGGGTACCGTTCCGCCAGCTCGGAGATGGCCAGCAGGTCCAGCACCTCGGCCACCCGCTCCCGCCGCCGGCCCGCCGCCCACTTCGCGACCTTGAGCGGCCATTCCACATTGTCCCGCACGGTCTTGTGCGGCCACAGGGCATACGACTGGAAGACCAACCCGGCTTCGCGCTGGGCGGCCGGGACATTGACGGTCCCGTCCCCGCGGGCGATCACGCGGTCTCCGAAGCTGATCTGCCCGCCGGTGGGCTGTTCCAGGCCGGCGAGCATGCGCAGGGTGGTGGTCTTGCCGCAACCCGAGGGGCCCAGCAGTACCAGGAACGCCCCGGCTGGGACGGTGAAGGAGATGCCGTCCACGGCGACGGAGCCGCCGAAGTCCTTGCGCAGTCCTGTGACGGTCACGGAGCCAGAGCCGTTGGGACGGGACGTGGCTGTGGTGGTTGGTGTGGTGCTGTCGTGGACAGCGCCGGGCCGAGCGCGGACGGCGGTCGCGTGAGGGTCCTTCAAGGGGGAGTCCTTTCGGTACGGGGGGCGGTTCTGGGAGGTCGGGGACCGGGTCGCCCAGATCAGGTCCGCCCTCAGGGGGCCGTGGTCTTTTGTGCCCAGGGCTGGGCAGCGCCCTCGAACCGACGGGCAGCCAGGGTGGCGCCCACCGAGATCACCGCGATGATCACGGTGACCGCGTTGGCCAGTTGGGTGAAGTTCTCCGAGGAGTACTGATAGGTCAGCACGGCGAGCACCGGCATGGCCGGGGTGGCCAGCAGCACCACCAGGGACAGGTCACGGACCATCTGCACGAACACCAGCACCCCGCCGGTGAACAGGCCCCGCGCGGTGAGCGGGGCGATCACGGACCTCAGCCTCCGGACCATTCCGGCCCCGGCCATGACGGCGGACTCCTCGATGTCCGTGGAGACCTGGCTCATGGCCGCCGTGCCGGATCGGACAGCGAACGGGATGGTGGCCGCGATCCCGGCGATCACGAGGATGGTGAAGGTGCCGTAGAGACTGGGGATCGGGCCGATGGGTGCTCCGAACTGCGCGATGAACGCCGCGCCCAGGGCGATGCCGGGGATGAGGAACGGCACGAAGGAGAGCACGTTCAGTGACCCGATCATCCACCTCGGGTGCCGGCGGCGGGTGACCACGTAGGAGATCAGCAGGCCCAGCAGGCCGGCGCCGAGGGCCACGCACACGCCCAGCAGCACGGTGTTCGCCGTGGCTTGGAGGATCTGCGGATTGTTCAGGACGCCGCGCTGCCCCTGGGCGATCGACGGGTCCGAGCCGCCGATCCAGTAGTGCAGGGTGAGCCCGGCGGTGAAGTCACCGGTCCGCCGGGCCAGCGAGCTGAGCACCAGCACGATCCCGGGGAGGATGGTGGTGCAGGCCACCACGAGCCAGGACAGCGCCCCGACCGGCCAGCCCCAGGCACCCAGGGCTATCCCACGCTGGCGGCCCCCCTTGCCGGTGATCGTCGCGAAGCTGCGCCGGCCCCCGGTGACCCGGGTGGAGGTGTACATGATCATGGCGGCCACCACGATCAGCACGATCGACAGCACGTAGCCACGGGGGGTGTCTCCGGTGGTGATGGACCCGTACAGCCGGGTCGAGAGGGTGTGGAAGCGCACCGGCAGCCCCAGCAGGGCCGGGGTGACGAAGTTGGAGACACCCTCCGCGAAGGCCAGCAGCGCGCCGGAGACCAGGGCGGGTGCGACCACGGGCAGGGCGATGTCCTGGGCGACCCTGAGCTTGGAGGCCCCGGTCATCTCAGCGGCCTCCATCAGGTCCCCGTTCACGGACGCCAGGGCCGCCGCGATCAACATGAAGGACAGCGAGAAGTAGTGGGCGGTCAGCGTCAGGGCCACCGGGACCGGTCCCCAGGCCAGCCAGTCCGGCACCTGGAAGCCCAGGTTCCACAGGATCCCCGTGGACCCGCCGACCAGGTCGTTGCGGAACACCGACTCCCAGGCCAGGGCCAGGGCGAAGCTCGGCAGGGCGAACGGGATGGTGGCCAGGACTCCCAGCACCGCCCGTCCGCGGATGCGTGTCATCACGACCACCCAGGCGAGGAACCCGCCGATCACGGTGGACAGGACCGCGGTGGTGACCCCCATGAGGATGGAGTTCCCCAGGGGGTCCCACAGCAGGTTCTCGGACAGCCGCGAGGCGAAGACGTCCGACCAGGCCTCTCGGTTGCCGGCTGTGAGCGTGGAGTTGACCAGTCCGACGATCGGCGCGACGACCAGCACGGCCAGCACCAGCAGGGTGCCCAGCCCGAGCACCACTGCGGGCTGGTGTGCGGCCACGCGGAGGCGGACGGCCATCGTCGTGAAGGTCATGCGATCAGCCCAGGGTGAGGATGAAGTCGGCGACGTCGGAGCGCGTCTCGGCGGTGGCCTCCGGATCGATGTCCCAGGCTGCCAGCTCCTCGAGGGAGACGGCGCCTTCGGGATTCTCCACATCCTCGCGGACCGGGTAGTCGCCGGCCACGTAGAACGGCTCGTAGCCCGGACCGCCCGTGGGTGAATCGTCGCCCATCATGAAGTCGATGGCCAGCCGGGCGGCGGCCGGGTTCTCGGCGCCCTCCACGAGGCCCAGGTAGGCGGGGAAGGTGATGCCGGTGGTCGGCTCCGTGCCGAGCGAGACCTGCAGCGCCCAGCCCTCGTCCTCGTTGTCCCGGCGGTCGGAATAGGAGGTGAAGCCCACCGGCGGGTCTTCCTGGCCGGTCTGGCCGACGGCGGCATTGACGTTGTCCGTGTCATCCACCAGGACCAGTCCGTTGGCGTAGAGGTCGGCGATGAATTGCCCGCCGGCAGTGGCGATGCCCTCGTCCAGCTCGATGGCCTGACCGAAGTGCTCCTCGTGGGCGGCGGCCATGGCATCGGACTTTGGCGACGATCTCCGTCATCAGATCCAGGTAGTCGCCGCGGACCGTGGGGTCCACCATGACGACCTTGCCGTTCCACTCCTCCTCGGTGAGCTGCCAGAGGTTGGTGATGGGGCTGCCGTCCGGGTGGGCCTCCTCGTTGTACATCAGCACCTTGGTGGACAGGCGGTTGGCCAGCAGCGGTTCCTGGTACTCGGCGGGGACCACCTCGGCCATCCGCTCGGGCACGTGGTTGGTCAGGATGCCGTCCTGGAGCAGTTCGGTGACGACGACGGGTGCGTCGGAGATGTAGGCGACATCTGCCGACGGTGAACCGGCCTGGGCCTCGGCCTGCAGACGGGTGATCTGCTCCGAGGAGGAGATGTCATGGCCGATGAAGTCGATCCCGGGGTACTCCTCTTCGAAGGCCTCTTCGAAGGCCTCTTCGACCTGGGCGATCCGGGAGGTGAAGGAGTAGACGGTGACCTGACCCTCCTCCCGGGCTCGCTCCGCCAGCTGCTCCGGGTTCAGCGAGTCGAGCTCGTGGGTTCCGGCCGAACTCGCCGGTGATGCGGTCCCGGCGTTCTGGGCGGCATCGGGAGAACCGCCACCACAGGCGGCGAGGGTGAGTAGCAGGGGGAGGGAGACGGCGATGGGCAGGATCTTCTTCGAACGCATTTCCAGTCCTTCGGGGGTGTTTTCGGGCAGGGAACGGTAGGGCGGGGTGCATCAAGGGGAGGTGGGGCGGATCGATCGGACGGTGGTCGGTCTGGTGTGGTGGGTCAGTCGAACGCGGCCATGAGTCCATCCAGGGCATCCAGCGCCGGCAGCAGTGCCTGGTCGTGACGTTGGGCGATGGTCAGCACCAGGGCGTTGGCGATGGCCATGGGCACCGTGAGGGACGCGAATCCTTCTCGGCTGTCCTGGTGTCCACGCGGCGCGGACAGGATGGCATCCGGTGCCGGTTCGAGGGTGTGCATGGTGTCGGTGACCAGCGCGGTGCCCGCGCCGACCCGCTGCGCGTGGCCCAGCAGCTCACTCAGATCGCGTGGCGGCCGCCGGAAGGCGAAGGCCACCACGAGGTCGTCAGAGGTCAGGGTGAGGATCCGCTCGGCCACGTCCCGGCCGGTGCCGGTCAGGTTGACCGTGCGGATGCCGAAGCGGCGCAGTCGTCGTTCCAGCAGCTCCGCCAGCACCGAGGCATTGCCGCGGGCGAAGAGATGGACCGTGCCGGCGGTGGCGATGCGGTCGGCGAGCCGATCCAGCTGGTCCTGGCCCACGTGCCGACACAATTGAGACAGGGTGTCCAGTTCGGTGGCCAGCAGGGTCTCCAGCACGGAGTGTCCACCGGAGTCCTGTAGTTCCACCCGAAAACGGTCGCCCGCCCCGGTGAGCCCGGTACCCAGGTCCTGCCGGAGGTGATCCCGCAGTTCCGGGTAGCCGTGATATCCCAGGCGCTGGGCCAGCCGGGTGGCGGCCGCCGGGTGGACTCCGGCGCGCCGGGCCACGTCTTCGCCGCGCCACAGGGGCGCCTCTGCCGGATAGGACAGCAGTTCGTCCACCAGTGCCCGGTCCGACTTGGTCAGTCGGCTCCGGTGTTCGTCAACGCGGTCGATGAAGCTCATGGAACCAGCGTAAACGGCAACTTGTATTGCATCGAATGAAATGCGTGCAAGTTATCTTGCTGTTCATCAGACCTTCACCGACAGGGTGACCGTCCGGGTTCTACCGCCAGATCCTGAGATGCTGGAGGACATGTGGCACCAGGCGGCGGGTCGAAGGGTGGTCACCGTTCCGTGGCTGGAACGGAACCAGGTGGTGCTGTACGTGGCCGCGCTGCTGGCCGGGGCCGGCGTCGGGCTCCTGGTCCCGGCCGTGGCCGGACCGGCGGGGCACGCGATCAATCCCGTGCTCGGTGTCCTGCTCTACTCCACGTTCCTCGCGGTCCCGTTCCGGCGGCTGGCGGGAGCCTTCCGGGACGGCCGGTTCCTGACGGCCATCCTGCTGGTGAACTTCGCGGTGGTCCCCCTCGTGGCCTTCGGACTGTCCCGTTTCGTGGCGCCGTCCCAGGTGATGGAGGTCGCGGTGCTGTTCGTGCTGCTGACCCCGTGCGTGGACTATGTCATCGTCTTCACCCGCCTGGCCGGCGGCGCCGCGGACCGTCTGCTGGCGGCCACGCCACTGCTCATGCTCGCCCAGATGGTGCTGTTGCCCGTCTACCTGCGATTGATGGTGGGGGAGAGTCTCCTGCAGACGGTCGACGTCGGCCCCTTCCTCGAGGCCTTCGTCCTCCTCATCGCCCTGCCGCTGGCCGCCGCGTGGCTCACCCAGACCGCCGCCGCCGCCCGCTGGCGTGCCGGGCGATGGCTGCGGGACGGGGCGCTCGCCGCCATGGTCCCGCTGATGATGGCGACCCTGGCCGTGGTGGTCGCGTCCCAGATCCACGGCGTCGGCGCGCACCTGGGCGGCCTGCTCGCCGTGGTCCCGGTGTTCGTGGGGTTCGCGGTGATCATGGTGGTCATCGGCCTGGCCACCGGCCGGCTGGCCAGACTGGACGCCCCGGGCCGCAGGGCGGTGGTGTTCAGCGGCGTGACCCGGAACTCGCTCGTGGTGCTGCCGCTGGTGCTCGCCCTGCCGGCCGCCTACGACCTCGCACCGCTCGTGGTGGTGACCCAGACCCTGGTGGAACTGGCGGTCATGGTGCTGCTGGTCAGGGCCCTGCCGCTGCTGGTCCGGGAGCGTCTTCGGACCTGAGACCGGAGTGTCAGCGGGCCACCTGACCGCCCTCGGACTGCTTGTCCCGCTCGACTCCACCGTGGACCTCGGCGGGCAGCTCCTCCACCAGGGCCACCACCACGTCCTCCAGCTTCCAATCCAGGTCGACGATGCCCTCGGTCAGCTCGCGCAGGCGTGAGGGAGTCTGTGCCGCGCCATCGCGGGGAACCACGAACATCTCCGTGTGGAACACGTGGCCCTCATCCCGGACCCTGGCTCCGGCATCCAGGACCCAGTCGACCGACCGGGCGTAGTCCTCCGCCTTCGCCACCAGCGGGTGCGGGTCCTCGCCGTCGATGGTCCGGGCCCGCGCGTCGGCGAGGTCCGTGATCGCGGTGACCACGTTCGTGATGCCGTCCTTGAGGATGCTGGCACCCACGAAGATCGCGGCGGCGGCGTCGAACCACCAGAGTCCTAACCCCACGCCGGCCACCCCGACGGCGGTGGCGACCCCCGTCTGCCAATCCGCCTTGTTCATGTCCGCGTCGGCGTACAGGACCTTGTCATGAAGCTGTTCGGCGATCTTGATCTTCATCCGTCCCAGGATCACGGGCCCCGGGATGGACACGATCATGACGGCGATCATGAACCAGCCCTGCCACACCGTGTGCCCGAACAGATGGAACGTGCCGATCGGGGGATGCTCGGCCGACACCAGGCCGCTGCCGGAGTCGATGATGAGGTATGCCCCCATGACCAGCAGGGCGACGGAGGCCACGAGATGCCCCACCCCCGCGGCGCTGTGGTTGCCATAGGGCCGGCTCCGCGTGGGAGGGCGGTTGATGACGCGGGCCGCCACCAGAAAGGCGAGAGGAGGGATGAAGGAGAGCATGTCCTCGATCCAGGCGGCCTTCATGGCCTGGGAACTGCCCATGACCACGATCACGAGCGTCACAGTCACCGCGAGCATTCCCAGAGTGATCCATTCCAGGCGGGTGGCTCGGCGCAGGGCTTGCTGCAGTTCGGGTGTGAGTTCGGTCCGCCCGAATCGGCGCACGGTCATGGTCACGGGGTGGTCTCCGGGTGGCGCTCGTCAAGGAATCGCTCGAGTTCCCCGAGCATCTGGTTCTCACCCAGCGGGACGGCCAGGACGAGGTTGACGGTCTTGCCGTCCGGTCCGGTGTCCTCTGCATAGGAGCGGGTGAGGGCCGCTTGGGAGGACCAGGGGGACTGGTCGGTCAGTCCTCCGGCCATCAGGTCCACGTCCCCGGTCTTAAGGGCCGTGATGAGCGACTCCTCGCCGGAGGCGGTCCATTCGATCTCCGCGTCGATCTCCTCGGCGAAGGCCTGGATGAGGTCCACTTCGCTGCCGGTGGGTTCGGCACCGGTGGCATCCACGTACGGGGGGTGGTGGACCACCCCCACGGAGAGCGTGCCACCCGAGACGTCGTCAAAGGTCCCGTCTGGGTCGGCAGGATATGACGAGGATGTGCAGCCGGTCACCGTCAGGGCCACCGCGGTGGCCACGAATCCGCTGGTCACCGCAGCTTTTCTAGAAATTCCCATGGGTCCTCCTTCTCTTGGGGTCACTGTAAGGAGAATCAGCCCCGGTGGCTAGTTCCGGCGAAGGCGTCTACAGTGGCAGCCGGGCCTTCACCGTGAAGCCGCCCTCCGGCGTCGGGCCGGCCTTGACCGTGCCACCGAGCGCGGACACGCGCTCGCGGATGCCCTTCAGACCGAGGCCGGCGCCCGGCGACGCCACGAGACCCCCGCGGGCGGGCGGTCCGTTGGCGATGCGGATCCCGATCTGGTCTCCCACGGAGACCTGCACGCGGATGGCGGCACCGGGTGCGTGCCGCAGGGCATTGCTGATGGCCTCCTGCACCACCCGGTAGGCGGTCAGGCCCGAGGCGGGAGGCACGACGGCGGACCAGTCACCGGCCGCACTCGCCGCACCGGGGACTCCAGTCCCGCCAGCCGTTGTCACCCCGCCCAGCGGGAGGAGCTCCGGGTCGATCTCCAGTTCCACCTGCGCCCCGGAGGACCGCGTGGTGACGACCAGTTGGGGGATGTCTGCGATGGTCGGCTGGGGCGTGGTGTCGGCGGCATCGTCTCCGCGCAGGATGGCGAGCAGCCCCCGCATCTCGGTCAGCGCGCGGCGGGAGGAATCCGCGATCGAGTGGAACTCGCCCCGCGTCGGCTCGTCCATGCCGGGCAGCCGATAGGGGGCGGTGGTGGCCTGCACGGAGATCACGGACATGGAATGTGCCACCACGTCATGCAACTCCTGGGCGATGCGGTTGCGCTGCTGCAGCTCTCGGCGCTTGGTCTCCTCCTCGGCGGTGAGCTGGCGTTCGTGGTCGAGTTGGCTGCGGCTGGCCAGCAGGACCTGCAGGGCGCTGCCGACGGCCAGGGCGCCACCGGCGATGGAAGCGCACACGACAGCGTTGGACAGGGTGGCGCTGGACACGGCCGCCTCGGCCGTGGCGGAGCTCTCGAGGGCGAGGCCGAGCCCGCCGACCAGGGCGCCGGCACACCAGGTGACGGCACCGATGCGCCAGGGGTGGCGCAAGGCGACCACGAGGACCAGCAGGATGAAGGCGATCAGGGTGGTGACGGGCCACGGCCATGGCCCGGACGTGGGGTCGGTCGCGAGCGTGGTGCCGAGGGCCGCGGCCGTGCCCAGCAGGATGGCCGGGATCGGCCGACGGACGGCGAGGGGCACCGCGGCCGCCTGGCCGATGGCCAGTACCATGGCGATGGCGACGTGGACGTGGTGGACCGCGGCGAGGATGGGCCAGCCCGTGGCGATCAGGACCACGGCGGCGCAGTACGTCAGGAGCCAGGTCCACCCACTGCGCGAGAAGCTGCCCCGGGCGGGTGACGGTCCAGGGGTCAGCCCGTCACCCGAGGACGGAGTGGAGGAGACTGACGAGGGAGCAGACGGCTCGGCGGCGCGCATGGTGTTCACGCTACCCGGGCGCCGGATGGCATCGGATATCCCGACGCCGGCCCGGCGCCGAGCGCAGCCGAGGTGGTCGTGGCGTCGAGCAGCGCGAGTCCGCGCATCACGGCGGGAAGGGTGAGCAGGAAGAGCACGCCGATCAGAAGGTTGAACACGGACTCGACCGCGTAGCTGGTGGCCACGGCGTCCGGGATGGCCCCGCCGGTGAGGGCCTCGAGCATGCCGGCGGCCAGGGGCGCCTCCTGTTCTCCGCGGGGAAGGTAGTGGCCCCACAACACGTAGGTGGTCCCACCGAGGGCACCTGCCGTCCAGGTCACGGAGACCACGAAGGTGAGGGTGCGTACCGGGAAGGCGATGAGGGTCTCGAAGAGCAGGTCCAGCCAGCGCCGCGGGTCGGTGAGGTAGCGGAGGGATCCGTTGATACCGGCGCCGCCACGTCGGTAGGCCGGCTGGTCGAGCCGGCCGCCCCAGAGTCGCACACGGCTGCGGGACAGTTCGGCGAATCCGGTGGCCACCAGCAGGACAATGGGCAGCAGCCAGACACCGATCCAGATGACGGCCGTGCCGAGAGCCAGCGTGAACAGGGGAACGAGCAGGACGAAGGCGAACAGGGAGATGAAGAAGCCGGGCAGGACGAAGGCGTAGTCACGGCCGAGGCGGGTCAGGACGGAAGGTGTGGTGTTCATGGTGGCGAAGCTACGGAGCCGGTCGGGCCGGGTCATCACCCAGCAGGGTGAAGGTCGGGGCTACTTGAGGGCTACGTCGGCGCGACGGATACCCTGGTCGGGTGAGCCAGAGACCAGCGGAGCCGTTCTCCGCCATACACCCGATCCGCATCCTTATCGTGGATGACCAGGCCATGGTCCGCCAGGGCTTCGGGGCCCTGCTGGACGCGCAGGAGGACATGACCGTCGTCGGGAGCGCACAGGATGGCGCTGAGGTGGTGGACCTGGTTAAGCGATCCCGGCCGGACGTGGTGCTGATGGACATCCGCATGCCGGTGGTCAATGGGCTGGATGCCACGCGTGCGGTCTTCGCGATGCCGGGGGACACCCATCCGCGGGTGATCATGCTGACCACCTTCGACGCGGACGAGTATGTCTTCGCCGCCCTGCAGGCCCGCGCCAGCGGCTTCCTGCTCAAGGACGCCACCGCCGAGGACCTCGCGAACGCCGTGCGGGTGGTCGCGGCCGGGGAGGCCCTGCTGGCGCCGTCGATCACCCAGAAGCTGATCGCGGACTATGTCAGCCGGCCGGTGGCGCGTCAGCCGGATGTGACCGTGCTGGGGGAGCTGACCGAGCGCGAACTGGAGGTCATGCGGCTCGTGGCCACCGGACGGTCCAATGCGGAGCTGGCCGGCGAGCTGTTCCTCTCGGAGCAGACCATCAAGACCCATGTCTCCCGGATCCTCGCCAAACTCGGCCTGCGGGACCGGACGCAGATCGTGGTCACCGCCTATGAGTCAGGGCTGGTCAACGTGGGGCAGTGAAGGACCGCAAGAACGGGTCCGCCCGATGCCGGCCACCCGGGTGGGTGGCCGGCATCGGGCGGCACTATCACCAGAGGACCGACTCGTCTCAGCAGTCGTCCAGCGGGGTGGCCTCCGTCAACCCGTACTCGGCGCGCTCATCGAGCAGCAGCGGGATGAGCGTCTTGCCGGGCTGCGCCATGGTGACGAAGGCGCCCTCGGCGTTCTCCTCCCACGCGATCTCGTGCAGTTCCAGGGTGGACCCCACCTCAGCCAGCTGCGCCTCGGTCAGCTGATATCCGCACATGGGGTGGGGCTCCGCGCCGTCACTGGTGGTCGGGAGCATGTTGTCCTGGCCGCTGAAGTAGACGACGCCGGCCTGGTTGGCACCGGCCTGGGTGGCACGTTCGGCGGCCTGGACCGACTGGCGGGCGAGCCTGGTCCGGTTCTCCGAGATCATGGCCAGCGAGCCGACGGCGCTCGAGTACTGCACGTCCACGGCACGGCGGTTCGCCAACAGGGGATCGTTCTCCTCCTCCGGGGTCACCGGGCCCTGCGCCGCTTCCGTCAGCTGCCCGGTGATGTGCTTCAGGCCCGTGTAGTTGCGCAGGATCCTGGCCTGGTGGTCACCGGCCACCTGCTGGAACGGCTCACCGTCCTTGACCAGCAGGCCGTAGATTCCGCTGGTCATGCCATTGGCCTCGATCTGTGCCCCCGTGTAGTTGTTCACCATCCGCTCAGACAGATCATGGATGGTGGAGTCCACGTTCCGGTTCCGCGGCCACAGGATCAGGGCCTGCGTGTCATAGAACTCGCGCGGGCCGAACTCATGGAGGTCGTTGAGCACGTCTGGGTTCCAGTCCCGCATGACCGTGGCCAGAGCCTGGGCCTCCGGGGTGGCCAAGGCCAGGAAGTCCCGGTTGATGTCCACATCGTCGGCATTCTCCCGGGTGTCGGCCTCCCAGCCGTCCGGGTTGATGAAGGTGAAGCCCACCGTGGTCTTGTTCAGCAGCCGCTTCCACGCGGGATCCTTGGTGGTGCTCAGGTCACGGGCCAGCTGGAGACACCCCTCGCGCCCGGAGGGCTCATCGCCGTGGATCGAACAGTTGAACAGGATCATGGAGCCGTCCGCGACCTCCTCCTGCGATTCCGGTGCGGGGGAGCCGACCGTGACGAAGTTCAGGGGCCGGCCCTCCACCGACTCGCCCACCTGCTGCAGGGCGACGCGCTCGCTGCCCGCATCGAGTTCCTCCAGGAAGGCCTGCGCCTCCTCGACCGTGGTCCAGTTCGCCCCGTTGCTGGCCTCGAACGGTGTCTGCAGGTCTCGTGATGGAGCCTCGGTCAACGACCGCTCCAGGGCCTGCGTGTCCGCCGTGTCAGCTCTTGCTGCTGTTTCGCTCGTGTCCGGTGCGGCAGCCGTCGGGCCGGCCACCAGTGCCGTGCCGGCCAGGGCCAGCACGCAGCCTACAGCGGTCAGTCTTTTCTTGTGTCCCATGGGAAATGCCCTCCTCCTTGGTTGAGGCTGGGCCCGGTCGGACGTCCTCGTCCACGGGCTCTGCCTCTTGAACCCGGCCAGTAGATGTGACGCGTTCAGGGAACGTCAAGGTTTAGTCTGTGGTCAGGAGGCAGACCATGACCACGTTGTTCCTCATCCACGGGCGGGGCCAGCACACCGCTCCGGGCATCCCGCCTGGTCAGGTCGCAGAGCATGCGGACGCCATTCGCCGCCGGTGGCTGCAGGCCCTGAACACCGGACTGCACGACGCCGGCCGGCCACCGGTCCCGAACGCCGCCCCGGTCCTGTTCCCGTTCTACGGCAATGCCTTCCGCGACGCGGTCGCCGAACGCGAGGGCTCCGGCCCGGGGCCGGACCTCGCCCGCTGGAGTACCGGCGAGCCGTTGCCCGCCGACGTGCAGGCGGTCTGCGAGGTCAAAGCCGGCTTGGTCCATGACGTCACCGAACACTTGCGGTTCGACCCGGACTCTGCATCCCTTCAATCCGAGTCCCTTCACACCGAGTCCCTTCACCCCGCGGCCGGTGAGCCGACCGCCCGAGGTGTCCCGGCCGGCGTCGGGCGTCCGTGGTGGGAACTGGACGAGCTTCTCAGGGTGCCGTGGCTGCGAGCGGCGCTGCAGTTCCTGGCCGAGAGGGCGGGGGTCTCCGCTCGGGTGATCGAGGAGTACTTCACGGACGTGGCCTACTATCTGGGTTGCGCCGAGGTACGTCAGACCGTGCTGGCGATTGTGGAGCGGGCGCTCGCCGATGTCCCGATGGGGGAACCCGTGGTGGTGGTCGGGCACAGTCTGGGCAGCGTGGTCGCCTACGATGCGCTGACCCGGGGTGCGCAGGGACGAACGATCGCCCTGGTGGCGACCACCGGGAGTCCGCTGGGGCTGCCGGTGGTGCAGAGGCATCTGCTCGGGGGAGCCGGGGATGGGCCGGTGCCGGTGCCCGCGGTGGTCCCGGCACGGTCTGGGGCCTGGGTGAACGGCTATGACGTGCGCGATGTGGTGGCGATCCTGAACCCGCTGGCCCCGCGCCTGGAGCAGGCCGTGATGGGGCAGATCCGGGACCTGCGGGTCAGCACCGGTGAAGAGCCGCATGCGGTGCACCTGATGCACGTGATCTTCCTGATCCGCCGTGGTGCACCCGGTCCGATGCAGGAGGTCCGAGATGGTTGTCTCCCATGATTCGCGGCCGGCAACTGGTCGGCAGGATCCCACCAGCCACTTCAGCCCGTATCGCCACCCGGAGCACTCCCCGCCAGAGCCGCATGGGCCCGTGTCCCTCTTCCGGGCCCTCTTCGAACTGAACGGGGACCAGCGGATGTCGATGGGCCTGGCCCGCGCCATCTACGCCGTGGTGGTGGGCATCGTGGTGACCTGGGTGGCCGTGGTGGTCATCGGGTTCAGCCAGGGGACCACGCTGGGGATCCTGGCCCTGCTGCTCGGCTGGATACCCGCCGTAATCTGGATCGCGTGTGCCCGGATCGTCCTCGAGTTCTCCACCGCCATGGACACCCTGATCGGGCGGCCCTCCGACGGCCGTGCCGCGCACTAGGACCGGCTCCTTCAGTGCTCTTCAGGGTGTTCGTCGTCCGGCGCTGCGGCAGGCCGTGAAGAAGGAGATATTCACGGGTTCGCGGTGGAGGCCTTATCGTGTCCATGCCCTTTTATAGGGTCGGAACATGAAAGATCCCCAGCGCTTCTCGTCGGCTCTCGGCTTCGCCGACACGGCGGCCGGTGCTGTGCGGGGACCCGTCAGAGGCACCGCCTGCGAGCCACTTCAAGAGGTGGCTGGGGCTCTCCCCGACTTGTTGGAGGGTTCCGAACAGCTCACCGCCCTCCGGGAGACCCTCGCGGGGATGGCTTTTGCTGGAACCGAGGTCGAGGCCATAGACCGGATTCGGGTCCTGGAGTCCCTCAAAGCAACATGCGCGGCGCTGCAGGCCCGCGAGGCGGTGGCCTTGGACGGACTGCGCCGGACCCGGGAATCGGCAGAAGGAGTGCCGGTCGATCAACAGGGTCGTGGAGTCGGCGGCGAGGTGGCATTGGCCCGCCGGGATCCGGCACAACGGGGCGGACGCCACATCGGCCTCGCCCGTGCCCTCTGCCATGAGATGCCGAATACCCTCCGCGCCCTGACGGACGGTGGGATCTCCGAGGAGCACGCCACGGCCATGGCACGCGAGACGGCGTGGCTGCCGGTGGAACACCGCCGGACCGTGGACGCGCTGATGTCCTGCCGCCTGGGTCCCATCGGCGTGAAGAAGCTGGCCGCTGAGGCCAGGGCCCATGCCCAGCGGCTGGACCAGGAGTCCGCCGTCGCCCACTTGGAGCGGTGCACGGCCGAACGCCGGGTCTCCGTCCGTCCGGCCACCGGCGGCATGGCCTACCTGACGGCCTTGCTGCCGATGCCCCAGGCCGTGGCGGTGTACGCGAACCTCCACCGGGACGCCAGCACCGCCGTGGGGGTGGGCGATGCGGAGGGGCGGACGCGGGACCAGATCATGGCCGACCTCCTGGTGGAACGCGCCACCGGGCAGTCCTCGGCGCCGGCGATCCCCACGGAGATCCACCTCGTGATGACGGACGCCTCATTGCTGGATGGAGATCCCACCTCCGGCTGGTTGCCCGGCCAGGGGCCGATCCCAGCGGAGCAGGCCCGGCAGATGGTGACTGACCCTGAAACCGAGGTCTTCCTCCGTCGGCTTTTCACGGCACCGGAATCCGGGCAATTGGTGGCCATGGACTCGACGGCCCGAGTGTTCCCGCCGCTACTGCGCAGGATGCTCGTCCTGCGGGACGACGTCTGCCGCACCCCGTGGTGTGAGGCACCCATCCGGCACGCCGACCATGTGAAGCCGCACAGCGAGGGAGGCCTGACGAGCTTCAACAATGGCTCGGGGCTGTGCGCGCGGTGCAACTACACCAAGGAGAACGCCGGTTGGCGTCACGAGGCCACCCCTGACGGACTGGACGTCATCACCCCCACCGGCCACCGCTACGAGAACCGGACATCGCCCTTCCTCAGCCGAATGTATCGATCTCGTCATGAGAGACCAGTGCACTCGAGTGTCCCCGAGACGCATGCCGCTGCCGTCATGTCCGGCTGGAACACCGCGAGGACACTGGCGCGACTCTCCATGGCGGCCGCCCTGGCCGGGCCTGACCATCGGCTGGAACTCCGTGGGGTCGGCTCCAACCCAACCGGGCACGATTTCTCGGGTAGGAGGCTGCGGTTCCTCCCTACAGTTGAGCTGTGAAGGGAGGATGCCATGCAGCACTGGAACCGCGCCATCGGTGACATCGAAGCGGATCTGACGGCCGACGTCGACGTCCAGGCACTGGCCACGACTGCCCTGACCTCGGAGTATCACTTCCGCCGGATGTTCTCGACCCTTGCCGGCATGCCGCTGTCCGAGTATGTCCGACGCCGGCGTCTCACCGCGGCCACCGCCGAGATCCTGGATGGCTCCACGGTGCTGGATGTGGCCGTGCGCTATGGCTACGGCTCTGCCGAGGCGTTCAACCGGGCCTTCAAGTCACTGCACGGCATGACACCGAGCCAGGCACGCCGTCCCGGCGCCGTCCTCCATTCTCAACCGCAACTCAGATTCCATCTGACCGTCGAAGGGACCACAGACGTGAAGCACCGCATCATCGATAAAGCCGCCTTCAGCCTGGTGGGAGTCAGTACCCGCGTCCCGCTCATCCATGAGGGGGAGAACGCCGCCATCGCCGACTTCGAACGCTCTATAGACCCCACCGTCCGGACACAGCTGGCCGAGCTCTCGGACCAGGAACCGGCCGGCAGCGTCGCCGTCACCGTCAACATCGACGAGCCGCGCGCCGAGGGCAGCTGGCTGGATTATTGGCGCGCGGTCGCCACCACGCGCCCGACGCCGGCCGGCCTGGAATCGCTCGACGTTCCAGCGGGGCTGTGGGTCGTCTTCCAAGCGGAAGGCGACTTCCCTGAGGCACTGCAACAGCTCTGGGCCGATGCGGCGACTGAGTGGTTCCCGGCCAATCCTTACCGCTGGGCTCCGGGTCCTGAGTTGCTCTCCGTGCAACCGCATGAGGGGGGAACCAGCGGGAGCGGCCAACTGTGGATTCCCATCGAGAGGGCCTGATGATGGCGGTGACCACCTGAGTCTCTGCCACGTCGAGTCGGCCGCGCCTCTCCCGTGACTACGATGAACGCACTATGACATCACGTCCCGTCGACTCTCGCGCTGGATCCCCTGACCCACCCGATGCGGTACGCGGACTGACCGCCGAGGTCATCGTGGTCGGTGCCGGTGCGGCCGGATGTTCGATGGCTGCCACGCTCGCTGAGGATCCAGACCTGCGGGTCCTGGTCGTGGAAGCCGGCCCGTGGAACCGCAACCCCCTGGTGGCCGTGCCGAAGGGCTTTGTGCGGACCATGTTCGACCCGCGGATCAGCCTCGAGTATCCGGCGCTCCCGGCACGGGAACCGGGTCCCGTGGACGTGTGGCGGCGGGGCCGAGGCGTCGGCGGCTCCACGCTCATCAACGGCACCATGTACCTGCGCGGCGAATCCCACCTCTACGGCGGCCTGGCGGAACGCCTCGGCCCGGACTGGTCCTGGCCCGCCTTCGGACGGGCCTTCGATCACCTGGAAACCGTACTGCCCGTCTCCGCGCCCCCGTCTGAACCTCCGTCCGAGGTCCTGCGAGCCCTGATCGCCGGCCTCGGGGAGACCGGGGTGCCGTTCGTGCCGGACGTGCGCGCCGCCGTCGGGCCACGGGTGGGACGCACCCCAGCCACCATCCGAGGTGGGATGCGGCGTAGCGTCGCCACGCTGTTGCGACCCGGACTCCGTGCAGGGAACCTGAGGGTGCTCACAGGGCAGACGACCGTCCGGGTGCTGACCGCCGGTGACCGTGTTGTCGGCGTGGAGACTGTCACCGCAGAGGGCAACCGCATCCGTCACCACGCCCGGCGTCAGGTGGTGCTCACCGCGGGAACGTTGGAGACACCGCCGCTCCTGGAGCGCTCGGGCATCGGAGACCCGGACCGGTTGCGGCACCTCGGCATCGACCCCGTCGTCTCAGCGCCGCGGGTGGGTGAAGGCCTCAGGGAACAACGGGGGGCCACCGTCAAGGCCCGGATCCGCCCCGGACTGGGCCTCAACGGCCGGCTCGGGACCACCCGAGGCCTGCTCGGTGCCGCCGCCCAATACCTCGCGACCCGGTCGGGGCCGCTCGCTTCCGGTCCCTACGAACTCGCCGCCTCCGTGGACTCGACCGGCGGGAACCGGCCGGATCTGCAATTGCTGCTCACCGACATCTCCACGGACGGCACGGGCCTGGCCCCGGCGGACCACGCCGGACTGATGATCCAGGCCTATGCCCTCAGCCCGTACTCCACCGGATCGGTCCACGCGGCGAGCACCGACCCCCACCGGCCCCCGCACGTCCGTGCACCCCTGCTCGAGGATCCCCGCGACCGGGCGGCGGCCGCCCGTGCCCTGAAGACAGCCCGCGCCGTGCTCGCCGCACCGGCGCTCTCGGGAGTGGTCATCGACGAGGACCTGCCGGGCGTCAGTGTTGCCGACGGTGATGACGAGGCTGCCGCCGCCTTCGTCCGCTCCTCCGGCGGTGGCATCTACCACGCCGTGGGGACCTGCGCGGCCGGCGGAGTGGACGCCGTCGTGGACGAGCATCTACGGGTGCGCGGCATCGACGGCCTGCACGTGGCCGACCTCTCTGCCCTGCCCACACATCTCTCCGGAGGGACGGCCGCGGTGGCCATGGCACTGGGGCACCTGGCCGGGACCCGGATCCGGGAGAGTCGATGACGGCCATCGAACGGACCCAGGGCTCCTACACCCGCCGAAGCGGTGAACTGGTGTTCGGCGGGTCGCCGTGGGGGCTGGCCCGGCTGTCCGCCCCAGCCCGTCCCTTCGCCAGGAGGGTCCTGAGCCGCGGCGCCGGGGCCGTCGAGCCGGTCAATGACGTGGAACGAGCGACCGCACGACTGCTCGTGGACCGCGGTCTGGCCCTGCCCGTCCACCCACCCCGCCGGCCCGGTCCGGACGAGGTGGACGTGATCGTGCCGGTCCACGGTTCGGTCGTGCCCCTGGCGCGTCTCCTCCCGGCCGTGCAGGGCCATCGGGTGACCGTGGTGGATGATGCCTCGAGCGCCGCCGACGCCCGGGACATCGCACGGGTCTGTGCAGCCCACGGTGTGCGCCTGGTGGTCCTGCCCGAGAACGTCGGACCCGGCGGCGCCCGCAACGCCGGACTGGCCGCGTCCCACGATTCAGCCGAGGGACCGGCCGATTTCGCCGCGTTCCTGGACGCGGACACCGTGCCCACCGAGGACTGGTTGGACGTCCTGTTTCCTCACTTCGACGACCCGGCGGTGGCCGTTGCCGCTCCCCGGGTCCGGGGCTCCGTGACCGGCGCCGGCGCGGGCACCGTCCTGGAACGGTTCGAGTCCCGGCGCGGCGGACTCGACCTCGGGCCCCAGGCGCGGCGCGTCGCCCCCGGTGGCCAGATCGGCTACGTCCCCTCCGCTGCCCTGCTCGTGCGTCGCGCTGCCCTGCCGCATCCGGCCTTCGAACCCGGGCTGCGGGTGGGGGAGGACGTCGACCTCATCTGGCGCCTCGTCGCCGCCGGCCACACCGTCCGGTATGTGCCGGCCGCCGAGGTCCATCACGGAGTCCGCTCTGGGCTGGCGGAGTGGTCCCAGCGCCATGCGGCCTATGGAACCTCTGCCGTCCCCCTCGAGGACCGGCACCCCGGCCGGCTCGCCCCAGCGACCTGGGGGTGGCCCGGCCTGGCGGTGCTCGCTGGAAGCCTGGTGGCTGCCGGTGGCAGGGATGCGGTGCGCGGGATGGGCCTGGCGGTCGTCGCGGGTGGTGTGGCGGTCCAACTCGGCGCGGGTGTGCGGCGCTTCCACCGTCAGGGTCTGCCCGTGTCCGGCGGCGCCGAGGTCGCCGTGCTCGGACTGCGGTCCGAGATCACTGCTGTCGGCAACGCCCTGCGCCGCGAGTGGTGGCCACTCGGGGCGCTGGCCCTCGCGGTGTCCACGGTGTCCGCGGCACCGGCGAGGCGGGCGCGGCGGGTGGCGCGCGCCGTCGTCGTGCTGGCACTGGTTCCCACAGTGCCGGACACCGCGCGGGCTGCCCGGCACTGGGTTCAGGGCCGCCTCGGCCATGACGGCCCAGCGCACGACGCCGGCACAGCCCTCGATCCCGCCCGGCACCTTGCCCTGCGACTCGTCGCGGACGCGGCCTACGGTACCGGCGTGCTCCGTGCCGCGGTGCGGTTCCGGCGGTGGGCGGTGCTGCGGCCGCGGCTGCGCCAACGCACGGCATAAGTTCTGCCGTCTCTGCCGTCTCTGCCGTCTATTCCGTGAGACCGTCGAACGCTGCGATGGCCCGGTCGCGGAGCCGGGCGAACAGCTCCGCTCCCTCGGTGGCGCTGGCTCCGGTTGGATCGCCGAGCACGCCGTTCGGGCTGACGCCGCGCACCCCGTGCGCCTTCATCTCGGCGAGGAGCTCTCGCACGGGAGCGGTGTTGCCGGGCTCCGCGTGATCCAGCCGCACCCGCTCCGGGGCCAGGTGCAGCATCAGCGAGGTCTCGGTCCGGCCGGCATGGGCATCCATGCCCGGCAGGCCGAGGTGGTGGGGGAGGAGTGTCCGTCCTTCGGCCGTGCACAGTTCGGCGGCGGACCGGAGGGCATCCACGTTGCCGCCATGTCCGTTCACCACCATGACCGCTGAGAGCGTCGGGGTGGAGCTACGGACCACCTCGACGATGAGCTGACGCAGGGCGTCACTGCCGATGGACAGTGTGCCGGGGAAGTCGGCATGTTCCCCGCTGGCACCGATCGGGAGGGTCGGGGCGAGGGCGGCACGAGGCCTGGCGTCTGCCACGGCGGCGGCCACCGCGGTGGCGGTGACGGCATCCGTGTCCAGGGGAAGGTGCGGACCGTGCTGCTCCAGCGCCCCGACCGGGAGCACGAGCACTGGGGCCGCGCCACCGAAGGTCTGCGGGCGGATGTCCGGCCAGGTGGCGTCAGTGAGTCTCATCGGTGTTCTCCTCCTGCATTTCTTGGATTTCCTGGATTTCCCGGATTGGCGCGGTGTTCGTGGTTCTCCTGTGGTCCTGCCCCCCGGGACTCCAATCGCGTCGACAGCTGTGCGGCGACGCCCTGCTCCAGCCGGTCCAGGTCCACGATCGCGGCGAAGGCGGTGTCGATGAAGGTCGAGAGGTCGGTGTCGGGCGAGGGGATCCACTGCCGATAGGCGGCGACGGCCGCGCTCAAGGCGACCTCACCGACCAGCTCGGGGAAGAAGGAGGTGGGTTCCAGGTCGAGTCGCCGAGCCGTGAACTCCGCGATGACTCGCCGCCAGTCCAGGAATTTCACCAGGGAGCGGGCGATCAACTCGGGCTCCGTGAGGATGAGTCCGAGCCGGGCTCGGTGCTGGTCGACGGCCTCCGGTGGGACGCGGTTGAACTCCACCACGGCATGGCGCACGGCGGCCATCAGAGGGATGTCATCCGGCACGAGGGCCAGTTCTCCGCGTAACCGTTCCACCTCCCGGGCGAAGTCTCCCCAGGGCAGGTCCGCCTTCGTCGGGAAGTAGCGGAAGAAGGTCCGGCGGGACACTCCCGCCTCATCGGCGATCCGCTGGACCGAGACGTTCTCATACCCGTGGCGGGTGAAGAGCTCCACGCCGATCTCGGCCAGCACGTCGTGCGTGGTGGCACGGGGACGGCCCAGGGTCCGGTCAGAGGTCTCGTGGTTCTCGGTCATGGCCCCTCCTCTCACCTCTAGGAAGATTGTTCACCAGGTTGTGCACGATCCATTGCATTGGCACCCAGTGTCATTTAGTCTCCCATCATGCGAGTGATCCAGCTCACATATTCACGGCACTTTCCAGGGAGGAACCATGGAGCAGTCCAGCGCTCACGCCCAGAACACTGACCCGGAGGTCACGGCGGACGATCTCGTCGAGGATGTCTCGATCGACGGCATGTGCGGGGTCTACTGACCTTGGCCACCACCACACACCCGGCTGTGGATCCGGGATCGGGGCTCGGCCTCGATCCCGGGACAGCCTGGACCCTGAATCCGCGCGTGGCGGTGCGGCCTGAACCCTTCGGGGCTTTGCTCTACCACTTCGGCACCCGCCGCCTCAGCTTCCTCAAGGACACCCGACTCGTCGACCTGGTCACCGCACTGGCCGACTTCCCGAGCGTGGACGCGACGTTCACTGCCCTGGGGATCGACGAGGACACCCGGCCGGGCTATGTGTCCGCCCTGCAACGACTGGCCGAGACGGACATGCTGCTGCCGGCCACCGACCACGCCTGACGACCCAACCCACGGGAGTATGCCTTGACCCTCGCCCCCGAGCGCCGACCTTCCCTCATCGACCACTTCGAACGCGGTCTCGATTCCCCGATCTGTCTGACCTGGGAGCTGACCTACGCCTGCAACCTCAGCTGTTCGCATTGCCTCTCCGCCTCCGGCCGCCGCGATCCGAACGAGCTGTCCACCGAGCAGTGCAAGGAGATCATCGACGAGCTCCAGCGGATGCAGGTCTTCTACGTCAACATCGGCGGTGGCGAGCCGACCGTCCGCTCCGACTTCTGGGAGATCGTCGAGTACGCCACCAGCCACGACGTCGGCGTGAAGTTCTCCACCAACGGGGTGCGCATCACGCCGGAGGCCGCGCAGCGGATTGCCGACAACGGCTACATCGACGTGCAGATCTCCCTCGACGGGGCTACCGCCGAGGTCAACGACGCCCTGCGGGGCAATGGCTCCTTCGACCTCGCGGTCCGGGCGATGCAGAACCTGAAGGACGCCGGCGTCGAGGGGTTCAAGATCTCCGTGGTCATGACCCGGCACAACATCCCGCAGCTCGACGAGTTCAAGGCCCTGGCGGACGAGTACGGTGCCACGCTGCGCATCACCCGCCTGCGGCCCTCCGGACGCGCGGTGGATGTCTGGGATGACATCCACCCGCGTCCCGAGCAGCAGCGCGAGCTCTACGACTGGCTGGTGGCCCACGGGGAGGGCGTGCTGACCGGTGACTCGTTCTTCCACCTCTCCGCCTATGGCGAGACCCTGCCCGGGCTGAACCTCTGCGGTGCCGGGCGGGTGGTGTGCCTGATCGACCCGGTCGGCGATGTCTACGCCTGTCCCTTCGCGATCCACGATGAGTTCAAAGCCGGCAACACGGTGGACGATGGCGGTTTCGCCAACGTGTGGCGCGGCTCCGAGCTGTTCACCGAGCTCCGCGAGCCCCAGACAGGCGGAGCCTGCGCCGGATGCCAGTTCATCGACACCTGCCGCGGCGGCTGCATGGCGGCCAAGTTCTTCACCGGCCTTCCTCTCGACGGTCCGGACCCCGAATGCGTGCGCGGCCTTGGCGAGGAACTCCTCCAGGGGCGGGAGGCGGACCTGGAGTTCCCGCGGCCCAGTGTCGACCGGTCCCACCGGACCTCACCGCCCCGCCCGCGCGCGAAGTCCCGGCCCGTTTCGGTGAGCATCGGCATGGGCGCCCCCGCACGCCCGCCGGTCAGTGCCTGCGAGATCGATCCACTGGCTGGATTCGTGCCACCTGGCGCCTCCGCGGCCTCATCGTCCTGACCGGATCCCCCTCCGTCACAACCGAATATCCACATCCCACCTACCGACAAGCAACCCCATCACCAAACAGACCAAGGAGTCACATCATGGGTGCACGTCTCGAAGGCAAGGTCGCGTTCATCTCCGGAGGAGCACGGGGGCAGGGCAGAAGCCATGCCGTCCGTCTCGCGGAGGAAGGCGCCGACATCATCACGTTCGACATCTGCCAGGACATGGAATCAAATCCCTATCCCGGCCCGCGTGCCGAGGACCTGGCGGAGACGGTCCGTCAGGTCGAGGCGCTGGACCGGCGCATCATCGCCCGCGAGGCCGATGTCCGCGACTTCGCGGCGGTCAAGTCCGTCGCGGACGAGGGCTTCGCCGAGTTCGGGCGACTCGACATCGTCTCCGGCAATGCCGGCATCCTGGGCGAGGTCAACCAACTGGCGGACCAGTCCGAAGACGGCTGGCAGGAGATGATCGACATCAACCTCACCGGCGTCCGCCACACGGTGAAAGCCGCCCTTCCGCACCTTCGTGCCGGTGGCAACGGCGGCGCGATCGTCCTCACCAGCTCGACGGCGGGCATCAAGGGCTACGCCAACATGGCGCACTACGTCGCCGCCAAGCACGGTGTAGTCGGCCTGATGAAGACACTGGTGCTTGAACTGGGCAAGGAGAACATCCGTGTCAACACGATCCACCCCACCCAGGTGAACACGGACATGATCCAGAACGAGGCCATGTACAGGCTGTTCGTTCCGGGCAAGGACAACCCCAGCCGGGAGGACTTCGCAGAGGTCTCCCGGACCATGCAGGCGCTGGACATCGACTGGGTCGAGGCCCGGGACATCTCGAACGCGCTGCTCTTCCTCGCCTCGGACGAGGCCCGCTACATCACCGGTCAGCAGCTCAAGGTCGACGCCGGCCAGACGAGCCTCTAGGCAGAAAGGACTTCAACCATGGGTGCACGTCTCGAAGGCAAGGTCGCGTTCATCTCCGGAGGAGCACGGGGGCAGGGCAGAAGCCATGCCGTCCGTCTCGCGGAGGAAGGGGCCGACATCATCACGTTCGACATCTGCCAGGATGTCGAACACGTTCCCTATGCGGGTCCCACCGCCGAGGACCTGGCGGAGACGGTCCGTCAGGTCGAGGCCCTGGACCGGCGCATCATCGCCCGCCAGGCCGATGTCCGTGACTTCGACGCCATCAAAGCTGTGGCGGACGAGGGCTTCGCCGAGTTCGGCCGTATCGACATCGTCTCTGCCAATGCCGGGATCTCTGGGGAGATGGCTGAAGCAGACGTCATGTCGGAAGGCGGCTGGCAGACGATGATCGACATCAACCTCACCGGGGTGTGGCACACGGCCAAGGCCGCGATCCCGCACATCAAGGCCGGCGGCAATGGTGGCTCGATCGTCCTCACCAGTTCCCTGGCCGGCCTCAAGGGCATGGGCAACATCGCCCACTATGTCTCGGCCAAGCACGGTGTGGTCGGATTGATGCGGACGCTCGCCCTCGAGCTGGCCCCGCATAGCATCCGGGTGAACTCCATCCACCCGACCCAGGTGGACACCCCCATGATCATGAACGAGGCCACGAAGAAGCTCTTCCGCCCCGACCTGGAGAACCCCACCGACGAGGATTTCGCCGCGACGTCCCAGTCCATGAACTCGCTGCCCATCCCGTGGGTCGAGCCGGTGGACATCTCCAACGCCGTCCTCTTCCTCTCCTCGGACGAGGGCCGGTACATCACCGGCGTCCCGCTGCCCGTGGATGCCGGCGCCGGCCTCAAGTCCGTCGTCTTCTGACCCCGTTCCCAGATCACACGGAACGCCTCATCCCACGCACCTACCCGCCTCACACTCCACCACCATTGCGCGCCACCACGCCTCACGAAGGAGCCCTGAACCATGGTCGGACGGCTAGAAGGAAAAGTTGCCCTCATCTCGGGAGGAGCGCGTGGCCAGGGTCGTAGCCACGCCGTGCGCCTCGCCGAGGAGGGGGCAGACATCATCACGTTCGATGTCTGCGGACCCATCGACGGCGTTCCTTACCCCGCCCCGAACGAGGAGGATCTTGCGGAGACCGTCCGTCAGGTCGAGGCCCTGGACCGGCGCATCGTCGCCCGCCAGGCCGACGTCCGTGACTACGCCGCCGTCAAGGCCGTCGTGGACGAGGGCGTCGCCGAACTCGGTGGACGCCTGGACATCGTGTCCGCCAGTGCCGGGATCTTCACGTTCGGACCGCTCGCGGCGGACACTACGGAGGAGGACTGGGACACCATGCTGGACATCAACCTCAAGGGTGTCTGGCAGACGGTCAAGGCCGCGACGCCCCACATGATTGCCGCTGACAATGGTGGGTCTGTGGTGCTGACCAGCTCCACGGCGGGCATCAAGGGCACCTACGGCGTTGCGGCATACACGGCCGCCAAGCACGGCGTGGTGGGACTGATGAAGACTCTCGCGCTGGAACTGGGACCCAAGAACATCCGGGTCAACTCGGTCCACCCCACGTCCGTGGCCACGCCCATGGTGCTCAATGACGCGCTGTACAACCTTTTCTCGCCGGACAGCCCGAACGAGGAGTCCTTCCGCGAGACGATGCACGCCTCGCATGCGCTGAACGTCGGCATCATCGAAGCCGTGGACATCTCGAACGCCATCCTGTGGTTGTCCACGGACGAGGCCCGTTATGTCACCGGTACCCAGATCAAGGTCGACGCCGGCTACACCACCAAGTAACTCCTAGTCGTCCGTGACGACTAGGAGAACCAACACCCGATATCTGTACTGACAAAGGAGTCACCTCATGGCAGGACGCATGGAAGGCAAGGTCGTTTTCATCACCGGTGCCGCGCGAGGTCAAGGCAGGAGCCACGCTCTCCGCCTCGCGGAGGAGGGAGCTGACATCATCGCCCTCGACATCTGCGAGCCGATACCGGGGGTCACCGAGTATGAGGGGTCGACGTCCGAGGACCTGAACGAGACGGTCAAGCAGGTCGAGGCCCTCGATCGACGCATCGTCGCCGAACAGGGAGATGTCCGTGACCCCGACCGCCTCAAGCAGGTCGTGGACCGGGGCGTGGCCGAACTCGGTGGCCGACTGGACGGCATCGTGGCCAACGCCGGCATCGACATCTTCAACCACTGGCACGCCTTCTCCCAGGACGATTGGCAGACGACGATCGACATCAACCTGACCGGGGTGTGGAACACGGTCCGTGCGGCTGCCCCGGTGATGATCGACGCTGGCAACGGCGGTTCGATCGTGCTCATCTCATCGGCCAACGGCATCAAGCCCGGACCATTCAATGCGCCCTACAACGCGGCCAAGTTCGGTGTCACGGCGCTGGGGAAGTCGTTCGCTCAGGAGATGTCGAGAGACGGGGTGCGGGTCAACACCATCCACCCGGGTCCGGTCGACACCCACATGGCGCAGGGGGTCGACAGGATCGTGGAGCTCGAAAGCGAGAATCCCGGACTGCTGGCCATGCTCAACGGCTTCCCCCGCGGCGACGCGGACGGCATCAGTCTGATGTCGCCACGGGAGATCTCCAACGCGGTCCTGTATCTGCTGTCCGACGAGTCCATGTGGACGACAGGATTGCCGATGGCTGTCGACGGCGGCATGTCAGCGACCTGACGGGCCGGTCGACGACGTCACCGAACAGCACTATCGGCACGAACCACTCACCGAGCGAGGACCAGATGAGCATCCAGTCAACGGGCCTGCGGGATACCAGCCACGTGTCCCGCGTCCGCGAGAGCGTCGGCCACCGCGTCGTCGGCCGCGACCGCGAACTCGACCTGGTTCTCGCCGCGGTGGCGGCAGGGCGGGACATCCTGCTGGAAGGTCCCCCGGGGACGTCCAAGTCCACGATCCTGCGGGCCATCGCCGAGGAATGGGGCATCCCCTTCGTCCTGGTCGAGGGCAACGCAGATCTCACCCCGTCCAAGCTCCTCGGCGGGCATGACCCCGCCCGTGTCCTGCGGGAGGGGTACCGGGATGAGAACTTCGTGGACGGGCCGCTCGTGCGGGCCATGCGCGAGGGCGGCTTCCTCTACATCGAGGAGTTCAACCGTGCGCCGGATGACACACTCAACACCCTGCTGACGGCCATGGCGGAGCGGCAGGTCACGATCCCGCGGATCGGAACCATCACGGCCCAGCCGACGTTCCGCATCATCGGCTCGATGAACCCCTACGACAACGTCGGGACCACCCGCCTGTCCACCTCGGTGCATGACCGGTTCAACCGCCTCGTCC
Source organism: Citricoccus parietis (assembly GCF_042433045.1). Lineage (NCBI taxonomy): Bacteria > Bacillati > Actinomycetota > Actinomycetes > Micrococcales > Micrococcaceae > Citricoccus > Citricoccus parietis. Next base: position 40,888 of record NZ_JBHLWH010000005.1, on the reverse strand, counting down.
TCGGGTACCAGGACGCCGCGGCGGAGCACCGGATCGTGGCGTTGCGCACCGGCTTGGGGCCCGACGGCGGCCAGGACGTCCCAGCGCGGCTCGCCTCCGCGTTGGTCACGGACGCCGTCGCCCTGACCCGGGCCACCCGGGAGCATGAGGACACCCGCCAGGGCAGTTCGGTGCGGGGAGCCATCGACCTGGCCCTGGTGGCCGCACAACTGCTGAATCTGCATGGCCTCGACACTCCGGGTGAGGGCCGGGTGGGTGCGGAGGACACCCCGCGGCGCCGCTATGCCGACGTCATCCTGGACGCCGCCATGGTCTCCCTCTCCGGGCGCCTCCACGTGGACGAGGCGGCGGGAACCACACCAGAGCGCGTGCTGCAGGAGATCTGGGAGGACCATTTCATCCTGAATCCCGCGGCGGCGGAGCCGGGTTGAAAGGAGATCGAGGACGACGCTCCGATCGTGCGCCGGTCGCAGAAGGCGCCGGGCCGGCGTCGCAGGCCGAAGGTGCTCGAGGAGGCCCCGACGGTCTTCGAGCCGGCGACCGGCGAGGGCGGCGGACAGGTGCTGACGGCCAGCGGATCCGGCAAGGATGCCACCGCCGCTCGGGTCAGGGGAACGGCGGCGCCGGGGGAGACCGGCGAGGACAGTCAGGTCATCGACCTGGAGGACCTGGACGATCAGGCCGACCGGGAGGTGCTGCGCCGGGCACGGGAGATCGCCCTGTCCTTGGCCATTCCACAGCCGCCACGGCGGGCGACGGCGCGGCGTGGACTGGGAGACCTGGAGCAGCTCCCCTTCCGGGGCAGCGCCGAGGACATCGACCTGGAGGCGACGGTGGAGAACCTCGTGGCCAAGCCGGTTCCGGAGCCCTCGGACATCGTGGTGCGCGAGCGCATCCGTCAACGCCGGGCGATGGTGCTCCTCCTCGATGTGTCCGGCTCGATGCGCGGGGAGAGAGTCCGCTCAGCCGCTGCTGCCGTGGGCGCGATGGTGGGGGAGTTCGCCCGGGACGACCTGGCCGTGATCGCGTTCTGGTCCGATGCCGCCCGCATCGTACCGATGGGCCAGGGCGGCACTCCGGGCGGGATCCTCGAGACGCTCGTGCGCATCCCGGCTCGCGGACTGACCAATGTGGAACAGCCCCTGCGCCTGGCGCGCGACGAACTGGCCAGGGTCCCCGCGGCCGAGGGCCGTGTGCTGCTGCTGTCCGACTGCGTCCACAACGCCGGACCGGACCCGCGCGCTGCGGCCGCCAGCCTGCCCCGCCTGGACGTCCTCCTCGATACCTCGGGGGAGAAGGACGTGGACCTGGGGCGCGACCTGGCCCGGCTCGGGCGCGGACGGCTGGAGACCGTGCGTACCTTCCGGGACCTGCCGGGGGCCCTGTCGAGGATCCTGAGTCCGTGAGATTCACCCTGATCAACAACGACCAACGACATCCAACAGTGAGGACGGCATCACCATGACCAATCCGTGGTTCGAGAGCGTGGCGGAGGCCCAGCGCCGGGCAAAGAGGCGCCTGCCGAAGTCCGTGTACATGGCCCTCGTGGCCGGTTCAGAACGCGGCATGACCGTGCAGAACAACATCGATGCCTTTTCGGAGCTCGGCTTCGCCCCGAAGATCACCGGCAATCCCCTTCAGCAGGACACGACCACCACGATCATGGGTGTGCCGGTCGAGCTGCCGGTCATGATCTCCCCCACGGGCGTACAGGCAGTGCATCCCGACGGCGAGATTGCCGTGGCCCGGGCGGCGAACAACCGGGGCGCGGCTATGGGCCTGGGTGCCTATTCCTCGAAGCCCATGGAGGATGTCCTGCCCGAGAATCCAGGGCGCACGTTCTTCCAGCTGTATTGGGCCGGCGGTCGCGACCAGATGCTGACCCTCGCCCAGCGGGCCATGGATTCCGGGGCCGCGGGTCTCATCATCACCCTGGACTGGACCAGCGGCTACGGCCGGGACTGGGGCAGCCCGGAGATCCCGCAGGAGATGAACCTCAAGACGATCCTCAAGTACGCCCCGGAGATCATCGCCGGCGGCAAGTTCGACTACGCCATGGACTGGGCCAAGACCCTGCGTCCGCCGGAGCTGTCCGTGCCGAACGCCGTGCCGAAGGGCGAACCCGCACCGGGGTTCTTCGAGGCCATGGGGTGGTGGCGCCAGACCGAGACCCCCTCGTGGGATGACATCGCCTGGCTGCGGCAACAGTGGGACGGACCGTTCATGGTCAAGGGCATCACCCGGGTGGACGATGCCAAAGCCGCCCGGGAGGCCGGCGTCACCGCCGTCTCCGTGTCCAATCACGGCGGCAACAACCTCGATACGACGCCGGCCACCATCCGCCTGCTCCCCGCGATCGCGCAGGCCATCGGCCACGACGTCGAGGTGTATCTGGACGGCGGCATCCGCCGCGGTTCCCACGTCTACAAGGCCCTGGCCCTCGGCGCCCGGGGTGTCCTCATCGGGCGTGCCTACCTCTGGGGCATGAGCGCCAACGGGCAGGCCGGGGTGGAGAACGTCCTGGACATCATGAAGGACGGGCTCAAGGCCTCCATGATGGGCAACGGCCACGCGACCCTGTCCGAGATCTCCGCCCAGGACCTGCTCATCCCACCGGGTTTCGCCATCACCGCCGGCGGCGACGAGGGCCATGTCTGGGGCGCTCCGGCCCTGGGTTCCTCCGCCGTCGAAGGGGCGGCCGGGGGGCTGGGTCCAGCCACCCGTCCACCCCTGAGCTTCTGACCCCTGAGCTTCTACCCCACTTCAGAACGGAGTGTCCATCATGTCGGACGAACTCGAGGGCAAGGTCGCCTTCATCACCGGTGCCGCCCGTGGCCAGGGCCGCGCCCATGCCGTCAAGCTGGCGAGCATGGGCGCGGACATCGTGGCCGTGGACATCGCCGGGCCCGTGGCCGATTTCCTTCCCTACCCCGCAGCCACGCCCGATGATCTCGTGGAGACCGTGCGGTTGGTGGAGGAACTCGACCGCCGCATTCTGGGGGTGGAAGCCGACGTCCGGGACCGCGATGCCCTCAAGGGCGCTGCCGACCGGGCCGTGGCCGAACTCGGCAGCCTCGACATCGTGGTGGCCAACGCCGGGATCTGTGAACCCGCCAAATGGCAGGACATTTCGCAGCAGTCCTGGCAGGACACCATCGACATCAACCTCACCGGCGTGTGGAACACCATCACCGCCACCGCCCAACACCTGATCGACGGTGGCAGGGGGGGCGCGATCGTGATCACCTCGAGCTACGCCGGCAAGAAGGTGCAGCCGATGATGATCCACTACACGGCGTCCAAGCACGCCCTCGTGGGCCTGACCCGCGGCTTCGCGATCGAACTGGGCCCGCACAACATCAGGGTGAACTCCGTGCATCCGGGCGCCGTGGCCACCCCGATGGGCGGCGGCGACACCGTGGACCAGATCGAGGCGTCCACCCGGGAGAACCCGAAGGTCAACCAGATGGGCCAGGCGTTCCTGGAGCCGGGTTGGATGGAGCCCGAGGCCATTGCCAACGCGGTGGCGTTCCTCGTGTCCCCGGCCTCGGCCACGATCACCTCGGAGCACCTCAGCGTCGATCAGGGCATGCAGTACTTCTGAGCTGGGCGTCCGCCCTGGGGCGCTGGTCAGCCACCTTGGCGGCTATCGTGTGATGAGCGGCACACGAGGAGGAGGGGCCCTGGCTGGCGAGGATCAACGAAGCATGCTGTCCAGGATGGCGTCCATCCTCCGAGCCTTCGAGCGGGGCGCGGAGGAACTGACCGCCACCGAGGTCAGCCGCCGGACCGGGTTGCCGGCCTCCACCTGCCACCGGATCATGCGTTCCCTGGCCGAGGAGGGAGTGCTGGAGATCGGCGAGGGGCACCGCTATCACGTGGGCCTGTGGCTGTGGGAGGTGGCCGCCCATGCGCCGCGGTCCGGCGGGGTGCAGCAGGCGGCACTGCCGTTCATGCAGGACCTCATGGACATCACCGGTCACCCGGTCCACCTGGCCGTGCGGGAGGGTTCGCAAGCCGTCTTCATCGAGCGGATGTCACATTGGCGTGCGCGCAACTCCCGGCCCTACATCGGAAGCCACTATCCGCTGCACCTGACCTCGGTGGGACTGATGCTCCTGGCCCATGCGCCCGTGGAGACTCAGGAGGACTACCTGTCGGGCCGCCTGGAGCGGCGGACGCCCTTGACCATCACCAGTCCCCAGGAGCTGAGGCGCATGCTGGCCTCGATCAGGACACGAGGCTTCGCCGTCAGTGACCGTCAGGTCGTCATGGACGCCATCTCGGTGGCGGCACCGATCCGTGACACCCATGGCCAGGTCATCGCGGCCCTGTCCGTCAACACGCCCCTGGGGAGCCTGAAGGAACAGACCATGGCGCATGCCGTCCAGACGACAGCCTTGGCCATCACGAGGTCCATGGCACTGAACGTCCAGATGAACCGCTAGATCCGGCACATCGTGTGACCCAGATCTCACTGACTGAGATCTCTGTAGAGCCGCGTCGCCCCCGTTGGCAAAGTCGTGTTCGGCGATCCATCCGAACAAGGAGTCAACGATGTCCCTGCAATCCCCGCTCGTCCGTTCCCAGGTCAACCGGCGCGGCTTCCTTGCCGGCACCCTGGGACTGTCGGCACTCGGCATGACCGGCCTTCTCACCAGCTGCGGTACCGCGTCCTCCGGTGCCGCGGGCGGCGGTGAAGGCGGAACCGCGCCGTTCACGTACCTGAGCTACCTGCCGATGGAGACCCTCTCGGTCGCTCCCGAACTGCTGGCGGACGCCGGTGGCCACTTCGAGAACCACGGCCTCCAGGTCACGTTCCAGTCCACCAAGGGCTCACCCCAGGCCATCCAGACGCTCGTGGCCGGGGCGGGACCCCTGACCCGGGTGGGGGCCATCGACCTGATCACGGCGGCCGCGGACGGACAGCCACTCGTCAACGTGGGCAGCATCGTGCGCGGCTCATCCATCCGCATCCTCAATGCCACGGCGAACCCGCTGGAGAAGCCCGAGGACTTCCTCGGCAAGACCATCGGAGTGCCCTCCGAGGGCGGTACCAGCGACAAGTCACTGTCCCTGATGCTGCACAAGGCCGGCCTGAACCCCGACGACGTCGCACGCCAGGTCGTCGGCCTGGGCCCCGGGACCTTCGAACTGGTCAAGCGCGGGGACATCGCCGGGTACATGGTCAGTATCGACCAGGCCATCGTCACCCAGCAGCAGTTCGAGGGCGAGGCACAGGCCTTCGATGCCGGCGATGCCGTTCGCGCCGACTCTCAGATCTACACCGCCACGCAGCAGTCCCTGGAGGAGCACGAGGACGCGATCAAGGCGTACATGGCCGCCATCCGGGATGCCGTCCAGGAGATCGTCGACGACGAGTCACTGGAATCGGTCATCGAGACGATGCGGTCGAAGTATTCCTTCGGGTCCCTGGATGACGACGGTGTGGCCAAGGAATCCCTGAGCCAGAGCAGGGACCTCTGGACCGCGAAGGGGACCCAGCCGCTGCTCACCACGGATGAGGGGTACTGGGCCGAAGGATACGAGGAGCTCGTGGCTGCCGGGATGGTCGAGTCCGGCTCGGACCCGTTGGAGTGGCTGGACAACAGCTACCTGCCGGCCTCCTGAGTTCCGCCCATTCCCGAGGAGCAATCATGAGCATGCAAACCCAACCCACCGTGGCCACACCTGAGACCGCAGCGCCGGACCCGAGTCCGGAGATCCGGATCTCCGGACTCGGCAAGACCTACAAGACCGAACGCGGGACCACCCACGCGCTCTCCGACATCAACCTGGACATCCGCAAGGAGGAGTTCGTCTCCCTGATCGGTCGTTCGGGCTGCGGCAAGACAACGCTGCTGCGCATCATGGCCGGACTGGTCCCGCCCACCGCCGGTCACGTCGAGATCGGCGGACGCGCCCTGTGGCACCAGGAGACGGTCGACTCATCCGTCATCCGCCGTCTCGGCGTCGTGTTCCAGGATTCGAATCTCTTCCCCTGGTACAACATCGAGGACAACATCGCCCTGCCTTTGCGCCTGCGCGGGGTCAAGAAGAAAGAGCGGCGGGACCGGGTCCGGGAACTGGCCGAACTGGTGGGGCTGGAGAACTTCCTCCCCAACTATCCCCGCGAGCTGTCCGGCGGCATGCGCCAGCGGGTGGCCATCGCCCGGGCACTCAGTGACAACCCCGAGCTCCTCTTGATGGACGAGCCATTCGGCGCCCTGGACGCGCTGACCCGGGAGAAGATGAACATGGAGATCCAGCGCATCGCCCTGGCCACCCGCGCCACCGTCGTCTTCGTCACCCATGACATCGACGAGGCCGTGGCCCTGGGGGACCGGGTCGTCCACCTCACCCCGCGCCCCGGTCGCATCAAGGACGTCGTCGACGTCCCCCTGGCCCGCCCCCGCGGACTCGAGATCAAGAAGGACGCCGCCTTCCACGGGCTGGTCGGGAACCTGCACACCTCACTGAACGAAGAGGACGACCATGAATCGTAAGAAGCTGCTGAAGGTCCTGCCGTGGATCACCACTCCCGGACTCCTCGTGGTCTTGTTCGTGATCTGGGAGCTGAGCGTCAAGGCGTTGGATGTCTCCCCGCTGATCCTGCCTCCACCGAGCATGATCTTCGAGAATCTCGGGGAACTCCTCGCCCAGCCGACCACCTGGGACAACGTGCGGGTGACCGTTATCGAGATCGTCCTCGGCTTCGTGGCCGGCGTCCTGGCGGGTGTCCTCGTCGGGGTCGTCCTGGGGAAGCTGCCGTTGGTGGAAGCCAGCGTCAGGCCCTTGATCATCGCCCTGGAGGTGGTGCCGAAGGTCGCCCTCATCCCGCTGTTCGTCATCTGGTTCGGGTTCGGCATGACCACCAAGGTCATCATCGCCGGCCTCCTGGCCTTCTTCCCCGTCATGCTCAACGTCCTGCTGGGCGTGCGCTCCGTGGACCGGGGGCACCGAGACCTGATGCAGAGCATCAACGCCAGCCGGTGGCAGACCTTCCGGCACCTGGAGTACAAGAGCATGATGCCGCACGTCTTCGCCGGCATGGAGACGGCCATCGTGCTGGCGGTGATCGGCACCATCGTCGGCGAGTACCTGGGTGGCAACGAGGGACTGGGCTACATGGTGGTGAAGACCCTCAACGAGCTCAATGCACCGGCGTTGTTCGCGGTCATCCTGATGCTGGCGACCGTGGGACTGATCATGTACTTCATCGTGACCTCCTTCAAGCGCGTGGCGATCCCCTGGCACGAATCCGTCTATGGGCGAAAGGACGTGGGCTGAATGGAACTGCGCAGCAACTTCCCTGTCGGCTCTCCCCGGTGGGCGACCCGCCGGACGCAATGGAAGGCACTCGGCCTGAGTGACGAGGATGTGATCAAGCCGAAGATCGCCGTGGTCAACTCCTCCTCGAAACTCTCACCCTGCTTCAGCCATCTCGACGCCATCGCCGACCAGGTGGTCGAGGCCATCCGGGAGGCCGGGGCCGTGGGCTTCGAGATCCGGACGGTAGCACCCACCGACTTCATCATGGCCGCCGGGGGCCGGGGCGGCTACGTCCTGTCCAGCCGGGACCTCCTGGCCAATGACATCGAGGCAGCCGTGGAGGGCGGCCAATTGGACGGCATGATCTGTCTGGCCTCGTGCGACAAGACGACACCGGGCCAACTGATGGCGGCCGGTCGGATCAACGTGCCCACCATCGTGGTGCCCTGCGGATACCAGCCCTGCGGGATCCTGGACAACGGCGAGCCCGCGGACATCGAGGAGGTCTTCATGAAGGCCGGCCACGTGGCCACCGGAGGCATCACCATCGAGGACCTCTGCACGATCAGCGACCGGGCCATCGCCGGCCCTGGCGTCTGCACCGGCATGGGAACCGCCAACACCATGCACATCATGGCCGAGGCACTCGGCATGAGCCTGCCGGGATCGGCACCCGTTGCGGCCAACAGCACCGCGATGTGGGAGAACGCCCGTGCCTCCGCCCGGACCATCGTCGAGGCGGTGTTGGCCCAGCGTCGTCCCCGGGACATCCTGACCCCGGGTGCCTTCCGCAACGCCGTCGCGGCCGTGCTGGCCGTGAGTGGGTCGATCAACAGCGTCAAGCACCTGCAGGCCATCGCCGTGGAAGCCGGCGTGGACGTGGACATCAGTGCCCTGTTCGCCGAGCTCGGCCGCGAGGTGGGCCCACTCACGGCCATCCGGCCGAGTGGCCCTGACAGCATTGAAGATCTGGAGGCCGCCGGGGGAGCCCTCGGCGTCCTCACGCAGCTGCAGCCCGTCCTGGACCTCGAGGTCGCCACCATCGGCGGGCGCACACTGGGCGAGGTCCTGCAGCGGGCACCGGAGCCGGACGCCAGCATCATCCGCCCCCTGCACGAGCCTCGCGCCACACACGCCACCATCCAGATCCTGTACGGGTCCCTGGCGCCGGCCGGTTCGATCGTCAAACTCTCCGCCACCGAGCGTCGCCAGGACAGCTTCGAGGGCTCTGCTCGGGTCTTCGAGGATGCGGCAGAGGCCATCGCGGCCGTCAACGCACATCAAGTCGAGGCGGGGACCGTGCTGGTCCTGCGCGGCCTGGGACCCTCCGGCACACCGGGGATGGGTATGGCCTCCAATGTCGTGTTCGCCCTCAACGGCGCCGGACTCACCGGTCAGGTGGCCGTGGTGACCGACGGCCAGCTCTCCGGGCTCGTGAACCAGGGCATCGTCGTCGGCGAGGTCAAGCCGGAAGGAGCCCTAGAGGGGCCCCTCGGGCTGGTCCACGACGGCGACCGGATCCGTGCCGACATCCCGGCCGGGACCGTCGACCTGCTCGTCTCCGGCGAGGAACTCGAGCGACGTCGGCTGACCCAGCCGGCCCGCGAGCCCGCCGCGACCGGGGGGTGGCTCGGCGTCTATGCCCGGACCGTCACGCCGCTCGAACGCGGCGCCACCCTGGTCCCCGAGGCCGCCCCCGCACTGCAGCACCACCACTACGCCAAGGACTCCTGATGCCCCACAAGCTGACCGACGTGAAGATCCACACTGTGACGAAACCACCGAGCGGACCGCTGGAGGAACTGCGCGGAGACCTGTGCGTCGTCGGCGCCGGCATCGCCGGCGTCTCCGCCGCCCTGACGGCGGCGGGTCTGGGCCGGCGGGTGATCCTCGTCGACGCCTTGCCCATGCTGGGTGGGCAGTGCGCGAACTCTCTGATCGGACTGTTCTGCGGCGTCTACGGCAACGGGCCGGAGTACCGCCAGCTCACGCACGGCCTCTTCGACCGGATGTTCCCCGATCTGGAGAAGACGGGTGATCTCTCCTACAACCACCGCCACACCATCACGGTGAACTATGACGAACACGCCGTGGGCCGCTGGATGGAACGCGAGATCGTGCAGTCGGGAGTGGTTCCCGTGACCGGAGCCTCCATCCTCTCGGTGGACAACGACGCCGGCCACCTGCGGTCAGTGACGTTCGCGACTCGCTACGGACTGCTGAAGGTCGAGGCGGACGCCTTCATCGACGCCTCCGGAGACGCGGCGCTGACCTGGGAGGCCGGCCTCGAATGCCGGGTCCCGGAACGGACCATCTGGGGATCGCAGCAGGTGCGCGTCGAGGGGCTCGTCCCCTCGGCTGCGCCGGACCCCCAGGACCTGGCCCAGAGCGTGTACGACCATGCCGAGGAGTACGGGCTGATCCGTCGGGACGGGCTGGCCTTCTTCTTCCCCGGCCGGGACACGGCGGTGCTGAACATGACTCATATCGAATCCCCTCTCGAGGCCGTGGGGGCCGCTGAAGCCCAATTGCGCGGCAAGGACCAGGCCGATCGCGTCATCCAATTCCTTCGGGACCACCATCCGGCGGCCTTCGGCCAGGCCTCCGTCCGCTTCTACGGTCTTCCGGGTCGGCGCCAGACCCGATGGATTGCAGGTGAGCACCAGCTCACCGAACACGAGGTGCGCTCAGGGGTCCGGTTCGAGGACTCGATCGCCCGGACCTCCTGGCCCATCGAATTGCACGACCAGCCCGAGGGATACGTCTGGGAGCAATTCGACGGCGATCACGTGCACTATGTGCCCCTGGGCAGCATCACCCCCCGAGGTGCCGTCAACCTGCTGGCTGCCGGACGGTGCGTGGACGGCGACGCCGCCGCCCTCTCCAGCATCCGCGTGATGGGACCCTGTGCAGCCATGGGCGAGGCCGCGGCCCATGCGCTCGACCTGGCCGACGGCGGTCCCGTGGCCGAGATCGACCGGGCCCAGTTGCGTGAACGCATCCGGGCCAATATCGGTCCGGACGAGACCGGAGACGGTGCGGGTCTGGCCGGGGCGCCACCCAGCGGCCGCCGGGACGAGGAGAAGGAGCCCCTCCATGCTGCTCACTGACGACGACCGGGCCATGCTGGACGGACGGGACGGTGACGCCGTGGCGGCGGCCATGGACCTGCTGGTCCGCTACGGGGAGGGACTGGGGGCCGAGAGGCTGTGCAGTGTCCGCAATGTGGCCGGAACCTCCACCCAACCCACCCCTGCGAAAGAGAAGATCGTGGCCGAGGGCGGCTGGAACAAGGCGTACGCCGTCATCAACCTCGACTGCGACGACGAGATCGAGATCCCTAAGATGCGGGTCCCCACGTGCCAATTGCAGCACGGATTCAGTGCCGATGCCCTCAACGTCACCCCCTACAACCCCCACCTGGTGGAGCTGCAGGCTGACGCCGAGGCCTTCGCCAGTGACCGGGGCATCAACATTCTGGCCACGTGCACGCCCTACCAGGTGGGCAACCTGCCCGTGCGGGGAGAGCACATCGCCTGGATGGAATCCTCAGCGGTCGTCTACGCGAACTCGGTCATCGGTGCCAAGTCCAATTGCGAGGGCACCGCGTCAACGGGAGCGGCCGGCCTGACCGGCCGCATCCCCTATTGGGGCAATCACCTGGATGAGAACCGTCACGGATCCCACCTCATCCGGGCGGACGTGCCCATCGACTCCTTCCTGGACTGGGGACTGTTCGGGTACTTCGCGGGGCATGTGGTCCAGGAGGAGCGGCCCGTCCTGACGGGGGGGCTGGCCCTGCCCAGCCAGGCCGACCTGAAGCACCTCGGGGCGGCCCTGGCGACCACCGGGGGCGTGGAGATCTTCCACCTGCCCGGTGTCACGCCGGAGGCACCCACGGTGGAGGCTGCCTTCGGACCGCACGAGATCCCGGAACCCGTGGCGTTCACCGCGTCGGACCGACGCCAGATGTACGAACTGCTCAACAACCAGGGGGACACCGAGGACGTCGACTTCGTGCTGCTGGGCTGTCCTCATGCCTCCCTGGACCAACTGGGGGAGATCGCCGCGTTGCTGGACGGGCGGACACTGCATCCCGGGACGGAGCTCTGGATCATGACGCCGCGGGCCTTGCGGGCCGTGGCTGACCGCAACGGCTACACAGAGGTCATCCACCGTGCCGGTGGGCGCCTCCTGACGGACTCCTGTCCGGCCATGTCCCGGACAGCGCCGAAGGGCACGCGGGTCTTCGCCACCGACAGTGCAAAGCAGGCCCACTATCTGCCAGCCATCCTCGGGATCGAAGCCTGGTTCGGCACCACAGCCGACTGCGTGCAGGCCGCGATCACCGGAACCTGGAAAGGAGAGCTGTCATGAGCATGCCGTCCACAGAAGCCCGCGCCGTGACACCGGGAACGGTGCTCAGGGGAAGGGGAATCGTTCCCGGAATCGTCCGGGCAGAAGCCCTCGTCTCCCCGGAGACCATCTCCGGGTGGGGCGGCATCGACCCGGCCCAGGGCACCATCATCGAGCGGCGCCACGCCTTGTGCGGAGTGTGCTTCACGGGCAAGGTCCTGGTCTTCCCCGGGGCCAAGGGGTCGTCCGGCTGGTCGGGTTTCTTCCAGAGCACGCGGTTGCTGGGAACGGCCCCAGCGGCCATGGTGTTCACCACGGTGACGACCAAGGCCGTGCTCGGCGCCGTGGTGACCCGTGTACCCACCGTCAGCGAGTTCGACCGTGACCCGGTCCAGATCATCCGCACCGGCGACATCGTGGAGGTCGATGGCGACGCGGGAACCGTCACCATCGTGGGGTAGGTCTTCGCCGACGGCGGGCCCGCGCCCAGGACGTTCGGGTGGGAGACTGCCGGTAGCGTGGGGGACATGAAAGCGACCTTCATGTACGGTGCCGGAGACGTCCGCGTCGAGACCATTCCCGACCCGAGGCTGATCGAGCCGACGGACGCCGTCATCCGCACGGTGCGCTCCTGCGTGTGCGGCTCGGACCTGCATCCCTATCACTCGAAGGAGGCCTCGGAGCAGGGCAGCCCGATGGGCCACGAGGTCATGGGCGTGGTGGAGGAGGTCGGCGCGGCCGTGACCTCGCTGCGCCCGGGCGACCTGGTGATCTCCTCCTTCACCTACCAGGACAACACCTGCGAGTTCTGCCGTGAGGGATTCCACGTCTCCTGCCTGCATGGCGGCTTCTTCGGTGGCCAGGGGATCGGCCTGCAGGCCGAGTTCGTCCGCGTCCCGCTGGCTGACGGCACCCTGGTGGCGGTCCGGGCCGCCGACGGTTCTGCCGTCGATGAGACGGGCAACGGCTCCGAGGACCTGCTCGCGAGTCTGCTGAGTCTCTCGGACGTCTACCTGACCGGATACCACGCCGCGACGATGGGCCAGGTGGGCCCCGGACAGACCGTGACCGTGATCGGTGACGGTGCCGTGGGGCTCTCCGCCGTCCTGGCGTCCCGCCAGCTCGGCGCGGACCGGATCATCCTCATGGGCCGGCACGCCTCGCGCACGGACCTCGGCCGCGAGTTCGGCGCCACGGACGTCGTGGCCGAACGCGGTGACGAGGGGATCGCGCTGGTGCGGGACCTGACCGGTGGCCACGGTTCGCATGTGGTGCTCGAGGCCGTGGGCCACCATCCGGCCTACGAGCAGGCGGTCGGGGTGGTGCGCGCCGGCGGGACGATCTCCCGCGTGGGCGTCCCCCAGTACCGGGAGGCCCCGATCGGTGGCAGCCTGTTCGTGAACAACATCACGCTGACGGGAGGCACGGCCCCCGTGCGCCGCTACCTCGAGTCCGCCACGGCTCAGGTCGTCGCCGGGGAGATCAACCCCGGGCGGGTCTTCGACGTCGCCATGCCGCTCACGCAGGCACCGGCCGCCTATGCCGCCATGGACGCCCGAGAGGCCCTCAAAGTGATGCTGGTTCCCTGAGCCGCGGCGGCCGGCACCGCCCGTCCGGGTCCAGGGGGATTATCGGAGCCGCTTCACCTGTTCGGCCCACGCGGAGGGTCCCGCGAGGAACTCCTCGTCCGTCAGCACGGCACGGTCGAGGGCGCTGATCAGCCCCTCGCGGTCCAGGTCCAGACCGATGAAGGCCAGGCTCTGGCCGACGGTCAGCGGGTCCGTGTCCGCCCAGGGGTCCAGCAACAGCTCGAGGTCGTCGTCGAGGCTGACCGGGCTGAGCGCCATCACCTTGCCCACGTGGTTCCAATGCCCGGTGACGTTGGCGCTGCTGGCCACCCGGCAGTAGCCGGCGGAGCGGACCACGGTGCCGAACCGCTCCGGGGACATCAGCTCGTGGACCAGCTCATGCATTCGCACAGGATGGAACGGCCGGGCGCAGTCGTAGTGGAGGGCTGTCACGCGGTCATCGTGGATGAAGGTCTCGAACCCCTGGGCCAGCAGCTTCACCCAACCAGGGCGGTCCAGGTGAGCGTCATATCCGGGGATCGCAGGCAGATCCGGCAGGGTGTCCTCCATGTCTGCCAGGTCCTCCAGCAGGCGTACCCGCGCCAGCGGACTGAGATGGTGGACCAGCGCCAACAGGGTGCGGAGCTCGTCCGTGGGGACGTCCTCCCAGTTGACCAGGACAATCACGGAGGCGTACTCCACGTGCGTGATGGACACGAGGGACCGGGCCGTGGCGGTGGAGGGGTGGCCGCTCCGGGGGACCAGGTAGTCCTCGCGGAACAGGTCCTGCACGCCATGAGCGGCGTCCACCACGCAGATCACGCCCTCCAGCCGCGCGGCGGACGCGGTCGAGGACAGTTCAGCGGCGAGGTCTGCCGTGGACACCCGGTCGGGGATCTCCACCACGGCACCGGCCGGCGTCTCCACTCGGGCCGTCAGCCGACTGGCCTCGGACACCGGCTCCTCGGCCGCCCTCAGCTGAAACGAGGTCACCAGCTGCCGGTCCAGGGTCCGGGCCAGCTCGGTCGCGTACTCCAGCCGCGCGTCCGGGCGGGTGCCGACCACGGCGAGCACCGGCACACCGGCCGAAGGCCGTGCGTTGTCCTGCGAGATCATGATGACTTTTCCCTTTCGGCGCGCCCGTCACTACGGCCGGTGGCCTGGTCCGCTGGGACTGCTCTTTCGGCGTCGTGGGTGGGGTGTTCGAGATGCTCGATGGTCACGGGTACGGCTCACTTCGAGTCGGTAAGGTGAACCTAACCTAAACTGACGTCCGTGTGGAGTGCGAATTCCTGCAGCCGACCACGTCACACCGCGACACGGGGGTCAGGTGTCCTTCCGCGCCTTCGCCCGGACCCGCCCCACGATGGAGATCACCAGGGCGAGGGCCAGCAGCGCATAGATGGCCACGGGGATCGGTCCATCGACGAAGACGCCGTAGCTCTGGTTGGAGCTGGCCAGGGCGTCCCGCATGCTCGTCTCGAACAGGGGGCCGAGGACCATGCCGATCATCAGTGGGGCCAGCGGCACACCGAACCGGCGCAGTGCGAATCCCAGCAGACCGATGCCCAAGAGCATCAGCAGGTCGAAGGTGGAACCCGAGGTCGCGTAGACCCCCATGCCGCAGAAGACCGTGATCCCGGCGTACAGGTAGGGGCGGGGGATCGCCAGCAGCTTGGCCCAGAGCGGCGCGAAGGGCAGGTTGAGGATCAGCAGCACGACCATTGCGATGAAGAAACTGGCCAGCAGCGCCCAGACCAGATCGGGAGACCGGTCGAACATCAGCGGCCCGGGCTGCAATCCGTACTGCTCGAAGGCTGCGAGCATGATGGCCGCGGTGGCGGAGATGGGCAGGCCCAGGGACAGCAGCGCACCCATGGCGGTCCCCGTGGTGGCGTTGCCGGCGGCCTCCGGGGCCGCGAGCCCGCGGATGGCCCCCTTGCCGAACTGAGGTTTCCTGCGCCGACGGTCGAGCTGACGCTCCAGACCGTAGGCCACGAAGGTCGGAACATCAGCGCCACCGGCCGGGATGACGCCGAAGGGCAGGCCGATGCCGGTGCCTCGGAGCCAGGCAGGGAGTGCCTCGCGGAACTCCCGCCCGGACAGGAACGGCCGGCCCTTGGCCTGGATGACGCGGTTGGTGGGATCGCGGCGGACCCTTGAGGCGATGTGGAAGACCTCGCCGAGGGCCAGGATCGCGACGGTCACGGTCACCAGGGAGATGCCGTCGAAGAGCTGGGGGACCCCGAAGCTGAACCGCTCGGCCCCCGAGGTCTGGTCGATGCCGACCACGGCGATGCCCAGCCCGATGATCAGCGAGCACAGGCCCTTCAGGATCGAGTCGGCCACCACGGAGGACGTGGCCACGAAGGCGAACAGGGCCAGGGCGAAGAACTCCTGGGGCCCGAAGTTGGCCGAGAAGTCCGCCAGTGCCGGGGCCAGGAAGACCACCACGATGGAGCCGATCATGCCGCCGATGAACGCGCCGATGGCGGCGGTGGCCAGGGCCTGGGGCGCCCGTCCGGCCTTCGCCATGCGATGCCCCTCGAACGTGGAGGCGATGGCCGAGGCCTGGCCCGGGGTGTTCATGAGGATGGCCATGGTGGAATCGCCGAAGAGTCCACCGAAGTAGACGCCGGCGAACATGATGAAGGCGCCCGTGGGGTCCAGGGCGAAGGTCATGGGCAACAGCAGCGCCACGGCCATGGAGGAGCCCAGCCCGGGCAGTACGCCGACCGCGGTGCCGAGCAGGCAGCCGACGATGACCCACAAAAGGTTCATGGGAGAGAGCGCCGAGCCGAAACCGTCCATGAGGTTCATGATGGATTCCATCTCAGAACACCCCTCCCAGCACGCCGGAGGGCAGGGACAGGCCCAGTCCGACGTCGAAGGCCAGGTAGATGAAACTGCTCAGCAGCAGGCCCAGACTGGCGTCGAAGAGGTGGCGGCGGCTGCCGATCCCGTGGGCCACGCACCAGAAGAGCAGCGCCGCTCCGAGGATCCAGCCGAGCATGTTCAGCAGCAGGGCGAAGACCAGGAACCCGGCGACGCTCCAGCCCACGGCATACCAGTCCGAGAAGGTCCGGTACTGCACGGTGGCGGCGGCCTCTGCCGCGCGCCGCTCTTCCTCCGTCGCATCGTCCTCGGCGGTGAAGGTGGGGGTGACGGCCGGCTCGGGAGTGCGGAGGTAGTGGACGGCCAGCAGGACGGCGAGGATGTACCCGGCCACCGTGATGATCAGGGGGACGAACTGCGGCCCGGGGGCGTCGGCGCCGTCCGGGACGGCCATGGTGAGGATGCCGACCAGGAGGTACGTGGAGAAGGCCGCCATGAAGGCGGCGAGGAAGAGGCCGCTGCGTCCGTGCCACCAACCGCGGGCGGTGGTGGAGCCGGCGTCGCCCACGGGGTGCGAAGGGGCGGTGGGCTGGGACTGGCTCACAGGTCCAACTCCTCGATCAGGGCGGCGATCTTCTCCTGGTCCTCGGCGATGAACTGTTCGAACTCCTCGCCGGTCATGAAGGAGTCGGTCCACTGGTTGTCCTCGAGGGCCTGACGCCACTCGGGTGTCTGGGACGTCTCCGTGACGATGGCCTCGAGCTCCTCGAACTGCTCATCGGTGATGCCCGGGGCGGCGAGCATGCCGCGCCAATTGGCCATCACCACGTCATACCCCTGCTCGGTGATGGTGGGGACGTCCACGCCGTCGAGCCGCTCAGGACTGGAGATGCCCAGGGCCCTGATCCGGCCGGCCTCGATCTGGTCCGCGAACTCGTTGTATCCGGAGGTCGCCGCCTTCGCGGTGCCGGAGGCGATGGTCTGGATCGCCTCGCTGCCGGAGGTCTTCGGGATGTAGGTGATCTCGGCCGGGTCGATGCCGGCCTCCAGCGCCAGCTCGGCGATGATCAGGTGATCGATGGAGCCGACCGAGCCGCCGGTCCACGGGAACGAGGCTGGATCCTTCCTCCAGTCCGCCACCAGGTCGTCGATCGTCTCGTAGGGCGAATCGGCCGGGACGACGATCGCATCGAAGTCGTCCGAGAGCCGGGCGATGGGCCGCACGTCCGAGAGGTCCACGGGGGAGTTGTTCAGTTCGATCCCCCCGAGCATCACCGAGCCGGTGGCCATGAGGGTGTCCGCCTGTCCATGCATGGTGCTGAACCGACCGAGCCCGATGGTGCCGCCGGCGCCCGGGATGTTGACGACCTGGGCGTTGTTGACGATCCCGTTGACGCGCATCGCGGACTGCTGGGAGCGGGTGAACCCATCCCAGCCGCCGCCGGCGCCCGCCGGCGCGATCAGGGTCAGATTGCTGCGCAGGTCCGCCCCGGCCGTGGCCGACTGGATCGAGAAGAACGACGCCGTCCCGACCACCAGGGCGGTTATCACGCCATAGATGATCATGCCGACGCCGGGTCTACCTGATGTGGCGTGGTGGTCAGCTGCCATGCTGGACGTCCCCCTCTGAACCGGCTCATGGGCTGGTGCTCCCCTGGTCTACAGGGAAATGTATCCTGAGTCACAGTCATGGACGAAGGGCGGGGGCGTCGCGGTGGCGCGTCCGCACACCGGAGGGAGTCGGCATGTCGGTATTGGTGGGGCGGACGGGCAGCCCGGAGGGCCGGGCGGCGGTGGACTTCGCGGTGGCTGAGGCGACGCGCCGTGGGGAGGACCTCATCCTCTTCGACCTCGACGGCGGCGCGGGCGGGTCCGGAGCCCTGGACCCCGCTGCCGGTTTGGCCGGCGATCCGGCGCCGGATGGTCTCGCGATCACGCACCGTCAGCCGGACGCCCGCAGCCGGGATGCCGCCGGTGATCTGTTGGATGTGGCCGAGGAGTTGAACGTGACCGTGATCGTGGTCGGTATCAAGCACCGCAGTCCAGTGGGCAAGCTGCTGCTCGGCTCGAACGCCCAGGAGATCCTGCTGGGCGCCTCCGTCCCGGTGATCGCGGTCAAGGTCCCCAAGGGGTCCTGACGCTGGCGTCCTGCTCAGCCTCATCGCAGCCGTCTCCACCATCCTCCTGAAGCTCGGGGCGCGGGACCGGACGAATGCGGTGCTCCGTGCTCTGCGCGACGGTCTGCTGCGGTCACCTGCGCAGGCTCAATACCGGCGGCGCAGTCGCTTGCCCGGCGGACGTCCGTCCGGGTCGAACGCCGCGTGGTAGAAGGGCCGGACCAGGGCGCGTTGCCATGCGGCGCCGCGCTCGGGCAGCCGAGAACGCAACCGGCCTGGTGGGCGCGGGCCCTGCCGGCCGCCGTCGTACCACGAGTCCAGTGCCGCGGCACTGGCCTGCAGCACCCGGACTGCCTGCGCTGCATCCGCCAGATCGTCCCCGTCATCAACGCCGCCCCCGGCCCGGCCCAGGTGCTCGCGCATCAGTCGCAGGCGTAACTCCCGAGCAAAGGTCCCGCCCGGGCGGTCAGCGGTGTCGGCATCGCCGCCGTCGGTCACCGCGACGCTCAGCTCGGAGTCATGGGTCCAGGACCGGCGGTTGAGGTTCGCGCTGCCCACGCAGGCCCAGACGTCGTCGATCACGCACAGCTTGGCATGCACGTAGATCGGCCGGCCCGCCGCATTCTCGAGGTCCAGCAGGGTGACCCGGTCCCGAACGCGCGGACTCAGCGTGCGCAGGACCAGCCCTTGACCCAGCAACGACGGCGGCACCTTCAGGAGGCCTTCCTGGTCCGGGTATCGCGGGCACACGGCGAGGATGCGCAGCTCCGGTGCCCTGCGCAGCGCGGCATCCAGGATGCGGCCGACCTCCGCCGACCAGAGGTACTGGTCCTCGATGTACACCAGGTGCTGAGCCTGTTCCATGGCCTTCACGAAGCCGCGGGCCACACTGAACTCGCCGTCAGGGGCAAACGGGTAGCCGTCTGCGCGCCGACGGGGGTAGGTGCGCAGCAGCTGGACGCGGTCTTGCCCTTGCGCAGGAGGGGCGGGGGCCGGCGCAGGCAGTGGAGACGTTCGCTGGGGGAGCCCGGACAACGCATCGTGGAGACGTTGCCACGGAAGCCACGTCATCGGGGCCGGATCGCTCCATCGCTCTCGGAAGACCTCCTCGACGTCCCGCACCGCTGGCCCACGGACCGCGACCTGCACGTCGTGCCACGCCGGCGTGGGCCCGTAGGCCTCCGCGAACTTGCGGCGCAGCGGGTCCCCGCCGTGCTCGAGGTCGTCGTTGCGGGACCGCGCCAGATCCAGCCCGCCCACGAACGCCACGTCCCGCGCGGGATCGCCGGGACGGCGGACCACCACGAACTTCTGGTGGTGGCTGCCCAGGGAGCGGATGCGATGGTCCAGCAGCACTTGCCCGCCAGCGCGGTTGACTCGGCGGGCCACCTGGAGGTTCTCGGCTCGCGAGCCGACGATCCATGACGGGTGCGAGCGCCACACCAATCCCCGCACGAGCGCACCGCGCCTGGCACTGGCCACCAGGGCTTGCGCCACGGTCGTGTGGGGACCCAACCGCTGGTCGGTCGTGTGGGGACCCAGCCGCTGGTCGGCGTCCATCCGCCAGCCAGCCACCAGGACCAGGTCACCGGGGCCGGTGGCTGCCAGCTCACGGGCGAGCTCGCCGAAGTACGCGTCCCCGTGGGGCAGCAGTCGAACGGTGTTGCCCCCGGTCCAGGCGGGCAGGTCGGTCGCCGGGTTCCCGCGTTCACTTCGGCTGAGCAGCCAACCCGCACCGGTGCGCTCGTCCCAGCGCGGCCACCGGGTGCCGAGCAGGTGTGTGCCGAGCAGGCGTCGAGCAAGGGACATGCGACGATCCTTGCATCCCCGGCCGGAGGACCGGAAGGAGCCCCTTGCACCCAGCACGCCGGCGGGGTTGTCTGAGGGTGAGCCCTCGTTTCCGACCCTGCCTCACCGCATCCAGGAGGTTTCGATGCGTGCCCAGCAGATCACCGACCCGATCACCTACCACGGAGAGGGGCCGGTCTGGTCCGAGCAGTGGGGAGGGCTGCGCTGGGTGGACATGCTCGCCGGGGACATCCTCACGCTGACCGGCGACGCGGGGGACGCGTGGGACACGGTGACTCGCCATCATGTCGCTTCGGTGGCTGCAGCGGTGCGGCCACGCCGTGGCGGGGGCGCGGTGATCGGCGTCGAGCAGGGCTTTGCCCTGGAGGATTCGGACGGCTCCATCGCCACGCTGTCCCCGGTGTGGGCGTCGAACGCGGTGCGGATGAACGAGGGCGCATGCGACCCCGACGGCCGGTTCTACTGCGGGTCCATGGCGTACGACCAGACCCCGGGTGCCGCCTCGCTCTACCGCCTTGATGTCGACGGGCGGGTCGACGTCGTCCTGGACGGCGTCACCATTTCCAACGGGCTGGACTGGAGCCCGGACGGCTCCCTGGCCTACTACAACGACACGCCCACCGGACACGTCTCGGTCTTCGACTACGACACCGCGAACGGCCTGACGGCCCGGAGATCCTTCGTGCAGATTGCCGACGGCGGCCAGCCGGACGGTCTGACCGTGGACGCGGAGGGCGGTGTCTGGGTGGCCGTGGTGGGCCAAGGCGTCATCCAGCGTTACCGGCCGGATGGGCGACTCGACGAGGTGATCGAGGTACCGGCGACCAAGACCACGGCCTGCACCTTTGGCGGTGAGCACCTGGACCGCTTGTTCATCACCACCTCGCGGGAAGACGTGGACACCGATGCGGACCCGCTGGCTGGTGCCTTGTTCGTGGCGGAGGTAGGGGTGCGCGGAATCCCGACGCGCCCGTTCGCGGGGTGATGCCCCGGCCGTGGAACTCTGTCAGCTGTTTCAGCTCGCCGTGGCCTGGTGTGATCCGATGCCGCGCCCGCCGTTGCCCTGGGCGATGATGACGACCAACAGCACCGCCGCCACCAGGGCTGCCACGCCGAAGGCGACGAAGATCGATCCGGCGCCGAAGCCGCCGTTGAGCAGGAATCCGGCCACCAGCGGCGCCGTCACGGCACCCAGGCGCCCCACGCCCAGGGCCCAGCCGAGGGCCGTGCCGCGCAGGTGCCCCGGGTAGTGGTTGGCCACGGCGGCGATGATCAGGCACTGCGTGCCGTGTGTCCCGACGCCGGCCACCATCAAGATCACGTACACGAGCCACACCGGCGGGGAGAGCAACAGGCCCAGCAGGGCCACGCCGGCCAGGGCGGCGGCGATGACGCCGGAGCGGACAGCGCCGAAGCGGTCGCCGGCCCAGGCCGTGACGATCGAGCCGAGAACGGCACCGACGTTCAGGGACAGCGAGAAGGTCAGTGCGGAGCCGAGGTCGTAGCCCTGGGCTTCCATGGCGCGCGGCAACCACGTGCCGAGTCCGTACCAGGCGAACAGCGTGGCCAGGGTGGCCAGGGCGAACATGATGGAGGCCAGCAGGAAGGGATCACGGAGCAACAGGGAGAAACCGCCGGCCTTCGCCGCCCCGCCAGTGGCCGGCGAGGCGCCGGGACGTTCTCGGTCCGCGGCTTCGGACGGCAGGGTCTCGGGGAGGTAGGCCAGGCCCATCGGGACCACGATAACGAGGGCCAGGACGGCCACGAGGAACATCGACTGCCAGCCGAGGGACGGAATCAGGGGGATGCCGATGAGGGCGGCCAGGGAACCGCCGATCGGGACGCCGGACATCATCAACGTGGCGATGGAGGAGCGCCAGCGTTCGGGGACCAGCTCGGCCACCATGGCGTTGGCCGAGGGCACCAGGCCGCCGAGGCCGATCCCGGCCAGCAGCCGGAACACGCCGAAGACCCAGGCGCTCGGAGCGAAGGCGCAGAGGATGGTGAAGATCGAGAAGGTGACGGCGCACGCCAAGATGGTGCGGCGACGGCCCCAGGAATCGGCCATCCGCCCGGCCAGCAGGGCACCGATCATCATCCCGACGAACGCCATGGACCCCATGAGGCCGAGGGAGGCATTGTCCAGGCCCCAGCCGGTGTCCTCCAGCAGCGAGGTCTGGACGGTGCCGAAGACGATGAGGTCGTAGCCGTCGAAGACCACGAGGAGCCAGCAGACCACCACGGCCAGGGTGGCCTGGCGGCGGGACAGCCCACTGCCCTGCAGTGAGCCGTGGGCGGTGGTGGTGGCCTGTCGGCGGGGCGCCACGGAGGGCGCGTCCGAGGCGGATGTGCTCTGGATCATAGGTCTACTGTGAACCTCAGCACAGGAACAGTGCCAGAATGATCTACTGTGCAGAAAACGCCCTCTCTGCGGCAGTCGCCGAGGTATCCCGTCGAGTCCGTGGACCACGCCCTGACCCTGATGGAGATGGTGCGTGACTACGGCCGGGTGCGCATCAGTGTTGCGGCCCGGCTGCTGGGCGTCTCCGTCTCCACGGCGCACCGCCTCATGGCGATGCTGGTCTACCGCGGGTACGCCGTCCAGGACGCCTCCCGTCGCTACATCCCGGGCCCGGCCCTGGGTCTGCCGCCGGTGGGGGTCCCCTGGACGGCCGAGCTACGTCACCGCACTTATCCGCACCTGGAGATGCTGGCCGGTCGGCTGGGGGAGACGGCCAACCTGATGGTGCGTGCCGGGACCGAGGTGCGTTTCCTGGCCACCGTGGAGGGGGACCACTCTGTTCGAGTGGGCGACCGCCAGGGCGTGGCCCTGCCGGCCGCCGCGGCCTCGGGCGGTAAGGCCCTGCTCGCGACGATGGACCCGGCCACGGTCGAACAGCTGTACCGCCACCAGGCTGAGCTGGTCGGCAGTCCCTTCGACGCGCGGTCCCACACGCGGCTCGCCGCCGAACTGGCAATGATCCGGATCCGCGGCTTCGCCGTCAACGATCAGTGCACCGAAGAGGGTGTCGGGGCAGTCGGCGTGGCCATCCGGGACAGCTCGGGCACAGCGGTGGCCGGGATGACCGTCTCCGTGCCCCGGGACCGCTTGCGTATTGCCCTCGACGCCGGCCTGGTCGCCGAGCTGATGCGCTCACGGATCGAGCTGGAGGCCGACCTGCACGGCTTCGTCGCCGCCACCTGGTGATGAGCGCCGGCTAGTGATGGGTGCCGCCGACGTCTCCCCGGTCTTCTGCCTGCTGGTCACTCCGGTCCAGGTGGTTCCGGATCTCTTCGGCATCCTCGGCCACCTCCGCGGCGGTGTCCTCCGAGGGTACCTGGACCAGGGTCCCGGTGGCCGTGGGCACGGTGGTGGCCGGCGTCAGCACGGAGGCGTAGTCGTGCTCATGGGTGTACGTCAGGAACCCGAGGTGGGCCTCGTAGCGGTCCAGGACGTCGTCAATCACCTGCTGCTTGCTGAGTCCGTAGAGGTCGTACCCCTCGGAGCCGGTCTGGGCGAACACCTCCACGCGGTAGTAGACGTCGGTGGAGCGGGACATCGAGCCGCGGCCGCCGAAGGTCGGTACGGGCGCCTCGACCGCCTGGGCGTGGTACTGGAAGCCGCGGTGTTCGGGGATCGCGACCTTGAGCTGGTGCCCGGAGATCCCCGAGTCCTGATCCGGGGTGATCTCGAGCGTGGCCTCGTATCCCTGGGCGGTGAACTCCCGCAGGACGTCCGCCAGGGCCGGCTGGACCCGGTCTTCCATGAACTGGGCGACCTGCCTCTTCGAGGGGTAGGCGCGCATGCCGGCCAACCGTTGGCGCCAGGTGCGCTCAGGGACGTGGCCGCCGTGGGCGGCAGCGGACTGCCGGCGTAGCACCTGGCCCTCCCTCTCGGCCCGTTCCATGCGGAGGACCTTCGAGAAGGACATCATGATGAGGTAGGCGATGACCGTGAAGGGGAGGGCGAAGATCAGCGTGCCGTACTCCATGGTGGTCACCCCGCCGGCCACCAGCATGGCGATCGTCAGCACGGCGGTGACGACGGCCCAGAAGATCCTCAGCCACTTCGCCCCGTCGTCCAGGGGGTTCGGGATGGACGAGGAGAAGTTCGCCATCACCATGGCCCCGGAGTTCGCGCTGGTCAGGTAGAACAACAGGCCCGAGAGCGTGGCCAGGCCGATGAGGAAGGCCGCGCCGGGGAACATCTCCAGCAGGGCGTACCACCCTTCCTCGGGGTGGTCGATGGCCAGCTGGGCGAAGTCCATGTCTCCGTTGAAGACCTGGAACAGAGCTGAATTGCCGAAGACCGAGACGATGAGGAAGTCACAGAGCACCGGCGCGGTGATCGCGGCGATGACGAATTCGCGCAGCGTCCGGCCTCTCGAGATCCGGGCGAGGAACAGGCCGACGAAGGGCCCCCAAGCCAGCCAGAAGGCCCAGAAGAACAGGGTCTGACCGGACATCCACTCGGCCCCGCCGGCCTCGTAGCCGAAGGTCTGCAACGTGCGTTCGGGCAGGGTGACGATGAAGCGGCCGATGTTCTGGACCACGCCGTTGAGCAGGAACGAGGTGGGCCCGGTCACCAGGATGTACAGCAGCATGGCGGCCGCGGCCCAGATGTTCAGTTCCGAGATCCACTTGATCCCCTTGTCCACGCCGGAGGACGTGGCGGCCACGGTGAGGATGACGGCGACCAGGACCAGGGCGATCTGCAGGGCCAGCCCTTGGGGGAGGCCGAAGATCATGGAGAAGCCGATGTTCAACAGCACCACGCCGATGCCCATGGACGTGGCCACGCCGAACATGGTGCCGACGAGGGTGATGACGTCGATCGCGTCGCCCAGGCCACCGCGGACGCGTTTGCCGAGCAGCGGGTAGAGGGCGGCGCGGATGGACAGGGGCATGCCCCAGCGGTAGGCGAAGTAGCCCAGGGCCATCCCGATGAGGGCATACATGGACCAGCCGGAGATGCCGTAGTGGAACATCGTCCAGACCACGGCCTCCTGGGCGGCCTCCGGGCTGCCGCCCTCGCCGGTGGGCGGCTGGAGATAGTGCTGGATGGGGCCGGTGACCGAGTAGAACAGCATGTCGATGCCGACCCCGGCGGCGAAGAGCATGGCCACCCACGTGAACATCTTGTACTGCGGGCGCGAGTGGTCTGGTCCGAGGCGGACGCTGCCTTCCTTGGACAGCGCCACCCAGAGGACGAACACGATCACGATGGCGATGGTGAGCACGTAGTACCAGCCGAGATTGGTGCCGATCCATGCCACCACGGACTGCATGATCGCGGAGGCATTGTCCGGGGCCACCATGGCCCAGACGGAGAAGGCCAGGATGATGGCCGAGGCGATGGCGAGTACCCGCCAGTTGACGCGGGGCCTGTTGTCCGGCACCAGATCGGCGGGACCCTTGACCATCTCACTGCTGGTGAGCGGTGCCCGGAACTGCTCGTCACGGTCGCGGCGCTGCCGGCGGCGGTCCACCGCCGGATCGGTGCCGCCGAGCTTGGTGCGCTCGACGCGGTTGTCCCCGGGCTGGCGGGGTGACGTGGGCGGGGTGCCTTCTGCTTCGGACACTGTTCAGCTCCTCTGCTGCGAGACAGGAATCTGGTGGAGGGCGCCCGCACCGCAGAGGGCCGCAATCCGCCACGGTGAAGTCATTTTTCCAGAAAGCGTCTTCCGCGAATGCAGACGTCGTCACCTCGATGCTACTCCTTCTGGGGCGAGACGGAGGTGGGTCGCCAGCGCACGGTCCCGGGCCGACGTCGACTGCGGCCCGGGACCCGACGGCACGGGATCAGGCCGATTGCAGGTCGCCGTTCAGTTCACTGGCATCGTCCGGCACGTCGCCGATCCCGCGCAGCGGGGGAGCGACGACGCCGTCCGGGATCGGGCTGATGTACGGCGTCTGCGCCGTGAGGGCGTCGTATTCCGCCTGGGCCTCGGCGATGCGGCCCGGGTGCTCGAAGAGGGAAATACCCGTCGCGGCCATGGCCTTCGCGGCGTAGACCATGCCTTTATGGGCAGCCGGCAGCTTGCCCTGGGCGACGGTCTGCCACGCGTGGAACGGGGTGCCGATGGCGGTGGTGGCGGCGAAGATCTGCACGGTGGGCACGGACCAGCTCACGTCCCCGACGTCGGTTGAGCCCGTGCCTTGGATGCGGGGCGACTCGAAGGCCGGTGCGGGCAGGTCGTCATGAAGGGCGCGCGCGTCTGAAGGGTCCCAGCCCAGGGACTTCTTGGCGGTGCGGACCTCACGCTCATCGAGCCCCGCGGCGAACCGTGCGGCGGTGGCCTGGTCCTCGGCATCGAAGGGGACCGCGCCGAGTTCTTTCACGTTCTCGTACAGGACCTGTTCGAGGACCTCATTGGGCAGGACCTCCGAGCAGGCGCCATCGAACTCGATGGTCAGCTCTGTCTCCGTCATCAGGGCGGCGCCTTGGGCGATCTTCACCACGCGCTCGTAGAGTGCGCGCATCTGGTGGGCGTCGGTGTGGCGGACGATGTAGTACACGGAGGCGTTGGCCTGGACCACGTTGGGGGAGTGACCCCCGGCGTCGGTGATGGCGTAGTGGACGCGGGCGCTGTCCGGCATGTGTTCGCGCAGGAAGTTGGTGCCCACATTGAGCAGCTCCACGGCGTCCAGGGCGCTGCGGCCCAGGTGGGGCATTGCACCGGCGTGGGCGGCGAGTCCCTTGAAGTGGAAGTAGACCTGCGTGTAGGCCAGCATGAGGCTCTGCTTGTAGGCCGTGGTGGCGGCCGGGTGCCACGTGATCGCCGAGTCCACGTCTGCGAAGGCACCGTCCTTGACCATGAAGGACTTGCCGGCGGCGGCCTCCTCGGCGGGGCAGCCGTAAAAGCGGACGATGCCCGGCAGGTGATGCTCTTCAAGGTACGCAGCGGTGGCGACGGCGGCCAGGAGGGCGCCGCTGCCGAGGAGATTGTGCCCGCATCCGTGGCCGTTGACCGAGCTGCTGTGGGGATCGGGGTGGCGCTCCGGGGAGCCGCTGGCCTGGGTGAGGTCGTCCAGGGCATCGTATTCACCCAAGAAGGCGATGACCGGCCCACCCGATCCCTTCTCCGCGGAGAAGGCGGTGGGGATCCCAGCGACGGTGCGGGTGACCTCGAAACCGTGGCCCTCGATGACCCTGATCTGTTTCTCCATGGACGTGTACTCGTCCCAGCGCAGTTCCGGTTCGTCCCAGATCGAGTCGGAGAGGGCCGTGAACTCGGGTGCCAGGACATCGATGGCCTCGGAGATCTTCTGAACGTGATTCATGATGTTGTTCCTTGTCAATGAGGGATTGGTTCTTGAGCCTAGAGGTTGTCCTAGTTGATGAGCTCTTCGGACGTCGATTCCCCGGCGCCGGCGGTCGGGGCGGCTTTGCGCGGCAGCATGACGACCACGGCAATGGTCAGGACGACGCCGAGCAGGGTGGCGAACGTGGCTAGGCCGGGCACTAACGGCAGGAGCACGACGATGATGACCGCGGCGACGACCAGGCCGGTGAGGAGTACGGGCTTGTTGCCCCAATTGGTCTGGACCGCCTGGACAATGAAGGCGCCGAGGACGGCCGGCATGATGAAGGTGGAGACGGCGGACAGGATGTCGCTGGGGATCATGCCCAGGAGCCAGTTGCCCAGTAGGCCGACGAACAGGATCAGGGAGACCACGTGGATCAGTCCTGCGGCGGAGATGGCCGCCGCGGCCGCGAGCTGGGCCTTGGGCGTGCCCACTTTGGCCTTGATGCGGGTTTGTGCCGCCATGGCCGAGGGCAGGAGCTTGGTGGAGATGTTTCCGATGAGGAAGGCCTGGTACATGGCCGCCGGACCCAGAATGGGGAAGTAGGAGACTGGTTCGACGAACCAGATGACGCCGAACACCATGGCGATGGCGACGACGGCCATCGCCACCGTGCCGAAATCGACATCGAAACCGCCGAAGACTGCCAGGAATACGGGTCCGGACATCATCGCCAGGAGTCCGGCCAGCATGGTGACGGGGCCCCAGACCGAGGTGATCTTATCGAAAGTGGCGAGCGGATGGGGGATCGAGCCGGTGCCGGTCACGGACCGGATCGCGGAGTCAGACGTGCCGGTGGTGGCTTCAGTGGGAGCAGACATGGGAACCTCGTTCGGGATCGGAGTTATCCAGGGGAGTCTGGTGCTGGGATGTCAGGAAAGGACGTAGCCGACGGCGATGCCGACGAACAGGGCGATGCCCAAGGCCCATTCCAGGAACCAACCCTTACCGGTGCGCTTGGACAGGTAGGTCGCCAGGAGCATGACGCCGGCCGAGGCCAGGAACACCAGCAGCGGGGTGAGGCCGGCGGAGACTTCCTTGAGACCCATGGTGAAGAATGCGCCGACCAGGGCCGCAGCGGGCACGACGGCCCAGCGTGAGGCCTTCCCCGCCGCTGTCTTGGTGTTGGTCTTGAGCCCCCGCTTCATCAGTGGAGTGGCGATCAGTGTCACCACCATCCACCCGGAACCGGCGATGGCCAGGGCCAGTAGCATCGAGACAAACATGGTGCCGGTGACGTTGTCCTGCCCCAGCCCGCTTCCCATGGCACCGAGGGCGACGTCGGCCGCCATGGTCTCGTAGGCGGCCGAGCCGACGAGACCGATGCGGGTCAGGGTGCTGGGGGTGGCCAGGACCGGCAACACGGCCATGGCGATGAGGCACACGGCAAGCGACGGTCCGATGGCGGATGTGGCGCCGGTGCGGACGGCGGTGGTGAAGTCCAGACCGGTCATCCCGGCCTCGGGGGCGGCCTTGCGTGCCGCACGGAGGTAGACGAGGGACTGCACCACGACGATGGCGAGGACCAGGCCTGCGCCGATCCAGAGGACCGGATGCAGTCCGACGGTCATGGTGGTGTTCTCGGTGACGCTCATGAGGGGCCTCTTGTCCTGAGAAGTCTGTGGGGTCCGATGCCGTCCCATCGCGATAACGGCTGCGGTCCCCGATCTTGTGTGATGGCAACGCTCGGCCTAGAGTTTTTCCATCGTGAAAAATCGCAGGATTCGACCAAAAATTGAGGGCCATATGCAGGAAATGCATTTGCATGAGATGGACCGGAGGTTGATTCACGCACTGCAGGTGTCTCCCCGGGCCCCCTGGACAGATTTGGCGCCGGTGGTCGGCCTGAATGAAACGACGTTGGCCCGGCGTTGGAAGGCCCTGACCGAGTCGGGTCTGGCCTTGACCCATGGCTACGCCGTGGGGACTCCCCAGCACGGTTCGGC
The DNA here is from genome assembly GCF_042433045.1 of Citricoccus parietis. NCBI lineage: Bacteria > Bacillati > Actinomycetota > Actinomycetes > Micrococcales > Micrococcaceae > Citricoccus > Citricoccus parietis. The sequence continues at coordinate 11,677 of NZ_JBHLWH010000005.1, read as the reverse complement.
CATCGTGGAAGTCGACATCGAGCCGGGCTACGTGAAGCAGGCGGTCGGCCGGCTGAGTCCGATCCCCGCGGCCACCACGATCGACATCGTGGCGTCCGGACTGTCCCTGGTGGTCACGGTCGGTGCCGCCACGGAACGGGAGCTGACGGAGTTCCTGCTGGAGGACCTCCCGTCCATACCGCATGTCAGGCAGATCCGGACCCAGATCCTGACCGGGGTACTACGCGTGGCCGACGAATGGACCATTCGGGAACTGGATGAGTCCGAGGTCCAGTCAATTCCCCGTGCGGCGGGGCCCCGGGCACGCGCACCACGAACCGTTCCCGCCGAGTTGGAGGCGGTGATCGTCGAGGTCTTGGGCCGCGATGGTCGGACCTCGGCGGCGGAGCTCGCACGCATTGCGAGGGTCCCGCCGCAACGGGTGCAGGACGCCTTGGCGGTCCTGCTGCACAGCGGACGGTTCCATCTGCGGACGGACCTGGTCAACACACTTTCTGGGTGGCCCGTGCATGTGTGGTATTTCATGGACGTCGAGGCCGTGTCCCTCCAGGACTTCGCACGCATGGTGGGCGGCCTGCCGGAAATCCGCTTCGCCGCCACCAGTGGTGGTAGCGAGAACCTCGTGGTGGATGTCTGGCTCAAGAACCTCGCAGCGATCCACCAACTCGAGGTGGCGATGCAGAACGCCCTGAAACGCGGAGTGCGCCTGCGCCGGGGAGTCGTCTTGCGGACCCCCAAGCGATTGGGACACATGATGGACCGGCACGGACGGTGGACCGGAGAGACGGTCACCCGGGTCGCTGAGGCGGAACTGCGCGATCGCGCCTAGTTGAGGCCGCCGTCGGCCCTCCGGACGAGTCCGGGCAGGCGCACGACGTCGATCAGGCACAACAGGATCACCAACCCGCCGAACACGAACCCGATGCCCCAGGGAGCACTGGCAAGGCCGGCCACGGTCAGGATCGGGTACACCACCCCGAGCGCACGATGCCCCAGGTAGAACCGATGCGCCCCCACCAGACCGAGTGCCACACACAGGACGTAGGCGAGGATGAGGTTCTTCGGCGTTCGGTCCACCCGGCAACCCTAGCCGGGACTAGAACAACTGCCGCAGGTTCGTCTTCGCCAGGTCGAACAGCTCGTCGCCGCGGCCCGAGAGGACGGTGCGGAGGGAGTACAGCGCGAAGCCCTTGGCCTGTTCGAACTGGATGGCCGGCGGAATGGTGAGTTCCTGCGGGTCGGTCAGGACGTCCACCAGAGCCGGGCCGTCGTGCGCGAAGGCCTCCGTGAGCGCCGCATCCACGTCCCTCGAGTCCTCCACCCGGATGCCCTTGATGCCCATGGCCCGGGCCACGGCGGCGAAGTCGGGGTTCTCCAGGCTCGTGGCGAAGGGCAGCTGCCCGGCGGCCTTCATCTCGAGCTCCACGAAATTCAGGGACGAGTTGTTGAACACCACCACCTTCGCCGGCAGCTTCATCTGCACCAGCGTGAGCAGGTCACCCAGTAGCATGGTCAGCCCGCCGTCGCCGGAGAGCGTGACGGTCTGCCGGGCGCGGTCCTGGGCCAGCACCCCGATCGCCTGCGGGACCGCATTCGCCATGGAGCCGTGCGAGAACGAGCCGAGCAGCCGGCGTCGTCCGTTCATCTCGAGGTACCGGGCGGCGTAGACCACGGGGGAGCCGACGTCCGGGATGAACACGGCGTCCTCGGCCGCCAGGGCACTGATCCGCCGTGCCAGATACTGCGGGTGCACGGCTGCGCCCTTCCGTGCCGGGGTGGCGAGGTCGTCCAGCTTCGCGCGCGTCTTGGCATAGTGCTTCCGCGCGTCCTTGAGGTGCCTGTCCTTCTTCTGCTCCAGCAGCGGGACCAGCGCCGCCGCCGTCTCCCGCACCCCGCCCACCAGGGCCACGTCCACGGGGCGCCGGCGCCCGATCTGCGCGCCACGGATGTCGACCTGGATCACCCGGGCATCGTCCGGATAGAACTGCGGGTAGGGGAAGTCCGTGCCCAGCATGAGGATGGCGTCCGCCTCGGACATCGCCTTGTACCCGCTGGCGAAGCCGAGCAGGCCGGTCATGCCGACGTCGTACGGGCTGTCGTACTCCAGGTGTTCCTTGCCGCGCATCGCGTGCACGATCGGCGAGGCCAGTCGCTCGGCCAGCTGCATCACCTCGGCGTGCGCTCCGGCGGTCCCCGCGCCGCCCAGGATGGTGACGCTCCGCGCCGCGTTGAGGACATCGGCGGCCTCCTGCAACTGGTCCGGCAGGGGCACGACGGCGGAGCGGGCCTTCCGCACGAGGGTGCGGCGATCGTCGTGGGCGGCCGCCGAGGCGACATCACCGGGGATCACCAGGACTGCCACGCCGCGTTGCTCGATGGCGGTGCGCAGGGCGATCTCCAGCAGGCGGGGCATCTGCTTCGGATCGGCCACGTACTCCACATAGACGGAGCACTCCCGGAACAGCTCCTGCGGGTGCGTCTCCTGGAAGTAGGTGGTGCCGATCTCCTCCGTGGGGATGTGGGCGGCGAGCGCGAGCACCGGGACGCGGCTGCGCTGGGCATCGTAGAGCCCGTTGATCAGGTGCAGGTTCCCGGGGCCGCAGCTGCCCGCACAGACCGTCACGTCACCGGTCATCTCCGCCTCGGCCCCGGCGGCGAACGCCGCGGTCTCCTCATGGCGCACGTGCACCCACTCGATCTCGGGGTGGGTCCGGAGGGACTCCGTGATGGCATTGAGCGAATCGCCGGGCAGGCCATAGATGCGCTGGACGCCATTGAGGGAAAGGGTCTGGATGAGGTTCTCGGCAACGGTGACCATGGGCTCAGCGTAGGGGTGGGGCGCCTTCAGGGGGAGGGTGTCCGGTCGCTGGGCCCGGAGCGCCGCGTTAGGCGTGGGTCGGGGCACACTGTCTCTCGCCACCCGGGGTGTGCTGATGGAAGTCTGGTCCCATGGCTTCCCCCTCCACCCCAGCGTCCACCCCCATCCCGGCGTCGATCCCCACGTCCGGGCCCATGTCCGCCACGTCCGTCTCGGTGTCCAGGACGGTCGACGCCGTCGTGATCGGACTCGGCCCCGGCGGGGAGGACGTCGCCGCACGGCTGGCGCGCGGCGGCTGGTCGGTGCTGGCCGTGGATGAGCACCTGGTCGGTGGCGAATGCCCGTACTACGGCTGCATCCCGTCGAAGATGATGCTGCACGAGTCCCGGAGGGAGGACGCCTCGTGGGCGAGGGTGGCGCGGCGGATCCGGGAGGAGGCCACGGACCACTGGGACGACCGGGTGGCCGTGGAGCGGCTGCTCGGCACCGGCGCGGAGTTCGTCCACGGGCGGGCTGAGATCGCGGGAGGTCCCGCAACCGGCCCGGCCTCAGACGGCACCAGGGTCACCGTCACCCCCAACGACGGCGGCGCGCGCCAGACCTGGACGGCCCGCCGTGCGGTGGTCCTGAACACCGGCTCGGAATCGGTGCGGATCCCGGTGCCCGGCCTGCCGGAGGCGGTGACGTGGACCCACCGGGACGTGGTGACGGCCGAGACACTCCCGGCCTCCCTGGCCATCGTGGGCGGTGGGCCCGTGGGGTGTGAACTGGCGCAGGCGCTGGCCGGTTTCGGCGTCCGCGTCAGCCTGCTGGTGCGCGGTGAAAGGCTGCTCTCGGGCGAGGCCCCGGAGGCCGGCGAGCTGGTGGCGGAGCGGTTCCGGTCCGAGGGGATCGACGTCCGGACGGGGACGGAGATCAGTCGCGTGCAGGCCGGGGAGGCCTCCCGGTATGAGACGTCCCACGGCATCCCGGCCTCGGTCGGCCCCGTGGACCTGGAGCTGACCACGGGGGGCCGGCTGACCGTGGACCGGGTGCTGCTGGCCACCGGCCGGGTGCCGCGGGACCCCGTGGACGTGGATGACTGGTGCCGCGTCCTGGACGGCGCGGTCGCGGAGGGCGGGCAGCCCGTTCCGGGCCGGTACGCCATCGGGGACATGACCGGTGCCGGCCCCTTCACCCACACGTCCATGGCCCAGGCGGCGGTGGTGGCGGACCAGCTCCTGGCCGGAGCGGCCCCGCGCCCCTTTCCCCGCCATGCCGTACCCCGGGTGACGTACACGGATCCGGAAGTGGCCGCCGTCGGGCTCTCTGAGGGTGAGGCCCGGAAGGCCGTGGAACATGGGGGCGGCGATGCCTCCGAGGTCCACGTGGCGAGGGTGGACCTCGGGGCCTCAAGCCGGGGCTGGATCGACGAGGTTCGAGGGCACCTGACCCTGGTGGCTCGGGCGGAGGGGAATGCGGACGAGAAGGGGACTGGGAAGGGATCCGGGACCAGGACGAGTGGGGGAGTGCTCATCGGCGCGGCGGTGGTGGGCCCTCATGCCGGGGAGATCCTCGGGGCGCTCACCGTGGCCGTCCACGCCCGGGTGCCGCTGGCCGAGCTGGCGCGGATCCCGTGGGCCTACCCCACCCTGCACCGGTCCATCGGGGACGCCATCGCCCAGTTTGGCAGCGACGTCATCGGCGCAGAGTCGGGAGCAGGCCCGGCTTCCTGACGTGGACCGTGTGGTAGATCAGTCCGGAACCGCCCGCGGTGAAGCGGCGCATCGAACGCCGGGGCATCCACAGGAGGTCTCCAGGCCGTAGGGTCAGGTCTCCCGCTGCGGTTCCGAGCGTGCCGGAGCCGTCAAGGACATGGATCATCACGTCGTTGTCCGGGCCCTGGTGCGCGTCGATCCCGTCACCGGCCGGCAACGCGATGATGTTCGAGTCGAGCTCCCGGACCGGCTCATCGAGTTTCCAGATCGCGCCCGCGGCGCCGGTGGCGACTCTGGCAGCTGTGACATCTGTGGCGTCTGCGGCGGTCGCTGCATCTCGGGCGGCGAGGTCGGCGAGGTCGTGGGTGTTGACCAGGCGGCGGGGTGTCTCTGGCGTGGGCATGGGAGTCCCTCCTGTGGTGCCTCCTGTGGTTCCTCGAGGCTATCCGTGTCTTGTCCGTGATGCCGACCGGTCCCGCCACGACGCCGACACGCCGCTGCCGCGGACAGGACACGCCGCCGTGCTGGGTCAAAAGAATCTGTGCACAACACCGGGCCTCTTCGTCCACACCCTGTGGACGTTCTCCGGCCCGCAACCGTCGATCGGCGTGATTCCGGCGTTCGGGCGGGTGCGTACACGGTCCGTTCATCCACACCGCCTGTGGACGAATTGGGGGAAACTAATCTCAACCATGTAAGACAGGATCTTGTGGTTGTTCCATACGGTCACCACTAGATGTAGTATTGATGTCAGCAGTTCGGACCGCGCAGTTTTTCATGCCGGAGAGTCCGGGCGGACCCGGAATCCACGGTATCGGGACCTGTTGAACAGGTCCTAGACGGATTTCGCGGCCATGACGCAAGAACACAGACCACAGAGCAGAAACGCCCGCCGGTCCGGCAATCCGGACGCGGTAGCCGAGGACAGGGGAATGACCATGACCGTCACCGTTTACTCCAAGCCGGCTTGCGTGCAGTGCAATGCCACCTACCGCGCCCTGGACAAGAAGGGCATCGCCTACGAGACCGTGGACATGTCCCAGGACGCCGAGGCACTGGAGCGCGTCCGGTCGTTGGGCTACATGCAGGCCCCGGTCGTCATCACGGGTGCCGAGCACTGGTCCGGCTTCCGTCCGGACAAGATCGAGGAGCTGGCCACCGCCGCTGCCGCCTCGGTGGCCTGAGGTTCCCGAGGTCACCATGACGAGCGTGGTCAGCGAGAGCAGGCCGACAGGTGTTGTGGGGTCCCAGACCCCACAACAGACCGCTGCACGCCTGATCTACTTCTCCTCCGCCTCCGGCTACACCCACCGCTTCGTCTCCAAACTGGAGCTGCCGGAGGGTGAAGTGGCGCGGCTGCCGATCATCACCAAGGAGCCGACCCTCCTGGCCACGGAGCCCTTCGTCCTCATCCTGCCGACCTATGGCGGGGGAGACGGCACGGGAGCCGTTCCGAAGCAGGTCATCAAATTCCTCAACGTCAAGTCGAACCGGGATCTGATCCGGGGCGTCATTGCCGCAGGGAACACCAACTTCTACGAGGCCTACTGCCTCGCCGGGGACATCGTGGCGCGCAAGTGCGAGGTGCCCCTGATGTACAGATTCGAACTCATGGGCACGCCGGAGGACGTCACGGCCGTGCGCGAAGGACTGGAAAGGTTTTGGGGATGACAATCACCGAGCAGGACATGATCAGGTCGGCCAAGGAGTTGCCGGCGGCATGGCAGAACCTGGGCTACCACGAGCTGAACGCCATGCTGAACCTCTACAGTGCGGACGGCAAGATCCAGTTCGAGGCCGACCACGCGGCAGCCCGTCAATACTTTCTGCAGCATGTCAACAACAACACCGTCTTCTTCCACGACCTGAATGAGAAGCTGACCTACCTCGTGGAGCACGACTACTACGAGGCCGAGACGCTGGAGCAGTACTCCGCCGAGTTCCGGACGAGTCTCTGGGACCGCGCCTACGGGCTGAAGTTCCGTTTCCCCACCTTCCTGGGCGCCTTCAAGTTCTACACGTCCTACGCGCTGAAGACCTTCGACGGCAAGCGCTACCTGGAGCGCTACGAGGACCGCGTCTGCATGGTGGCCCTGCACCTGGCCCAGGGCGATGAGCAGCTCGCCATCGACCTGGTGGAGGAGATGGTGGGCGGACGCTTCCAGCCCGCCACCCCGACCTTCCTCAACGCCGGCAAGGCCCAGCGCGGCGAGCTCGTCTCCTGCTTCCTGCTGCGCATCGAGGACAACATGGAGTCGATCGCGCGCAGCATCAACTCCTCCCTGCAGTTGTCCAAGCGCGGCGGCGGCGTGGCCCTGTCCCTCACCAACATCCGTGAGCACGGCGCCCCGATCAAGCAGATCGAGAACCAGTCCTCCGGCGTCATCCCGGTGATGAAGCTCCTCGAAGACTCCTTCTCCTACGCGAACCAGCTCGGTGCCCGCCAGGGTGCCGGTGCCGTGTACCTGCACGCCCACCACCCGGACATCTACCGGTTCCTGGACACCAAGCGTGAGAACGCGGACGAGAAGGTCCGCATCAAGACCTTGTCCCTGGGCGTCGTCATCCCGGACATCACGTTCGAGCTGGCCAAGAAGAACGAGGACATGTACCTCTTCAGCCCGTACGACGTGCAGCGCGTCTACGGCAAGCCGTTCTCCGAGATCTCGGTGTCGGAGAAGTACTACGAGATGGTCGACGACGCGCGGATCAAAAAGACCAAGATCAACGCCCGCGAGTTCTTCCAGACGCTCGCCGAGATCCAGTTCGAGTCCGGCTACCCGTACATCGTCTTCGAGGACACGGTGAATAAGGCCAACCCGATCAAGGGCCGGATCACCATGTCCAACCTGTGCTCCGAGATCCTCCAGGTCTCCGAGGCCTCGGAGTTCAATGAGGACCTGACCTACGCCTCCGTGGGCAAGGACATCTCCTGCAACCTCGGATCCATGAACATCGCCAAGACCATGGATTCGCCGGACTTCGGCAAGTCCATCGAGACGGCCATCCGGGCGCTCACCGCGGTGTCCACCATGTCTGAGATCAACTCGGTGCCGTCCATCGTCCAGGGCAACAACTCCTCGCACGCCATCGGCCTGGGCCAGATGAACCTGCACGGCTACCTGGCCCGCGAGCGGGTGCACTACGGCTCCGAAGAAGGCATCGACTTCACGAACATCTACTTCTACACGGTGCTGTTCCACGCCCTGCGGTCCTCCAACCGCATCGCGATGGAGACCGGGTCGACGTTCGGCGGCTTCGAGGACTCCACGTACGCCTCCGGGACGTTCTTCGACAAGTACACCGAACAGGTCTGGGAGCCGGCCACCCCGCGGGTCGCCGAGCTGTTCTCCGGTGCCAACGTGTCCATCCCCACCCAGGCTGACTGGCGCGAGCTGAAGGCCTCTGTCATGGAGCACGGCATCTTCAACCAGAACCTGCAGGCCGTGCCGCCGACCGGTTCGATCTCCTACATCAACAACTCGACCTCCTCGATCCACCCGGTCGCCTCGAAGATCGAGATCCGCAAGGAGGGCAAGCTGGGCCGCGTCTACTACCCGGCTCCCTACCTGACGAACGAGAACCTCGAGTACTACGACGATGCGTACGAGATCGGCTACGAGAAGGTCATCGACACCTACGCCGCCGCCACTCAGCACGTGGACCAGGGCCTGTCCCTGACCCTGTTCTTCAAGGACACGGCCACCACCCGTGACCTGAACAAGGCGCAGATCTACGCCTGGCGCAAGGGCATCAAGACCATCTACTACATCCGGTTGCGCCAGCTCGCGCTGGAAGGCACCGAGGTCGAGGGCTGCGTCTCCTGCATGCTCTGACCTGTCAGGCTTCCGGGCCCGACGCCGGCCACTAGCCTTGGCCGGGCGGGTCGCCTTCCCGGCGGCCCGCCCGGCTGAACCACGAACCACCCACAGCACTGCACCCTTGAAGTGAGGACGACACCTGAGATGATGGCCGACGCTGTCAAGACCCTCGAGACCGTCGAGGCAATCAACTGGAACCGTATCCAGGATGACAAGGACGTGGAGGTCTGGAACCGCCTGACGTCCAACTTCTGGCTCCCGGAGAAGGTGCCGCTGTCCAATGACATCCAGTCCTGGGCCACGCTGTCCGAGGACGAGAAGACCCTCACCATGCGGGTCTTCACCGGACTGACCCTGCTGGACACCATCCAGGGCACCGTGGGCGCCGTCTCCCTCATTGCGGACTCGCTGACCACCCATGAAGAGGCCGTCTACACGAACATCGCGTTCATGGAGTCGGTGCACGCCAAGAGCTATTCCTCGATCTTCTCCACGCTCTCCAACACCAAGGAGATCGACGACGCGTTCCGTTGGTCCCAGGAGAACGCCAACCTCCAGAGGAAGGCCCGGATCATCCTGGACTACTACCACGGTGACGATCCGCTGAAGAAGAAGGTGGCCTCCACCATCCTGGAGTCCTTCCTCTTCTACTCGGGCTTCTACCTGCCCATGTACTGGTCCTCCCGTGCCAAGCTGACCAACACCGCTGACCTGATCCGTCTCATCATCCGCGACGAGGCCGTGCACGGGTACTACATCGGCTACAAGTACCAGCGCGGGTTGGAGAAAGAGTCGGCGGAGCGCCAGCAGGAGCTCAAGGACTACACCTTCGAGCTCATGTTCGAACTGTACGAGAACGAGGTCCAGTACACCCATGACCTCTACGATTCCGTCGGCCTGGCTGAGGACGTCAAGAAGTTCCTGAACTACAACGCCAACAAGGCCCTGATGAACCTCGGCTACGAGGGGATGTTCCCCTCCGCCGTCACCGACGTGAATCCGGCCATCCTCTCGGCGCTGTCCCCGAATGCGGATGAGAACCACGACTTCTTCTCCGGCTCCGGCTCCTCCTACGTGATCGGCAAGGCCGAAACCACGGAAGACGATGACTGGGACTTCTAAGATCGACGGAGTGCTCTGACAGCCGTCCACCGACGGCGCGCATAGGGACACCGGGTCCACCCTTGAGGGTGACCCGGTGTCCCTTTGTCTTGTCTTGGCTTGGCCTGTCATCAGCGCCAACCGCGGAGTGAACTCTGTGTTAAGGCTGAGACCAAAGGGACAAAAGTGATTACAAGTCAATAAACGCTTGATAACCTATCTGTGGCGTTGAGGGGAATCCCACGTCCACGTCCATCGCTCTGCACCACTTGAGGGAAAAACTGATATGTCCCGGACGCTCCACCCTGTCCTGAAGGCCGGCGCCGCCACTGCCCTGGCCCTCACGCTCACCGCCACCACCGTCCTGCCGGCCACGGCCATGCCCGTGGTGCCGGACACCACTGCTGCTCCGGCGGTGACCACGGCCACCAGCGAGAATGCAGTTGACCCGGCCGTCGAGTCAGGGGAGGTGGCCTCCGAGATCAAGGGCGCCGGGGAGCAATCCATTGCCCTCGGTGGCATCGACCCCGAGGCGCTCCCCGAGGTGGCGGACACCCCTGAGTCGACACCGGCTCCTGACGTGGCAGAAGCCCCTGACACACCGAGTCCTGAGAGCACCGAGACGCCTGACGGCACCGAGACGACAGACGGCACCCAGGCGCCTGACAGCACGCTGGCTCCCTCGGTCACGGACGCCCCTGACCTCGCCGAGCCGTCGGCGTCCTCGACACCGGAGGCCAGCGAAGCCGCGGCCGCTGAGTCCGAGGCCACCGAACCCGAGGTCTCGCTGATGTCCTCGACACTCTCGGCCCGGTCAACCCCCGTGTCCGGCACCGCACCGACGTCCGCGGGCAGCGAGTCCCAGCCCTCCGACGTCGTGATCCGGGACCTGCGGGCCAAGGCTGACGCCGCCGTCGATGCTCCAGCGGCCCCCGAGGCCGATGAACTGACCGACTCTGTCTTCAACGGTGCCATCTCGTCCACGCAGGAGGTCGAGGTCGAGCACATCGCGGCCCTGACCCAACCGGTCGAGACCATGGACTTCATCGTCGCGGGTGTGACGTGGGACATCGCCGAGGCGGACCAGGTCACCGACGTGTCCCTGCGCGTGCGTGAGGCCGGGGAGTGGACCGACTGGAACAGCATGGAGATCCACGACGGCGATGAGGCGCCCCATGCGGACCGCGTGGGCACCGAGCCGTTGATCTCCAGCGGTGGCGATGCCATCCAGGCCCGAGTGACCACGGCGGACGGCGAAGTTCCGGCGGGCCTGGAGCTCGAGCTCATCGACCCGGGCACGGCCGAGACCGACGGCAAGCTGGAGGCGGCTTCCTCCGCCTCAGACGACCTGGCGGAGATCGAGCAGCAGGCCGGCCTGGCCAGCCAGGAGTCCGCAGCCTCCAGCCAGGGTGCAGAGGCCGTACCGGCCGCCTCCCTCGGCACGGGAGGCGACGCGGCCTTCAGGCCCGCCGTCCATGAACAGCAGGGACTGATCACCGGGACCGCCCAGGCCACCGCCACGGCCAACGCCTCGGCCGATGCGGTCAAGCCGAAGATCATCACCCGCGCGCAGTGGGGTGCCGATGAGAGCAAGGTCAAGGACTGGGGGACCCCGTCGACGGACCTCCAGGCGATGTACGTGCACCACACGGCAGGCTCGAACAACTACTCCGCCTCCGGCGCCTATGCCCAGATCCGCGGCATCTTCCAGTACCACGCGGTCTCCCTGGACTGGGGAGACATCGGCTACCAGTTCCTGGTGGACAAGTACGGCAACATCTTCCAGGGCCGCCGTGGATCGATCGAGAAGCCCGTCCAGGGCGCTCAGGCCGGCGGGTTCAACACGGACACCATCGGCATCTCCGCCATGGGCAACTATGACATCGCCTCGGCCCCGGCACCCATGGTGCGGGCCATCGAGAAGGTGCTGGCTTGGCAGGCCTACCGGTATGACGTCGATCCGACGGCCAAGGTCACACTGACCCAGCGAGGCAAGGGCACCGCCCGGTGGAGTGACGGCACCAGGGTCACCGTTCCTACGATCCTGGGGCACAAGGTCACCAACTCCACGGCCTGCCCGGGGCGGTATCTGGACGCCCAGTTGCCGACCATCCGCAAGAACGTGGACCGCCTGGTGGCCGCCGCGAAGAGTCAATACGGCGAGCCGCAATTGCCGGGGTTTGTGACGCCGTTGACCAAGGTGTGGGAGAACGGCCGGTTGACGGTGACGTGGCGGGCCG
>NZ_JBHLWH010000049.1:0-1332 GCF_042433045.1 Citricoccus parietis | reverse complement strand
AAACAGGAATCCGATCATAATGTCGAATCTAGCTTTGGCCGAAGTGGGCCAAGATGGATCCATGAGTAGTCCCGGACCCCGCGCCGGTGGACCGAGGCCTCGAAGGTCCTTTACCCCGGCGCAGAAACTCGAGTATCTGGCCCAGTACGAGGAGGCCTGCACCCGTCAGGAGGGCAGCGCCTTCCTGCGGGGACAGGGGCTGTATTCCTCCCAGATCACCGAGTGGCGCAAACTACGTGATGCCGGGGTACTGGAGGGCAAAACGGCCGGACAGACAATCGGGAAACTGTCGCCGGAGCAGGCCGAGATCGCGCGTCTGCGCCGCCAGCTAGGGGTGAGCGAGAGCCGGTTGGAGCAGACCGAGGCAGCCTTGGAGGTGATGGGAAAACTCTCGGCGTTCTTCGAGAACGCCATCGAGAACTCACCTCACGAGCCCAAGCCCAAGAAGAAATGACCAGCGCCTACCATCAGCTGGTGAAGCTGAAGGTTTCTACCCGGCAGGCGGCGGCCCTGACTGGGGTCTCGCGGACCACGATCTATCGCAAGCCAGTAGCGGCTCGAGATCATCCGCCGGTGGTGCCGCCGAACAAGCTCAGTGCTGCGGAGCGGGCCGAGATCCTCGCCGTCTTGAACTGCCCGGCATTCGTGGACCTGGCGCCGCTGCAGGTCTATACGAAGCTGCTGGACGAGGGCGTCTACCTGGGTTCGGTCTCCACGTTCTACCGGGTGCTTCAGGAGAACGAGCAGGTCGCTGAACGACGCCGGCTGGCCACGCACCCGCCGCGGACCATCCCGGAGCTGGTGGCCACCGCCCCCGGAGAGGTTTATACCTGGGACATCACGAAGCTGGCCGGCCCGGTCAAGGGCAAGTACTTCGACTGCTACCTGATGGTGGATATCCACTCACGGTTCATCGTCGGCGCGCACGTGCACGCCTCCGAGTCCGGGGCCTTGGCGGTGGAGATGATGAAGGAGATCTTCGGTATCCATGGCATCCCTCAGGTCGTCCACGCCGACCGCGGCACCTCGATGACCTCCAAGACCGTGGCCGCGCTGCTGTCTGATCTGGAGGTCACCCGATCCCACTCAAGGCCCCGGGTGAGCAACGACAACCCTTACAGCGAGAGCTTGTTCAAGACCATGAAGTACGGGCCGACCTTCCCCGAGCGCTTCGCCTCGCTGGGCGATGCGCGGGCCTTCATCAGCGAATTCGTGGACTGGTACAACCATCACCACCAGCACTCCGGCCTCGGGTTCCACACCCCCGCCAACGTGCACTACGGCTTCGCCCACGGTCTCGCGCAGAAGCGCTCACAGACCCTGGCCGCGGCC
>NZ_JBHLWH010000048.1:0-53337 GCF_042433045.1 Citricoccus parietis | reverse complement strand
CCGGTGCCGGGCCGACCGCGATGATCGGCGACGGCATCAACGATGCCCCGGCCCTGGCCGCCGCCGAGGTCGGCATCGCCATGGGCGCCACCGGCTCGGACGCGGCCATCGAATCCGCCGACGTCGCCTTCACCGGCCACGACCTGCGCCTGATCCCCCAGGCCCTGGCGCATGCCCGCCGCGGTCGGGCCATCATCAACCAGAATATCGTCCTGTCACTGTTGATCATCGCCGTCCTGTTGCCGCTGGCTATCACCGGCGTCCTGGGTTTGGCCGCCGTGGTGCTGGTCCACGAGGTCGCCGAGGTCATCGTCATCCTCAACGGCCTGCGCGCTGCCGCCAGCCGGCGCACCACCCTGGAGCCCCTTGCTGACCGGCAGGCTCAGCCCGCCACCGTGGGATGAGCTCCCACCGTGCCTGCGGAACAGAGACTCCGCAGGCACGGTGGGAGCTGACATGTCGGGCCATCCGGAACCCTCCAGTGACTCCACAGGTCGCGCGGAGGGCAGCAGATCCACTGAGTCGCCGGGAAACGGGCGCATCGCGAAAGGACACGAATGAACCACCAGCGCAGGTACCCCCTGGTGCTCTTGACCATTGCGATCGGGGCCGGCGTAGCGGTCCTGGACCAGGGGACCAAGTGGTGGGCGGAGAGCAACCTGTCCACGGGGGAGCGAGTCCCGCTCCTCGGGGACCTGCTCGGGCTCCAGCTGGCCTACAACCCCGGCGCGGCCTTCTCACTCGGCACCGACGCGACCTGGATCTTCACCATCATCTCAGCTGTGGCAGTCGCCGCGGCGATCTGGTTCACCCTCCGGGTCCGTACCGTGCTCTGGGCCATCGTGATCGGGTGCCTCGGCGGCGCGGTGACCTCCCACCTGGGCGACCGGCTCCTGCGCCCACCCTCGTTCGGGCAAGGCCACGTCGTGGACTTCATCGCCTACGGGAACTGGTTCATCGGCAACATCGCGGACATCTTCATCGTCGGCGGGATGCTGACCGTGGCCCTGCTGACCGCCACGAGTCCCGACCGCGACACCGCAGAAGCCCCACAGTAACCGCCAACTGGACGCCCCTGCGCCCCCTGCAGCGGCCGGCAACCCCACGGAGCCAGCCCGTGGGCGTCGGATGGGGCTACAGGGATGTCTTGTCTGGGCAGGAACGGTGTGACAGGTTGGGGGCATGCCTCGTACAACGCGGAGCGGCGATGAAGCAGAAGTGCCGACCCTGGGCGCGGTAGACCACCTCCGCGTCCTGACCCGGGTGCTCCTGGGCCCGGTGGTCAAGGGGCCGATCGTGCGCAGGCCGACAGCCGTCGGCCTGGCCGAACGCCTCGATACCGATGCCGCCGGCGTCGCCGAAATGCAGCGCCTGCGGTCCCGTTACGGCACCGGCCCGGTCCAGCTGCGGATCCCGGGCCGCCGGATCGCGCTGCTGCTGGACCCCGCCGATGTGCACCGCGTGCTCAACGACAGCCCCACCCCCTTCTCACCGGCCACGCTGGAAAAGCGCGGGGCGCTGAACCACTTCGAGCCGGCCGGCGCCCTCGTCTCGACCCCGCAGCAACGGCTCTCACGCCGTCCGTTCAACGAACAGGTCCTGGAAACCCCGCGCCCCGTCCACAGCCATGCCACAGCGATGACGAAGGTCATCACCGAAGAGGTCTCCGCGCTGCTGGGTCACGTGGACTTCACCGGCACCCTGGACTGGGAGGCCTTCGCGGTGATGTGGGGGCGCCTGGTCCGGCGCATCGTGCTGGGCGCCAGCGCCCGCGATGACGACCAGGTCACCGACGACCTGCGCCGGTTGCGTCAGCGCGGCAACTTCTCGTACCTCATGCCGCAGAACCGCCGCCTGCGTGAACGTTTCCTGCGCCGACTGCAGCACTACATCGAGCTGGCCGAGCCCGGCAGCCTGGCCGCCCTGGTCGCGCAGACCCCTGCCCCGGACGAGGCCGTCCCCCACCAGCAGGTCCCGCAGTGGCTCTTCGCCTTCGACGCCGAGGCCTGGGCCACGTTCCGGGCCCTGTCGTTGCTCACCAATCATCCGGGCGCTGTCGAGACGGCACGATCGGAGATGGCCCACGCTCCGGACTTGCCGTTCCTGCGCGCCACCGTGTTGGAGTCCCTCCGGCTGTGGCCGACCACCCCCCTGATCCTGCGCGATAGCACCGCGGCGACGCACTGGCGCAACGGCACCCTGCCACCGGGCACCGCGCTGGTCATCTACGCCCCGTTCTTCCACCGTGACGACGAGAACCTGCCCCAAGCCCACCGCTTCAGCCCAGAGCTGTGGTCTCAGGACCGCGAGGACAGCGACTGGCCGCTGGTGCCCTTCAGCGCCGGCCCCGGCATGTGCCCGGGCCGCAACGTGGTCCTGCTGACCTCGTCCCTGGTGCTGGGCGAACTGCTGCGCCAACACGACTTCACGGCCCAGGAACCGCTGGACACCAGCCAGCTGTCCGGCACACTGAGCCCGTTCTCCTCGCACTTCACCGTGCGCCACGACTGAACTGGCACGTCCTCGGATCCCACCGCCCAGGGCCGGCGCCTGTGGTGCCGCGCCGGGGGGCCGGTCGTCGCTGATCAGAAACTAGTCGCCATTTCGGTGCTGTTAGCCGGCTTCACCCCGGTCACCTGCTCACCGCGCTGATCCTGTCCCGGCCGCCGCGCCAGCGGACCGGCCCCGGACCGGATCCGCCTCCCGACAGGGGTGGGCCTCACCGGTATGGTTCGCCGCTGCCCTACGAGGGCAGGCCGGCGTAGGAGTGCAGGCCCGGGAAGTAGGTGTTGACGATGGTGAAGTTGAACACGATGCAGGAGTAGCCGATGATCGAGAGCCAGGCCGCCCGGTCCCCGGTCCAGCCGCGGGTGGCGCGGGCGTGCAGGTAGCCGGCGTAGACCACCCAGATCACGAAGGTCCACACCTCCTTGGTGTCCCAGCCCCAGTACCGGCCCCAGGACGCCTCGGCCCAGATGGCGCCGGCGATCAGCGTGAAGGTCCACATCACGAAGCCCACGGCGTTGATGCGGTAGGACCAGTTCTCCAGGCTCAGCGCGGACGGCACCAGCCGCATGAAGACCAACCCGCCGGTGGTGCCGGCGCGGGCCTTGGCCTCGCGGCGATGCTGGAGCAGCTGCAGGATGCTCATGGCGAAGGTCAGGGTGAACAGGGCCGAGGCCAGCACGGCGATGGAGACGTGGATGATGATCCACGGGGACTGCAGCGCGGGCTGCAGGTGCGCGATGGGCGTGGGGAAGCCGATGGTGGCCGCGGCCATCATGATCACCACGAGCCCGGCGACGAAGGTGCCCAGGAAGCGGATGTCCTTGCGGGTCAGGAACAGCAGGTACACCACGGAGACCAGCATCGCGCCGGTGGTGCAGAACTCGTACATGTTGCCCCACGGCACCCGGGAGGCGGCCACGGCGCGGGCGATCACGGCGAAGGCGTGCAGGGCGGCGGCGATGACCATCAGCGCCACCGCGACGTTGGCCACCGGGCGGGCGGTGGTGCCCAGGTAGTCCATGTCCTCATCCACCAGCTCGCTCCCGTCGGCACCGGTGTCGGCGCCGGTGCGGTTCGGGCGGGCGCCGGGGACCGTCGTCGAGCCCGTCCCGGCCTCCCGGGCCGAACTCCCGCCCCCGGCGCCCACCAGGTGCTCCCGGAGTACCGGGGATTCGGTGGTGTCGGTGGTGTCGATGTCGCGTTCTCGGGCCAGATCGGTCTCCAGGGCGCGGATGGTCTTGGAGGAGGTGGCCAGGTCCAGGGCGAAGAGGATGAAGGCGGCGGCGTAGACCAGCGCGGCGATGAGCATGAACAGGTCGCTGTAGCCGGCCAACTGATAGTTAATGGGTTGCATGGGTTACTCCGGTCGGTTCTGAACGGCACGGGCGGGGTGGTCCGGGGTGGTGCTGGGACTCCCTGCGGTGGCTGAGGCAGTGGTGGACGACGTGCTGGAGGCCGTGGGCGTCGAGGCGGTGGAGGATGAGGACGGCCCGGGTTCCTGTGGCGCGGTGACGGGCCAGAGCTGTTCGAACTTCCGGCGCAGGGCGAGGTTCTCCTCGCGCAACCTGAAGTCCTCGCCGCGGGCCAGCAGCCCGTACTCGACCACGGTGGAACCGTCGGGCCCGGTGGCGCCCCGGACCCAGACCCGGCG
Organism: Citricoccus parietis; assembly: GCF_042433045.1. Classification (NCBI taxonomy): domain Bacteria; kingdom Bacillati; phylum Actinomycetota; class Actinomycetes; order Micrococcales; family Micrococcaceae; genus Citricoccus; species Citricoccus parietis. The sequence continues at coordinate 49,178 of NZ_JBHLWH010000048.1, read as the reverse complement.
GCGGCGCACGAACAGGCTCACCACCAGGGCGATCAGGGCCAGCACGGCAAACACACCCACGCCCCACTTGCCCGGATCGTAGAGGATGTCCAGGCCGACATAGGGCTTGACCCCGTCGAAGGAGATCGAGCCCTTGCCTTCGGGTAGCTCGTAGGATTCCCCCACCGACAAGGTGACTCCCCCGGTGTCGAGATCGCGGTTGTTCAGCTCGGTGAGGTTCTCGGTGTCCAGGACGTAGACGTTCTGCGGCTTCCCCTCGTCCAGGCCCAGGTCCCCGTGGTAGGAGTTCAGGTTCAGCTCCGGGTTGAACAGCTCGGGGTCGATCGAGACGGCCACCCCGTCCTCTCCCGTATAAGAAGTCGGCAGGAAGAAGCCCACGAACCCGAGCTGGTCGGGTTGGGCGTCGGGGACCTTGATGGTCAGCAGCGAGGTGTACACCTCGTCCTGGACCTGGCCGACCACCGGGCCCTGGAAGGCGATGTCCCCGTTGCCGTCCCGCACGGTGACCTCCGGGGCGTAGCCGTTGCCGACCAGGTAGACCCGGGTGCCGCCGAACGCCAGCGGGTGGTTGACCTTCAGGATCCGCTCCTGGGGCTCGCCACCGGTGCCGTCCTGGACCTCCATGACCGCGGTGAAGTCCAACGGCTGGCCGTAGTGGGTCTCCGACTCCCGGTCGAAGACCTTCTCGAAGCTCTTCAGGGACATCGAGAACGGCACCAGGCTGTCCTCGGAGAAGGCACCGCCGGGGGTGAAGGCGTCGTAGGAGACGAGGGTGTTGGCGAAGCCCTCCTCCCCCTCCACGAGGATCTTCTGCCCGGAGTAGCTCAACAAGCCGCCCACAGCCATGAAGGCCAGCACCCCGATCAGGGACAGGTGGAACACGATGTTCCCGACCTCGCGGACGTAGCCGCGCTCGGCCCCCACGGAGGCCCCGCCGCCGGGCTCCTGTCGGACCTCGACCCGGTAGCCGCGCCTGCGCAGGTACGCCGCGGCCTGGTCCACCGCCGCGGCCGGGGACGGGCCGGAGGGATCCAGCAGCACGGTGCCGTATTCGGGCAGCCGGGACAGCCGCCGCGGGGTGCGCGGCGGGGCCGAGCGCAGCACCTTGGCGTGCTTGACGGCCCGCGGGGCCACGCAGCCGATCAGGGAGACGAACAACAGGATGTAGATCGCCGAGAACCACACCGAGGAGTACACGTCGAACAGCTGGAACCGGTCCAGCCACTCCCCCAGCACCGGGTTGTCCTCCAGGTACTGGTTGACGATCTCCGGACCCGCCGGGCGCTGCGGGAACAGCGAGCCCGGCACCGCGGCCACCGCCAGCAGCAACAGCAGCATCAGCGCGGTGCGCATGGACGTCAACTGCGTCCAGGCGAACCGCAGCGTGCCGGTGACACCCAGGGCGGGCAGCTGGACCTCGGGCTGCTGGGGCTGGTCGTGCCGGGACGGCTCGGTGCGGGCGTCCTCGTCCCGGGCCACCCGCACATTGTCCTGCTGGCTCACCGCGGCCGCCTCTCGTCACTGGACTGCTTCTGGGCACTGTGGCACGGAGCCGGCAGTTGCACCGCCCGGGTGTGCCCGGCCCCGGCGGCCCCCCGGCAACGGGCGCGCGCCCGCGGGGCCGAGCCGGCAGGGTGGTTCTCGTCGCTGGGGTCCTCCGCCGCCGTCCCGGTGGCGGCCAGGGGCAGGGTCCGGTCGCTCACGGGCCGCTCAGGCCTGTTCATCCAGGACGGTGGCGATCAGGGTGCGCAGCGTGGAGGGCTCGGCGATCCCCAGGATCCGGGCCGAGACCCGCCCCTGTCGGTCCAGCACGATCGTGGTCGGCACGGCCTGCGGCGGCACGTAGTCCGTCATCGCCAGCAGCACCTGCCCGCCGCGGTCCTCCACCGAGGGGTAGGTGATCCCGAAATTGCGTTCAAAGGCCTCGGCGGTGGCCACCGTGTCCCGGACATTGATGCCCAAGAACCGCACCCCCTCGGGGGCGAACTGCTCGTGCAGGGCCTGCAGGTCCGGGGCCTCCACCCGGCACGGGGCACAGGCGGCATACCAGAAGTTCAGCACCGCCGGGTCCCCGGCCAAGTCCTCGGTGCTGACCGGCTCCCCGGAGAACAGGGTGGAGCGGAACCGCACCGGCTCCCCGCGCTCGGCCGGGGCGATCTCCAGGACCGACCCGTCACCGGCGATGTAGTTCTTGCCATCGGCGTTGCCGGCCTGGGCGGCCAACGGGTCGTCCGAACTGCAGGCCGCCAGCAGCGGCAAGGACACGACCCCGGCCAGCCCGGCCAGAACCCGACGGCGTGAGGGGGTGGACAACGGCGGACGGGAGGGCATACGGCAGGCACTACTTTCAGAACTCGATACCGGGACCACGGCAGGGATCGGGGCTTCCCGGATTCTACCGGTTGTAGAAGAACGGGCCGAACTCCGGGCTACACCGCCGGCAAGGCTGAGCGATGACAGCCCGACGGGGCTTCCGGTCGGCGGATTGGTGGCACGGGCGCTGAGTCTGCTCAATGGTCAAGGCGCGCAACGCAATTTGCGGCACGGGGAAGGCGGGGCCGAGCCGCTCGGGGTGAATGCCCGGCCCCGTAGCTCAGAGCCCGAAAGCTCCACCGCTGATGAGGATGAAGACGCCCAGGCCGATCAGCACGATGGGGAACAGGATGTGCTCCCAGCGTTCCAGCACCTCGGCGATGGGCCGGCGGGTGGCGACAAATTTAGCCAAGCCCACCAGTACCGCCACCAGCGCGAGGAACACGATGCAGTAGGCGACCACGGCGCCCGGGCCGACGCTGAGGAAGACCGGGACGTAGACGCCGATGTTGTCCCCGCCGTTGGCGAAGGTCACCCCGGCCACGGTCCAGACGCCGACCTTCTTGCCCTCGATCTTGGCATCGTCATCGTCATCGTCGTCCCCGCGCCAGGCCTTCCAGGCTGCCCACAGACCCAGCCCCAGCGGGATCAGCCCGAAGTACGGGATGACCTCCGGGGGCAGGAACGCCCCCGCGCCCAGGGACACGAGCACGGCCGCGCCCAGGATGCCGGCAAAACCCAGGTACTGGCCGACCAGGATCCGGGCGGTGGTCCCCCGTTGACCGGCGCCGCGGGCGAAGAACAGGGAGAGCACGATGATGTCATCGATGTTCGTGACCAGAAACAGGCCGATCGCCTGCAGGACTGAAGACAGGATCATGCCGCAGCCTCCGTATCGTCGCAGCCTGGCACCGAGCACGCCGGGTCCAGGCACGGGGCGCTCTCATCCACCGCCAGGGCGATATCGACCAGGCCGGTCAACGCCCGCGTCAGGTGCGCATCGGCGAGCTCATACCGGGTCTGGCGGCCCTCGGCCACCGCGACCGCCATCCCGCAGTCCCGCAGGCACGCCAGGTGGTTCGACACGTTCGAGCGCGTCAATCCCAGGTCCCGGGCCAGCTCGGCCGGGTAGGCCGGGCCCTGCAGCAGGGTCAGCAGTATCCGTGACCGGGTCGGGTCGGCCATCGCCCGCCCCAACCGGTTCATTACATCCAAACGAGAATTTATAATCATCACTCGCTGAACTATACAGTGCGCACTGAACCGACCCCGGCGGGGGGCGGTGCGCGGATCACGGAGAGGCGTCTCTTTGTCGAAGCCCGGGGTCGCCACCGGGATCACCCTGCGCCCGGGGGCAAGGCCGCAGGGCCGTCTCCTAGGGTGGAGGGGTGAACGACTCGACGGCAGCGGCGTGGATGGAGCGGCACCAGATCGCCCTCTACGTGGCGGCGATTGTCGTCGGCATCGCGGCCGGGTGGTGGGCCCCCGGGGCCTCGGCGCTGGAGGCGGCGATCAACCCGGTACTGGGTCTGTTGCTGTTCGCCACATTCCTGGCGGTGCCGTTCACCGCGATCGGGCGGGCCTTCACGGACCTGCGGTTCCTGGGTGCGGTGCTGGTGCTGAACTTCGTGGTGGTCCCGGCGATCGTCTTCGCCCTCTCCCGCATTGTCGCCGACCATGAGGCGCTGCTGCTGGGGGTGCTGCTGGTGCTGCTGGCCCCGTGCATCGACTACGTGATCGTCTTCGCCGGGCTGGCCGGCGGGGCCCCCGACCGGTTGCTGGCCGCGGCCCCCTTGCTGATGCTCGTCCAGATGGTGCTGCTGCCTGTGTACCTGTGGGCCTTCGCCGGGACCGAGACGGTCGCGCTGGTGGAGATCGGCCCGTTCGTGGAGGCCTTCGTGGTGCTCATCCTCCTCCCCCTGGGCGCGGCCGCGTCCGTGCAGTGGGCCGCGCCCCGCAGGACGGCGGCCCGGACGGTGGAGTCGGCGATGACCGTGGCGATGGTTCCGCTGATGATGGCGACCCTGTTCACCGTCATCGCCTCCCAGGTCCGCGGGGTGGGTGAGCAGTTCGGGGCGCTGGCGGCGGTGGTGCCCCTGTACGTGGCGTTCCTGGTGGTGATGATCCCGATCGGCATCCTCACCGCCCGCACCGCGCGCCTGGACGTGCGCTCCGCCCGGGCGCTGGTGTTCACCGGGGCCACCCGTAACTCCCTGGTCGTACTGCCCCTGGCCCTGGCCCTGCCGGCCTCCCTGAACCTGGTGCCGTTGGTCGTGGTCACCCAGACCCTGGTGGAACTGATCGGCATGGTCATCTTCGTCCGCCTGATCCCCCGCCTCCTCCCCGAACCCCAGGCCACCCCCAGCACTGCCTGACCACCGCCGCTCGACACAGAGCTCCTGTCGGCAGCCCGGCCACGCGCCCCTATAGGGTGGCGGCGTCAGCCTTCCCCGCCGCCCGGAAGAGAAACCATGCCCGCCCCTGATGACGCCACGCGGTCCGCCCACGCTGCCGTGACCACCCGCCTGGTTGAAGAGGTGCTGGTCGGCGGGAACCTGGGGATGCTGGACCGGCTCTACACCCCGGCCCTGGCCCCGGTGGCCCACCGCTGGATCGCCCCGTTCCACACCTCCTTCCCTGACGTGCGCATGCAGATCGTGCAACTGGTCCGCGAGGAGGACACGGTGGCCGCCCGGTTCCGCTGTTCCGGCATCCAGCTGGGCCCGTGGCGCGGCCACGCCCCCACCGGGCGACGCTTCGAGAACATCGACGAGGCGTACCTCTTCACCTTCCGCGAGGGGCTGATCGCCAAGGCCTGGGGCCTGGCGGACACCCTGGAACGCTTCCGCCGGCTCGGCCTACGCCCCTAACACGGCAACACCCTCACTGTCGGATGGAGCCGCTGATCCGGCCGTCCATGGTGCCGGCGATCCGGGTGGACTTCCACCCCGGCATGAGCCCTGCTGCTGGCTGTGGCCAGCGCCGGCGCCCGACGCTAGAGGTACTGGCAGATCGTGTCCGGCGGGCAGTCGGCCGGGTCCAGGGCGGCCGCGCGTTGCCGGAGGTCGGTGACGGCCTGTTGCAGTGCCCTCAGGTCGGCGATCTGACGATCGAGGGCGCCCAGGCGGGCGTCCAGCAGGTCCGCGACGTGCCCACAGGGGGCGGACCCGCCGTCGCGCAGGTCCAGGATCTGACGGACCTGGGCCAAGGTCAGCCCGGCGGCACGGCCGCGGCGGACGAAGTCCAGGCGCGCCAGGACCGCCGCGGGGTCGGGGTAGTGCCGGTAGCCGTTGACGGTGCGCTCAGGGGCCGGGAGCAGCCCGGCGTCCTCGTAGAAGCGCAGCGTCTTGGCGGTGGTCCCGCCGGCCTGGGCCAGCTCACCGATGCGCACCCCACCACCTCCGCCTCTCGGGTCCGGGCCGGTCGGTCTTGACCTTACCCCGCACTGGAACGTTCAGGATGGTGACCAAGGAAGCAACGACGAGAAGGGCATCGCACAACATGGACGAGAAGTACGAGGTCGATCTGGCCGTGGTCGGTTCCGGGGGCGCCGCGATGTCCGCGGCGATCGCCGCCCGGCAGGCCGGGCACACGGTGGTGCTCATCGAGCGCGGCGTGCTCGGCGGCACCTGCGTGAACATCGGCTGCGTACCCTCCAAGACCCTGCTCGCCGCGGCCGGCGCCCGGCACACCGCGCTGGCCAACCCCTTCGGCGGGGCCCCAACCGGTGCCGGGCCGGTTGACCTGACCGCCCTGGTGCGGCAGAAGGACGAACTCATCGAGCACCTGCGCGGGGCCAAATACGCCGACGTGGCCGCCGCCCACGGCTTTGAGATCCTCCCCGGGCAGGCCCGCTTCCTCGACGGGCGCACCATGGCCGTGGACGGTAGGCCTCTGCGCGCCCGAACCTACCTGGTGGCCACCGGGGCCGAGCCCGCGGTGCCGAACCTGCCAGGCCTGGAACAGGTGGAACCACTGACCTCGACCACGGCCATGGAACTGGACCAGGTGCCCGAGTCCCTGGTCGTCATCGGCGGCGGGTACGTGGGCCTGGAACAGGCCCAGCTGTTCGCCCACCTCGGCGCCCGGGTGTCCCTGGTGGGACGGGTCGCGCCCCGGGCCGAACCGGAGCTGGCCGCCCGGCTCCGGGAAATCTTCACCCAGGACGGCATCACCGTCATCGAGGAGCACGCCGGATCCGTCGCCACCGAGGGCGGGCAGGCGGTCGTGACGACCGTCTCCGGCCGGCAGGTCAGGGGCGCCCGGGTGCTGCTGGCCACCGGACGGGCCGCCCGCACCGACGGGCTGGGCCTCCAGTCGGCAGGGGTGGAGGTCGACGCGGCCGGCTTCATCGCCGTCGACGCACACCAGCGCACCACCAACCCGCGCATCTACGCCGCCGGGGACGTGACCGGCGCCCCCCAGTTCGTCTACGTCGCCGCCGCCACCGGCCGGGTCGCCGCGCGCAACGCCCTAGCCACCGACGCCGAGGACGCCCTCTCCCAGGTGGACTACGCGGGCCTGCCCGCGGTGGTGTTCACCCGCCCGCAGCTGGCCTCCGCCGGGCTGACCGAGGCCCAGGTACTGGCCCGAGGCCGGGCCTGTGAGTGTCGGGTCCTGGACCTGTCCGAGGTGCCCCGGGCCCTGGTCAACCACGACACCCGCGGGGCGGTCAAGATCGTCGCAGACGCGACCACCGGCACCGTCCTCGGCGTGCACGCCCTGGCCGACGGGGCCGGGGAAATCATGTTGGCCGCCACCTACGCCATCAAGGCCGGCATGAGCGTCGACGACCTGGCCGACACCTGGGCCCCGTACCTGACCATGGCCGAGAGCCTGCGCCTGACCGCCGGCCTGTTCCGCAACCAGATGCCCACCTCCTGCTGCGCCTGACGCTTCAGGCATCAGCGTCAAGACATGATTGTCAGACACGGGTACACCCTCTTTTACACCTCTCGCCCTGTCATTTTCAGAAGTTGACTGCACTCTCGGGCCCGTCAACCCGGGGGTGGTGTCGTCGACTTCTGAACTCTGGTCGTTCAGTAGTCGTGTGCACTAGGGTCGCGTCTGCTCAGTAGTCCTGTTCTCTATGAGGAGGCGGGCGTGGACGGCGACCAGGATGAGATGGCTGGACCGGGCGTGCTTGCGGTGCCCGAGCTTGAGTGGGAGCAGGCCCGGTTGCGGGCCGGGGTGATCGGTCGACTGGCCGAGCACGATCCAGTGGGACTGGCTGCCGTCGACGAAGCCGCGGTGGAGCTGGGGATCTCCCGGCGCCGGGTGTACGTGCTGCTGGAGCGGTACCGGCAGGGCTCGGGCCTGGTCACTGATCTTGTCCCCCGGCGATCGGATGGTGGCAAGGGTGGGGGCCGGCTGGCGGAGCCAGTGGAGCAGATCATCCGTGAGCTGGTGCGCCAGCGGTACTTGACCCGGCAGAAGCGCAGCATTGCCTCGCTGCATCGGGAGATCACGCGGGCCTGCGCCGTGCAGGGGCTGCCGGCTCCGGCACGGAACACGGTGGCCGCGCGGATCGCCCGGATGAATCCGGTCGAGGTGGGCCGGCGGCGCGAGGGGGCCGAGAGCGTCCGGCCGTTGCAATCGGCCGGCGACGAGGTTCCGGTTGTCGAGTCGATCCTGGACCAGGTGCAGATCGATCACACGGTCATAGATTTGATCGTGGTCGATGACCGTGACCGCCAGCCGATCGGACGGCCGTATCTGACGGTGGCCATCGACGTGTGCAGTCGGTGTCTGGTTGGAATGGTGGTGACCTTGGAGCCGCCCTCGGCGGTGTCGGTGGGGTTGTGCCTGGCCCATGCGGCGGGTGACAAGCGGCCCTGGCTGGAGCGGCTCGGAATCGACGCGGCCTGGCCGATGAGCGGCAAGCCGAAGGCACTGTATGTGGACAATGCCCGGGAGTTCAAGAGCGAAGCGCTCACCCGCGGGTGCGACCAGCACGGTATCAGTCTCGACTACCGCCCGCTGGGCCGGCCGCATTACGGCGGGACCGTCGAGCGGGTCATCGGCACGGCCATGCAACAGATCCACGAGCTGCCGGGGACCACGTTCTCGAATCCAGTCGAGCGTGGGGCGTACGACGCCGAGAAGATGGCCGCGCTGACCATGGCCGAGTTGGAGCGGTGGCTGGTGTTGGCGGTGGCGACCTACCACGGCACGGTGCACTCCACACTGGGCCAGACCCCGGCCGGACGGTGGGCCGACGGGGTCGCAGCGACCGGTACCCCGGTGCTGACAGCTAACCCGACGGCGTTCCTGGTGGATTTTCTGCCCGTGTTCCGCCGCAAGCTCACGCGCACCGGGTTCGTCATAGACCATGTCCACTATTTCGCCAACGCGCTCAAGCCGTGGATCGCACGCCGCGAGGCCCTGGAGCGGTTCCTGATCCGTCGGGATCCGCGCGATATCAGCCGGATCTGGGTGCTGGACCCCGAGGGCACCGCATACATCGAGGTCCCGTACCGGACGATGTCGAACCCGACGGTCAGCGTGTGGGAACACCGCCAGGCCCTGGCCCGGCTGCGCGAGCGTGGGGCCACCGAGGTCGATGAGGCGGGCCTGTTCCGGATGATCGAGCAGATGCGCACCATCGCCGAGACCGCCCAGAAGACCACCAAGCGCACCCGCCGCGAGAGACAACGCCGCGCCCAAGCCGGGACGGCCAATACGAGGCCGACGCCCCCGGTGCCGGAACTGCCTGTCGTACCGGCGGACTCGGAGGCGGCCGGTCGATCGGTGGCCCGGTTCGGGGAGATCGAGCAATGGTGAACGCCGACGAGTACGAGCCGCTGGAGCTGTCCCACCTGCACCCGGCCGCGCAGCCGGTGGCGCGACTGCCGGCGGCCGAGCGCATCCAGCGGATCCGCGCGGACCGCTGGATCGGTTATCCGAGGGCGGTCGAGGCCGTCGAGCGTCTGGAGACCCTGCTCGGCTGGCCGCCGAAGCAGCGCATGCCCAACCTGCTGCTGGTGGGCCCGACGAACAACGGCAAGTCGATGATCATCGAGCGCTTCCGCCGGCAGCACCCGCCCAGCTCCGAGCTGGACCGGGAACAGGTCCCGGTGGTGTGCGTGCAGATGCCCTCGGAACCCTCGCCCTTGCGGTTCTACACCGCGATCCTGTCCGCCCTGGGCGCACCATTGCGGCCCCGGCCCCGCGTGGTGGAACTCGAACGCCTCGCTTTGTCCCTGCTGCGCGAGGTCGGGGCGCGGATGCTGGTCGTCGATGAGCTGCACAACGTGCTGGCCGGCCGCGGGGACACCCGGCGGGAGTTCCTGAACCTGCTGCGATTCCTGGGCAACGAACTGCGCATCCCCCTGGTCGGGGTCGGCACCCGCGAGGTCTACCTGGCGGTGCGCTCGGACGACCAGCTGGAGAACCGCTTCGAGCCCTTCGTGCTCCCGCTCTGGGAGGCTGACGACCAGGCAAGGTCCCTACTGGCCAGCTTCGCCGCCTCCTTCCCGCTGCGGAAACCCTCGGTGATCGACACCGAGGACATGGCTCGCTACCTGCTGGCCCGCAGCGAGGGCACCATCGGGGAACTGGCCCACCTGCTCACTGCGGCCGCGGTGGCCGCGGTGGAGTCGGGCCTGGAGGAGATCGACCACCGGACGCTGACGATGGCGGACTATCTCGGCCCGGCCGGACGCCGACGGGTCTTCGAACGCGAGCTGCTGTGAGGACCCGGTGGCCGGTGCATCCGGCCCCGGTCACCGGTGAGGCACTCACCTCCTGGCTGCGCCGAATCGCCCACCGCTACGGGGCCGAGGTCGAGGACCTCGTTCTCGATACCGGGTTCTGCTTCCCCCGTCCCGGGGACCTGGACGTGGCTGCCCCGGAGGGGTTCATCGACCAGCTGGCTGCGCGCACCGGGGCCAGAACCGACACCATACGGGCCATGACCTTCGGAGGGCAGACCCCCTGGCTGCTGGACCAGCTCGAGCCAGCGGCGGAGGCCTACACCACCTACACCCGACAGCTGGCGGTGCTGCTGCCCCGGGGAAGGAGACGGGACCGTACCGTGGAGGACTGGCGGGCCTGGTTGCCGACGGTTGCCGGTTGGCGCCATCGGGCCTGTCCGCGCTGCACCACGGAATCAACCCCGCCGTGCCCGTACCAGCTGGCGTGGCTGGTGCCCCTCATGCTCTCCTGCCCCGTCCACCACTGCCGACTCGAACTCCACGACGGCCCGTTGGGATACCACGACTTCTGGCACACCTCGTCGGGTGGGCCCGAGCCGCGACCGGTCGGGGAGGCGATCCGGAGCATGGACCAGCGGACCTGGCAGGCCCTGACGACCGAGGCTGTAGAACTCCCCAGGCATCGGGTGCACGCTGGGACCTGGTTCCGCCTGCTGCGGACGCTTCTCGATGAGCTCGGCGCGACCATCACCGAGAGCGGCGCACCCGGCCGGCTGACACGCCAGGTGTGGGACCGCACCGGCCATCCGGTCCGCGCCGGACAGGGCCCGTGGCGCCCCTACGAGGAACTCTCCGACCAGCGCCAACTCCAATCCCTTGAAGCCGCCGCCACCGCGATACACCTGCTCGAAACCCGGGCCATGGCCTGCTTCGGACGCGAAGCCGAGGTGTTCCTGCCCCAGCCGGACTTTTCCCGCGACCCCGGTCGCCCCGACCAGACCACGGACCCCACCGCCCTGCGGTGGCAGGAGATCAAGGAGAGCTTTCAGGCCGTCGTCGAGGAAGCCCAGACCACCCCGGAGACCGCCCGTCAGCTTTTCAACTTCTGCACGATGTACCGTCGCGACAACGACGAAGTGGTCCAAGGCGTCCGGGGCAATTTCGTCGAGCTCGGCATACCTTCGGACTACCTGTCACCATAGCTGCGTCACGACCGTCTGCGAGACGTAGAATAGATGGCGGGATACGTGACAGTTTTTCTCAACACCTCGTATGACTTTCAGAGATAAGTGGCGGCATTCTGTGGAAGCTAAATGACGGTACGGACTGTCCAGAAGCGTCGCCATCTGTGGACCCAGGCAAGGCGCCCCGAGACGGCGAACGTCCGAAGCCCTTTCCGGGCCGGGGCCGCGGGGTGCCGAACTCAGGCGTACTGACATCCGTTGGGCGCGGCCGCCGGGGGCCCTTATGTGTTGGGGGCTTCCTGGTTCCCGGACAGTTGTTGCTGGTGCCGATAGAGGGTGGCCCGGCTCCAGCCCACGAGCCGGGCGGCGTCGGCGGCGGTGCGGCCCTTGGCGCGGGCGGCGTTGACGATGGCAAGTTTGTCGGCGATGTCGGTCGGGTCGAGGGGCGGGCGGCCGAACCGAGTGCCCCCGGCGCGGGCGGCGGCGATACCGGCATTGACGCGTTCGACGATCAGTTCGCGTTCGTACTCGGCGAGGGTGGCGAGCATGTTCAGCATCAGCCGGCCCGTGGACGTCGAGGGATCGATGCCGTCGGCGATGGACTTCACCTGCACGTCCCGGTCGCGCAGCAGATTGACGGTGTTGAGGACGTCAATGAGGGACCGACCGAGCCGGTCCACGCGCCAGACCACGACGGTGTCCCCGGGCTCGGCGTAGTCGAGCAGCTTGCGCATGCCAGGCCGGTCCACCGCGTTCCTGCTCCCGGAGGTGACTTCGGCGAAGATGTCTCGTTTCTGGACCCCTGCGGCGAGGAGTGCATCGACCTGGAGTTGGGCGTCCTGGCCGGCGGTGCTCACGCGCGTGTAGCCGAGTTGTCTCACAAACCCATCTTGCCTCACAAAGGGGGTCTCGGTGGGATTTCGAGACACTACGCGTTGAGACGACTTATCGAGACACCGCGGGGGCCAGGATCCCGGTCTTCGATGGCGCACGCCGGGAGGCAGATCCGGTGTCTTGGAAAGCTGTCCATTAATAAGACACGCATCGTGGCCTTTGCCCAAGGTCTGAGATTGCGTGAGGGCACGCTCCGGGGACACGCTGCTGGTGTGGAAGCTCGAGCGGCTCGGTCGGGATCTGCGCCACCGGGTCAACATCGTCCACAACCTCACCGAGCGGGGCGCGTGCCGTACGGCGCCCCGTCACCGGACAAATCACCGGACGGGGGCTACGGGACGCCCCCCGAGGCGTGCTTGAGCGTGCCCAGGTCACAAGCGGTGTGTCCGGTGGGGGTTCCCTTTACGGGATCCTGCTCAGTGACCGATCTGGGGCCCTTTGTCGATTTCAGAAGCCGGCGACACGGACGTCAGGAGTGGCCTGCACTAATTTCCTAGGTGAGGCCACGGTTGCCATTAGCGGACGATCCCTCGGTCAGTCCCATGTCGGCCTGAGTTGTTTCATGTGGATGGCGGTGCACGCCGCTGTGTGAGCACCCGCACTTCAAGCGTTCTCTGCAGGCAGGTTCACCACCGGGTATGCCCGTCCCGCAGGAGTGTCCAGCGACCTGGTGTGCTGCGGACGGACGTGTCCAGTCCAGGACGCGTCGTGGTGCCAGGCAATGGCCGGGTCCACACCGCCGCCTGCGCGGCATCCGGGCACTGGCGGTAAGGCGACGGGCGTAGGGGCGCCCGTCAGGTTCAGTGGACCGGGTCGGAGTCCGGGCGTGCGGGGCCTGTGCGGCCGAGGCTGGCCAGGGCGGCGCGCAGGCGGGTGTCGGCGTCGTCGGCGACCTCGCGGACCTGGGGGCTGTCGCTGAGGCGGACCATGGTCTGCGGGTCGATGGCCTCGATGAGGGTGTGCTGGTCATCGGACCCGCGGCGGACCACGACGTTGCAGGGCAGCAGGGCGCCGAGCTGGGGTTCGGCCGCCAGGGCGCGGCTGGCCAGTGTCGGGTTGCAGGCTCCGAGGATCACGTAGTCGCCGAGGTCTGCGGCGGCCTCGGGGCCGAGCTTGGCGGTAAACGTGGCGGTGATGTCGGCCTCGGTGAGGACGCCGAAGCCCTGCTCGGCCAGGGCCTGACGGGTGCGTTCCACGGCCTGCTCGTAGGTCAGGGGGACGGTGATCGAGTGGGTATAGGCCATTCTGAGCTCCTTCGTGAACGATGAGGGGTGTTCTCAGCCTGCCCGAGACAGGGCCGGTCAGGCCAGGGAAAGGAAGAGCTTCTCCAGGTCCTTCTTGTCCAGGTTCTCTTCCGGGTTGGCCAGGCACTGCTCGAGCCCGCTGGCGATGATGGCGAAGCCGGCGCGATCCAGGGCCTTGGACACCGCCGAGAGCTGGGTGACGACGTCCTTGCAGTCCCGGCCCTCCTCGAGCATGCGCACCACGGCGGTGAGCTGGCCTTGGGCGCGCCTGAGGCGGTTGAGTACGGGGGTCATCTCGGTGGCGTCCAGTTGCACGTGGTCTCCTGAGGTCGGGGCGTGCCATCCATTCTATACCCCAGGGGGTGTCTTGCATACCCCTGGGGGTATCGTGCATACTGAGTCGAGACAGGCTCTGCCTGTGACCGGATACCTGCTGGACAGCCCGGCTTTGGCCTAAGCGCCACGGATCCGTCCCCTTTGATGTCCCCGATACGTTGAGGAGTAGTCATGTCCGAGATCACCGTTGCCCAGGCCGATGAGCGCCGAGCCCAGGACCAGATTCTGGATGTGCGCGAGGATTTCGAGGTAGCCGAGGGGATGATCCCCGGCGCCCTGCACATTCCCATGGACCAGCTCGGTTCCCGGCTGCAGGAGCTGGACCGGTCCCGCCCGGTGATCGTGGTGTGCCGCAGCGGCAACCGCAGCGCCCGGGTGGCCGAGGCGCTCAATCAGGCCGGCTACACCGCCGACACCATGACCGGCGGGATGGTCGCCTGGCAGGGCGCCGGACTGCCGGCCCACTGAGCCCGGCCTCCGACCGATGACTGCTGACCGCCGACTGACAAGGACGCTGCCATGACGCTCACCCTTCTTCTGACCCTGCTGCTCTCGGTGTTGATCGGGCTCTCCCTGGGCCTGCTCGGCGGCGGCGGATCGATCCTGACCGTGCCGATCCTGACCTACGTCGCCGGTCTGGATCCCAAGGAGGCGATCGCCGCGTCCCTGTTCGTCGTCGGAGTCACCTCCGCCTTCAGCGCCATCACCCACGCCCGCAACCAGCGGGTCAAGTGGCGCACTGGGCTGATCTTCGGTGCCGCCGGCATGGCCGGGGCCTTCGGTGGCGGCCTGCTGGGCGGATACATCCCCGGTACCGTCCTGATGATCGCATTCGCCCTGATGATGGTGGCCACCTCGGTGGCCATGATCCGTGGCCGCAAGAACAAGGCCGCGACGACCCACGAGGGCGAACTGCCGATCCTCAAGGTCCTGGCCGAGGGCCTGGTCGTCGGTTTGGTCACCGGCCTGGTCGGCGCCGGTGGTGGCTTCCTCATCGTGCCCGCCCTGGCCCTGCTGGGCGGGTTGTCCATGCCCGTGGCAGTGGGCACCTCCCTAGTAGTGATCGCGATGAAGTCCTTCGCCGGACTGGCCGGGTACCTGACCACCGTGTCCCTGGACTGGGTGCTGGTCGGGGCTGTGACCGCCGCCGCGATCGCCGGATCGGTGCTCGGGGCCCGGCTGGCCGGGCGGATCCCGGAGGCCGCCCTGCGTAAGGGCTTCGGGGTGTTCGTGCTCATCATGGGCGTCTTCGTCCTGGTCCAGGAGTTGCCCGGGGCCACCGGAATGATCGTCGGGGCGGTCGCCGCCCTGGCGGCCGTGGCCGCCGCCGTGTGCTGGTTCGCCGTGCCCAGCTGCCCGATCCGCACCGCCGGCACCACCAACCCCACCTGAGCGTCCTCCACCCCTTCCTGTTCCCGTCGGTCTACACCGACCGCAGACGACCGATCATCACTGACAAGGAGACCCCCATGGCCACCATCGACGTCACCGACCAGGACTTCGCCGGCACCATCCAGGAAAATGACATTGTGCTCGTGGACTTCTGGGCGGGCTGGTGCGGGCCCTGCCGCCGGTTCGCCCCCACCTACGAGGCCGCCTCGGCCCAGCACCCCGACGTGGTCTTCGCCAAGGTCGACACCGAGGCCGAGCAGGCCCTGGCTGGCGCTGCGGGCATCAGCTCCATCCCCACCCTGATGGCCTTCCGCGAGGGCGTGCTGGTCTTCTCCCAGCCCGGCGCCTTGCCTGCGCCTGCCCTCGAACAGGTCATCACCGCCGTGAAGGACCTGGACATGGTCCAGGTCCATGCCCAGGCGGCCGCCCAGTCCGACCGGACCGAGCAGGCCTGACCGACACCGACCGGACCATCACTGCCCACGAGAGGGAGAGTACGGCTGCGTGAGGACTCCTAGCGCTACGGGGCGCCGCCCGGACCCCCGGCCCGTGCTGGGTCTGCGGCAGAACCTGGCCCAGTTCACCCTGTTGGTGGCCGTCAATGCCCTGGTCGGCGGGACGCTCGGACAAGAGCGTACGGTGCTGCCGCTACTGGCCACCGACGTGTTCGGCCTGGATCTGTACACCAGTTCGCTGACCTACATCCTGGCCTTCGGGGTGGCCAAGGCCGCCACCAACTACCTGGCCGGCACGCTCAGTGACCGCTACGGGCGCAAGCCGGTGCTGGTGGCCGGTTGGCTGATCGCCCTGCCGGTGCCGGTGCTGCTGATCTACGGGCCGTCCTGGGACTGGATCGTGGCCGCCAACGTGTTGCTGGGCATCAGCCAGGGGTTGACCTGGTCGACGACCGTGGTGATGAAGATGGACCTGGTCGGCCCGCATCGCCGCGGGGCAGCCATGGGCCTGAACGAGGCCGCCGGCTACCTCGGGGTCGCCGCCACGGCCATGGCCACCGGCTATCTGGCCGCCGAGTACGGGTTGCGTCCGGCCCCGTTCCTGCTCGGCGCGGCCTACATCGGACTCGGGCTGGGACTGTCCGTGCTCACCGTGCGTGAGACCCGGGACCACGCCCGCCTGGAGGCCGCCGGTCACCTCGGCACCCGTCCCGAAGCCCACGCGGGCCTGAGCAGCGCCCAGGTCTTCACCCTGACCAGCTTCCGCGACCGATCCCTGTCCTCGGTCAGCCAGGCGGGGATGGTCAACAATCTCAACGACGGGCTGGCCTGGGGGCTGTTCCCGGTGCTGTTCGCCGCGGCCGGGCTGTCCCTGGGCCAGATCGGAATCCTCGCCGCGGTCTATCCGGCCGTGTGGGGTGCCGGACAGTTGGCCACCGGTGCCCTGTCGGACCGGTGGGGCCGCAAGGGGTTCATCGTGGCCGGGATGCTCACCCAGGCCCTGGCCCTGGCCCTGATCGCTGCCGGCTCCGGATTCGGGGCCTGGCTGGTGGCCATGGTGCTGCTCGGGGCGGGAACGGCGATGGTCTACCCCACCCTGCTGGCCGCCATCGGCGACGTCGCCCACCCGGCCTGGCGGGCCCGGTCGGTGGGCATCTACCGGCTCTGGCGTGACGGGGGCTTCGCCGCCGGCGCCGTGATCGCCGGCCTGGTCGCCGACGCCTTCGGTATCCCCACCGCGGTCACCGTCGTCGCCGCCCTGACCGCGGCCTCCGGCACCGTGGTGGCAGTGCGCATGCGGGGCCGCGACCACACCCCCGGACTTTCCCTGCCCACCGCCACCCGCCATCTCAGGAGCCCTCACCCATGACCACCACCGTCCCGGATCTGCACGCCGTCCAATCCCGGACCGTGCGCACCCTGTCGATCGCGCAGGTCTTCTCCGGACTGGGCAACGGCTCGACCCTGGCCCTGGGCTCGATCCTGGCCGTGGACCTGGCCGGCTCCGAGGCCTGGGCCGGATCGGTGAACACCGCCCTGACCCTGGGCACCGCCGCCACCGCGATCCCGCTATCGCAATTGGCCCTGGCGCGCGGACGCCGAGCGGCCCTGACCACGGGGCTGAGTGCGGCCATCATCGGGGCCGGGCTGATGGTCGCCGCCGTCCTCACTTCCGGGTTTCCCCTGTTGCTGGGCGGAGCCTTCCTCGTCGGTCTCGGATCGGCGGTCAACCTGCAGGCCCGCTTCGCGGTCACCGATCTGGCCGTCCCGGCTCGCCGCGGCCGGGATTTGTCCCTGGTGGTCTGGGCGATCACCATCGGGGCGGTAGCCGGGCCGAACATGGTCGGCCCCGGAGCCGTCCTGGCCGGTTGGCTGGGCATCCCCGCCCAGGCCGGCCCGTTCGTGATCTCCGCGGCCGGCATGGTCCTGGGTGCGGGCATCATCGCGGTGTTTTTGCGTCCGGATCCGCTGCTGACCTCCCGGACCCTGGACGGGGGCGCCCCCGCGCGCTCGGGGCCCACCGCCAGCAGGAACCCCTGGCGGGCCGGCTGGCAGATCCTGCGTGCCCATCCCACCGCGGCCGCCGCGGTGACCGCCGTGATCGCCGCCCACGCGGTAATGGTCGCGGTGATGTCGATGACCCCGCTGCACATGCAGCACCAGGCCGGGGCCACGGCCGGGCACCTGGACACCATCGCGCTGATCGGGTTCACCATCTCCCTGCACATCGCCGGCATGTACGCCCTGTCCCCGGTGATGGGATGGCTCACCGACCGCCTCGGTCCCACCCCCACCGTGCTGACCGGCATGGGCACCCTCATCACCGCCGTCGCCCTGACCGGACTGGCGCCGGGGCACATGGGGGCGGTCACCGCCGGACTGGTCCTGCTGGGGCTGGGTTGGTCCGCAGTCACCGTGGCCGGCTCCACCCTGTTGGTGTCCTCCCTGGCCCCGGCCCAGCGGGTCCCGGCCCAGGGCTTCTCCGACGCCACCATGTCCCTGGCCGGGGCCGTCGGGGCTGCGGCCGCCGGGCCGGCCATGGGCTTGATCGGCTACCCCGGTGTCAACGCCCTGGCCGCTCTGTTGGTCATCGCCGCCACGCTGGTCCTTCTCGGCCTGAGCCGCGCCAGTCACTGAGACCCCTGCCGCCGCCTTTGCGGACGGGTCGCTGCCCCTCGAGGTCCACAGGAGGTATATCGAGACGCCTAAGGTGAGATCAGGCGGGCCCCCACCTGGCCGCAGCCTCATGCCCGTAGCGAAGGAGTGCTCATGCATCGCACCGTCGTACATCTCAACGACGCCGATCCGACGAAGATTCAAGCTGTATTGCAGAACGTCACCAACCTCTATACGGCGCTGGGCCCCGATCTGCAGGTTGAGCTGGTGGCCCACGGTCCCGGCATCGCCGTGGCCACCGAGCCGGTCGGCGAGCTGTTGCCCGGCCTGTTGGAGGCCGGCCTACAGGTGCGCGTTTGCCAGAACACTCTTACCGCCCGCGGCCTTACGCCAGATCGGATTCACCCTCAGGCCACTGTCGTGCCCTCCGGGATGGCCCATCTGGTAATCCGCCAGAGTGAGGGGTGGTCCTATCTGCATCCGTAAGCCGGGCCCGGTGATGGCGTCATCGGGTGCGGCCTTGGCCGCTGCGAGCCGGTCCTGTGCGACGGGCTGTTGCGCCGGTGTCTAGTCCTTGTTGACCGCACCGGGCTGGGCTGGGAGAACTAGTGGCTGGTGCGCCCTCGGGTGGAGGTGAGCACCGGGGCCAGGGCGCGGTCGGCGATCATGCCGGTGGCCACGGAGAACACGGCTTTGTGCAGGACGTCGACCACCTGCTCACGCACCGGCCAGGTGGTCGGCGGGGCACCGACCCCGGTGGCGTTCTCGATGGTCTGGTCGAAGCCCAGTCTCACGACGGTATGCCAGGCATTGGCATGGGCCCCGCGGATCCCGGTGACCGCCCAGATTCCGCGCAGGGCACCGAGGGTGGCGGCGGTGGAATAGTGCATCAAATGGTTCCACACCACCGGCCGGTCCGTGTCGCCGGGGTGCTGCCCGACCAGGGTCAAGAGTGCCCGGGCTGGCACGTAGGAGTTCGGTCGGTGGGTGATGGCCTGTTCGATCTTCTCACCCACCACCATCACTACCCCTCCGGCCAGGCCGGCCGCCGCACCGGTGCCAGCCGCCTGCAGGATGCCGCTGAATCGTGATGACATGCTCATTCCTCCGCTTCGTTCAGTGTTCTCTGTCTACCTGGAGATCTCGAGTGCTCTGGGGTCCGGATGGAGAGTCCGCTACGGATTTGGGTCGGGTGGCTGAGTACCACCCGGCGAAGAGCAGCACGATCAACACCACGTCGACGGCATCCCCGCCGTAGTACATCAGTTGCGCCCCTGCCTGGCCGTCCGTGACCTCGACTCCGGCCGGCGGATGGGCGTAGAGCCATTTGGCCAGGATCGGGTGAGCGGCGATGAAGGCGATCAGCACCGCTGAGCGCACGGGAACCGAGGCCCGGTGCGGGTCCGGGTCCACCCCCACCAGGGAGGCGGTGAAGAGGTAACCAGCTAGGAAGATGTGGGCGTGCACCAGCCCGTGGATCAGTGCCGAGGTATGCATCAGTTGATACAGCTCGGTGCTGTAGAGCACCCACAGCCCACCGGCATTGAGCACGGCCGCGACCATCGGGTGGGTGATGATCCGGACGTAGCGGCTGCGCAGCAGCCGAGTCAGTGACCGGGCCCGGGCCACCGGCACAGCCCGCAAGATCAGGGTGACAGGCGCGCCCAGGACCAGCAGCAACGGGGCTAGCATCCCAAGCAACAGATGCCCCAGCATGTGGGCAGTGAAACTGGTGTGAGCGGCCGCGGCGACCGGGCCGAGGAGCCTGGCCCCGGCGCAGACCAGACCGGCGTACCAGGCCACGGTCCGGCGCACCGGCCACGGGCTGCGGCCCCGGGCCGCCCACAGGCAGGCCGCATAACCAACCGCGGCTGTCACCAGGGCGAGGACGACCACAGCATCAAAGAGCGCCCACCCCCAGGCCTCGGTCCCCAGGACCGGGCCATGACCGGCGCCACTGTGCCCGCTACTGTGGTCGTGATCCCTCACAAGACACTCAGTCCGTGACGCCGGTCGGCCGGGTGCGCCAAAGGATGAGAACCCCGATCATCAACAACAACACCGCCGAGCCGATCCACGCGATGTCATAGGGCAGCAGGTCCACTCCGTAGCGGACCTGGTGGATTCGCAGCACCTTGTGATCGACTACCCCATCGAAGAGCTGAAAGAACCCGACCCCGGCAATCACTGCCCCTGTCCAACGCTTCCAGACCACCTCGGTCCGACGTCGAACGTCGGCCAGCAGAAACAGTCCCCAGATGGTGATGAACCACCCGAAGGCGTGGAAGAACCCATCTGCGGTCAACGCCACCTGCGTGGTGGACAGATCGTAGAAGTGATGCCACTGCAGGCCCAGGTGAAAGATGAACAGGTCGATCATCGACGCCGCGATCCCACATCCGAACAGGAACCCCGAGGCCACCGTGCGCCGGTCCAGGGTGGTCCCGGATCCCCGGCGCGCCTCGGGTGCTGCACCCCGGCCTGCACTCGTCTCAGCAGCAGACATCCAGACCTCCCAGCATCGCGGCCCCTGTGGCCATTGTTCCCTTACCAGTGGGCCCCTCAACAACTCCATCGCTTCTTCACTCCCCTGCGCATGGCCGCGCTCAACGCGTCGCCCCGCGCAGGGCATCCTCGGGGTTCACTTCTTTGGTGGACGCCACGAAGTCCCCGCGGAGGGCTTTGAGGGCATACTTTTCCAGCTCGATCTCCTTACGGGTGCGTACCCTCAGGCGGCGGAAAAGGAACACAGGCGGGCACCACCCCTGGATGGCATGCTGGAAAAGGAACGGTAAGACAACACCAGGCAGCAGCAGCCACTTCCGGCTGACGGTAGCGCCGAGCACGGTGCCCACGAAGGCCAGGGACGAGGCATTGAGCTCCAGCACTCGCTCGATGTCCCATTCGCGTTCCAGTTCGTCGATGCGCACGGAGATTTCCCCGGCGGACGCCTCGGCGTAGGACTCCACGCGCTGCTTGATCTTCCGGTCCAGGCCGACCTGGGTGCCCTCCGGAGTGACTGCGCGCACCGGGTCGGACATCTCAAGGGGCGTGTGCTGATCCGCCATGGCCGTCCTTTCACTCGATCATCGCCCTTCGCTTGGGTAGGACTTGACGGAGATCGCAATTACGGGGTCGGGACAGCTTCAGCACCGCTACCGCCTCGTACCGTCAGGTATCGGCCACCCTACCCACCGGCTCCTCCCGGGTGAACTCCCGGTCACCAGCAAATCCCTGGCGAACGGGGCACGCCCGCTAAGACGCGCGTTCGACCGCACGCCCCCACTTGCATACCCAGGGGGGTATGCAATACGGTAGGGGGTATCCGGAACGCCGGAACCCGAACTTTCGCTCCCGACCCGCAGGAGGAATCATGCTTCTCGAGCGCATCTACGACGAGGACCTGGCCCAGGCCAGCTACCTGATCGGCTGCCAGGCCACCGGCGAGGCCCTCGTCGTCGACCCCCGCCGCGACATCCGGCAGTACCTGGAGCTGGCCGCCCACCACGGCATGCGGATTACCGTCGTGGCCGAGACCCACATCCACGCCGACTTCCTCTCCGGCACCCGCGAACTCGCCGCGGCCACCGGCGCCACCCTCTACGTTTCCGGCGAGGGCGGGGAGGACTGGGCATATGGCTTTGACGCCGAGCTGCTGCGTGAGGGCGACACCATCGCTCTGGGCAACATCACCGTCAGCGCCCGCCACACCCCCGGCCACACCCCCGAGCACCTGTCTTACCTGGTCACCGATGGGGCCTTCACCGACGAGCCCGGCTACTACCTGACCGGGGACTTCGTGTTCTCCGGTGACGTGGGTCGCCCGGATCTGCTGGACGAGGCCGCCGGGGCCCAGGACACCCGCTTCGCCGGGGCCAAGGACCTGTTCGCCTCCCTGAAGGAGGCCTTCCTGACCCTGCCGGACCACGTGCAGGTCTACCCCGGCCACGGGGCTGGCTCGGCGTGCGGCAAGGCCCTGGGCGCCCTGCCGTCCACCACGGTGGGCTATGAGCGCAAGTTCGCCTGGTGGGCCACCTACCTGGCCAACAACGACGAGCAGGGCTTCATCGACGAACTGCTCGAGGGCCAGCCGGACGCGCATGCCTACTTCGCCCGGATGAAGCGGCAGAACAAGGTCGGCCCGGCCCTGCTCGGTGAGCGCTCGGCCCCGCGCTCCTTCACCGCCGACGAACTGGCCCGAGGCCTGTCCGATGGCACCTTGGCCCTCGTGGATACCCGCCCGGTGGATCAAGTGCACGCCGGCACCGTGCCCGGAGCCTTGAGCGTCCCGTCGCTGGGTAAGGCCGCCACCCACATCGGTTGGGCGTACGACCCGGAGGCCGATGACGCCGGCCTGGTCGTGCTGGCCGAGGATGCGCAGGCCGCCGCCGAGTACGGCGACCACTTCGTGCGCGTGGGCGTGGATGGTCTGGTCGGCTACACCCCGACCCTGGAAGGCCTGCCGGCATCCATCCCGCAGACCGTCGCCCCGGCCGAACTGGACGCCTTCCTGGCTGAGCATGACTCCGCCGTGCTGGTGGACGTGCGCAACCGCACCGAGCACTCCGAGGGCCATGTTCCCGGCTCCCGACAGCTCAACGCCGGCAAGGTGCTCTTCTACCAGGACGAGCTGCCCGCGAAGGACGCTGGCCCGTTGGTGACCTACTGCCAGTCCGGGGTGCGCAACGCCGTGGCCGCCGCCGCCCTGCGCCGGACCGGTTACGACGTCGTCGAGCTTGAGGGCAGCTACGCCGCCTGGTCCGCCTGGAACACCGGACAGGACACCGCCCAGAACACCACCACAGTGCAGAACGAAACCTCAGGAGCCGCCCGATGACCGTAACCGCCACCGCACCTAAGACCCGTTCGGTCACCCCGGACGAGCTGCGCCAAAGACTGAACCAGGACCAGGACCTGATGGTCGTCGACGTTCGCACCCCGGGCGAGTTCGAGACCGTGCACATCCGCGGCTCCTACAACGTGCCGCTGGACCTGCTCACCGAGCACACCGATGACCTCGCAGAGCGTCTGGCCGGACACGTCGTGCTGGTGTGCCAGTCCGGCACCCGCGCCGGCCAGGCCCGGCAGAAGCTGCAGGCCGTCGGTTTCGAATCCGCAGAGGTGCTCGAGGGCGGTGTCGCCGCCTACGAGGCGGCCGGCGGAGACGACGTCGTGCGCCGGGGCAACCGGTGGGCCATGGACCGCCAGGTCCGCCTGACTGCCGGCACCCTGGTGCTGGCCGGCACCCTGGCCGGCCAGCTGGTGCACCGCCGCCTGGGCCTGGTGGCAGGGGCGATCGGCGCCGGCCTGGCCTACTCCGCCGCCTCTGACTCCTGCGCGATGGCCTCGATACTGTCCCGCATGCCGTGGAACCGCGTCGAGGCGGTTCCATCCCTGACCTCCTTCTTCGACCAGGTCCCCACCGCCCTGCAAGCCCGCTGAGCCGAGGTCCGGAAGGTTCTACCCATCCCTTCCAGACCCTCACCCCTAGACCCCCGACCGCGGGGGCACGCCCCCCTTCATCGCCCCCGCGGCCGGGCCCACCGTCTTCATCTGGGTCACCGATCCTCCCCGCCCGACCCCGTGCCTTCCGCCGGGCAGGAGCGCCCGCTTCGAAAGGAACCGACCATGTGCCGATCCGTCACCTGCCGCGTCTGCGGCAAGACCACCTGGGCCGGCTGCGGCCAGCACATCGACCAGGTCAGGCGCACCGTCCCGGCCGGGAACTGGTGCCCTGGCCACGACCGCACCGAAGCGCCGACCAGCACCCGGCGCCCCGGCCTCCTGGCCCGCCTGTTCGGGCGCTGACGCCCCCCAGCACCCATGCCGCCCGCGGCTGAGGCCCTACCGGCTGTGTCCGGTAGGGCCTCAGTCGCCGAAGAACCCGTGGTGTACCCGGTGAAAAGATGCCTATCGGCGGGCAGGGTGCCCCCGGTCACTTTCAACCAGAGGCGCCCGGTTCAGGGACGAGGGTGACGATGAGGTGACGTGACCCCTTGCCCACAAACAGCGCGGCCCCCTCTGCGGTGAGGTGCGCCGGGACGAGGATGGTGCCGGTCCCGGTGGGGTCGTAGGCGTCGGCGACCTCGCCGGTGATGACGTTGTGCACCCGGACTGCTTCGTCGTCCCGCAGGTAAACCAGGGCCCCGCCAAGCGCGGCGAGACGAGTGTCGCTGGCGACGGTGAATGACCACAATTGCTGACCGTCCCGGGTCGCATGCAGGCCGGCCTCGTCCAGAATGACGACGGCGCCCGTACCAGGGTCCGCGGCGGCGTCGCGGGCCGTGTCGCTGAGGATGGCGCCGTTGCGCAGATCAATGAGCAAACCCCGGGAGTGCTCGGTCTCCAGCAGGACCAGCCCGTTCGCGGCGGCTGCAGTCCCGGAGGAGTCCACGGCGGCGATGACCTCACCGTGCTCGGCCAACGGGATGCTCCAGAGTTCTTGGTCATCGGCGATGTCCAGTGCGGTGAGGGTGTGGTCTCCGCTGACGAGCACCGTCCCGTGGTATTCGCCGACGACCCGGTCGGAGGAGTCGGATATCGAGGGCACGGCGCGGCCGGTGGTTGAATCCAGGACCGTGCGCGACCTCACCCTCGCCGCCGGATCCTCGGATGGTCGAGCGAAGACGAGGCCGGGCCCCACCTGGGGACCGGGAACCTCCACGGGACCCCACACGTGTTCCCCGGTAGCCAACACGTAGGCCGTCGCGGTGACCGTGTCGGGCTCGGTGCCGGATCCCTGGTGGGCGTCCGTGAGCACGGCCAGTGAACGCCCGTCGGCGTCGGCGGTGAGCGCGAACCCGGTGTCCTCAGCGGGGCGCTCGGCCACCCACCGCACTTGACCGTGGACATCGACAGCGGAGAACCGCCACAGAGCCTCCTGTTCTGCGACCCCCACGAAGATGCCGTCAGCGTATTGCGGGGCGCTGGTCCACCCGGGGTCCACCACCCTCAACCCCGTGAAGGGTGTGGGCAGCCGCAGGGCACGGGTATCCACCGCGGGCAGCGGCTCCTCGGCCGGATGCGGGTCCCGCACCGGCTCCGGTAGCCCACCAGCGCACCCGGTCAAGGCCAGAACCACGGCCATGATGAGAGCCAGGGCCCGGAGGCCACGGATCATGATCCGCCCACTGGGCGGGTGCCTGCCGTGGAGCGGTCGCGCCGTCGTCGCCGCGCCCACACGATGAGCACCGCGCAGACCAGGACCAGGATGGCAAGGATGTCCACGACCGGATTGGCCAGGACCGCCGACCCCTCCTGCAACCAGGCCTGGGCCTCCAAAGGCAGCAACTCCGGGGCGGTGACCAGGCCGTTGGTGGTCCAGAAGACGACGCCCACTCCGATGAGGATGAACCCGGTGAGCATGGAGGTGCTGTGCAGTTCGCGGCCGAAGACCGTGAAGGCCCGGCCACGCAGCACCCGCCGGCCCCGGGCCCCCAAGCGGCCCCAGAGTGCGGCGATCAGCAGCAACGGGGCGACCATACCGGCCCCGTAGACGGCCAGCAGTGTCCCGGCGGAGACCATGTCACCTCGGGCGGCGGCCAGAGTGAGCACGGCGCCAAGGATCGGGCCGGCGCAGAAGCCAGCAACCCCGCTGGCGGCGCCCAGCAGCAGCGTCTTGGCCCATCCGGTGGCCGTGGTCGCCCGCTCTTGCAGATGGGCCGCGCCGGGCAACAGCCGGGCCGGGTCGAACCCGAACCCGAGCAACTGCACTACGCCCAGCACCACCAGCAGCACCGAGGCACTGAGCACGATCACCTCGCGGTGCGTGGCGAAAAGAGTCCCAATGGCCCCCGCGCCCACGCCCAGGGGCACCAGCACGAGCAACAATCCGACGTAGAAGACCGCCCCATGGGCGAGCAACCGGGGCCCGGCCCCGACGGTGGAGGCGAAGAACGCGGGCATCAACAGGGCCGCGCACGGGCTGAGCAGGGCCAGGACCCCGCCCAGGAAGGCGCTGAGCAATCCAATATCCATACGGACTCACTCCGATCCGGTCAGGGCCTGGTCGAAGGCGTCCTGGAACACCTGCGAGGGCTGGGCGCCGACGATGGGTTGGCCTCCCAGCACAAACGTCGGGGTCGAGTAGGCGCCCAGCCCCAGCCCCAGCTGTTCATTGGTGGCGATCTGCTCGGCCGTCTGAGCCGAGTCCATGTCCTCGGCGAACTGGTCGGGATCCAACCCGAGTTCCTCGGCCAGGGCGGTCAGCGCCTCCTCGCTCAGCTGCCCCTCGGACCGCTTCTGCCCGTCCTGGAACAGGGCGTCGTGGTACTCCCAGAACGCCCCCTGCAGTGCGGCCGCATAGGAGGCGCGGGCGGCCCGCTCCGAGGCCGGACCAAACACATTGACGTCCCGCCATTCGATGCGCAGGTCACCGGCCTGAACGTGCTCCATCATCAGCGGAAGGGTCTCCTCGCTCCAGCGCGCACAGAACGGGCACTGGTAGTCAGAGAAGACCACGAGCGTCACCGGCGCTTCCACCGGGCCGGCTGCGAGCAGGTCGTCGGGGTCGTGGCGTTCGGCCTCGGATAGATCCGGCGGTCCCTCGACCTGTGTCGGCGCCGACTCCACCGGTGTCGATGGTGCAGCAGCGCCGTCGGAGCCTGAACCGCCCAGGGCGGACATCATCACTGTCCCGACCAGGAGGACCGCGACGGCCACCAGGACGGCGGGCACCATCCAGGCTCTCTTCTTCGTTGAACCGTTCTGTGCGTTCATGCCTCGGGGCCCTTTCCTCGCTGACGCTTTGATGCCACGATCGACTATCTTACATAGTCGACTATGATTCATAGTCATCCTCGGGCAGGATGGAGCCATGAGGACTGCACCGCGCCAACCGACATTCGCGACCCGGTCCATCACCGAGGCCGTTCAGGCGCTCCGATCATGGACGGGGCGCCAGGTGCTGGTCGCGACAGCAGCGGCACTGGTGTTCGGCCTGGTGCTGGGGCTGGCGACGGTATTGATCCCCAACACGTTCTTCACCCGCGAGATCCCCCCGGTGTGGTGGAACTACCCGGTATGGGTCCTCACCTCCGTACTGTCCGGGATGCTCGTGGCCACCTACGTGCGCGGGCGCGTCGACACCGCCGGCGCGGCCGCCCCGACGAGCCGCGTTAGGGTGGAGGACGGCAGTGATGCTGCGGAACAGCGCACGAGCCGGCTCGGTGTCGCCGGGGGCCTGCTGGCATGGTTCGCCGTGGGATGCCCGGTGTGCAACAAGCTTGCCCTGCTAGCGCTGGGCTACTCCGGGGCCATCACCTGGTTCGCCCCCATCCAGCCGTACCTCGCCCTCGGCGCCCTGCTGCTGACCGGCATCGCCCTGCTGGGCCGACTCCGCGGACAGTTCGCCTGCCCAGTCCCTACCCCGAGGATGGAGACCGCCCGATGACCACGCCTGGACTCGCAGCAGAACCACCCCGCCTGGGTGCCCTGGAAGCACAAGTGATGGACGCGCTCTGGGATCACGGTCCCGGCACCATCAGGGACATCATCAACCGGCTGTCTCACGACCCGGCCTACACCACGATCGCCACCGTGCTCCGCAACCTCGACGGCAAGAAGCTGGTCACCGCCCTGCGGCAGGGCCACTCCACGCGCTACGAGGCGAGGATCCCCAGGGAGGAGCATGTCGCCTCCGTGATGAGGCACGCCCTGGAATCCAGCCGCGACCGTACCGCGTCCATGCTGCACTTCATCGACACGATCCCTCCCACCGACCTCGACCTGCTGCGCAACTACCTGCGTGCGCGCACGGATGGAGCGGACGGAGGGGGGCGGTGATCGCGGAGAGTCTCACCGTAATGCTGGTCCTCGCACTGACCGTCTCGGCGCTGGCCGGCCCGTGGGTGCTCAGACGGGCTGCTCCCGCACTGGTCCGCGCACCCCGGACCTCCGCGGCGCTACTCACCGGCAGCGTTGTCAGCTGGGTCATCACCGCCCTCGCCCTCGGGCCACTGCTGGCGTGGATCACCTCCGGCCCGGTGCTCTTACCCGGCAGCGCCGCCGACGTCTGCCAGCGCTGCCTCGCCGCCGCCAACCCGTTCCCCACCGCAACCATCGACACCGGGATTCCCGCTGCGGTGTTGCTGGCCCTGTCTGCACTGGGTGCTGCCGGCCTTGCCATCATGGTCGGCGCCGAGGCCCACCGGCAACGCCGGGCGACCACGCGCACCGCGCACCGGCTGCGAGTCTGGGCCGAGCCCCGACAGATCCTCGGTCACAGCGTGCTCATCATCGACGACTCCCGACCGTTCGCCCTGACACTCCCGCGGCGCCACGGCGGAATCTTCATCTCCAAGGGGGCGTTACGAGCCCTGACCCGCGATGAACTCGCCGCAGTCCTGGCCCACGAACATGCCCACCTGTATCAGCGCCACCACCTGATCACCACCACCGTGGCCAGCATCTGCCGGCCCCTGCGCTGGCTGCCAATAATGGCCGCCGTCGAGGACGCGCTCGGGCACTACCTCGAGATCGCCGCCGACGACGCCGCCCGCCGCCGCGTCGGAACCCCCGCCCTGGCCAGCGCCCTGCTCACCCTCGGCGAGCACGCCCACCACGCTGGGCATGAGGCACCCCTCGACGGAGCCTTGCACGCCCTCGGTCCCGACCGGATCCGCCATCTCGTGCAACCGCACACCGGACCGGCCGGATTGCTCGCCGCGCTCACGACCACCTCCTACCTGGCCACGCTCGTCCTACTGGCCACGATCGTGTACCTGCCCTACCTCGGTGCCGCCCTGTCCGGATGCGCCTGACCAACTCCAGCGAAAGGCAATCAACAAGCCTGTGAATTTCGGGGATAAATGGCGGTCATCTGTGGTGGCGGCTCCGACCATGGGCTCAGGCATGTCCGCTGGATGATCGTCTTTCGGGACGCTCAGGGCGACCTGACGGATCGGCCGGCACATCGGGCCCATGGCTCAGCAGCCTTGCTCGCGTGGAGGAAAGCCACCTGCGTGCTGTAGCCGAGGACCTCGGCAACGAGCGAGGGCGGGCATTCGAGGACGAGCTCACCGATGGCTCGGTGGCGGGCGCTGAGGGGTTGACGCCCAGGTCGCGCAGCCGCTCTATGACGGTGTTGGGGTGCAGGTGATGGCCGGCCAGTGTGCTGGGGAGGCTTGCAGAGTTGATTCCTCTGATCCAATACTCAGGCCACCTCGTGACGTCATCTGAATTACAGGCCGGGTGTCCATGCAGGTGGCCACTAGACACTGGGTCTGGCACTGATCGGGGGGGGCGACTATCTGGTGCCTGGGGGGGGGCGCGCGGTATTGACAGGCCCGGGTTGATCTAGTCAGCGGCTCGTGGTCAGGACGGACGGGGGGTTGTGCCGCTGCTTTGTCGGCCCTTACGCAGCCCGATTTCGTATGCGGTGAAGGCGATCAGCGTCACTGTGATCAATGGGAGGACAAACCATGCCATCACGGCGGTAAATCCTTCCAGTGCGTCGTGTGCGGTGGCAGCCAGGATGAGATACCCGAGGTAAACCAGATACAGGGCTACGAACAGGGCGCCTTCCCATCGCGCCACCGTGAAGCCGGTGAAGGCTACGGGCAGCAAGGCGATCGCGGCCGCCAACATTACCGGGATATCGAAGGCCAGGGCGGCGCTGGATACGGGAATGCCCTCGAGGGAGATCATGGCTGGCAACCCGAGCACGACTCCGATGTTGAAGATGTTGCTGCCGACCACGTTGCCAATCGCCAAGTCACGTTCGCCACGGCGCACGGCGATGAGGGAAGTCGCCAGCTCAGGCAGAGATGTGCCGATGGCCACGACGGTTAAACCGACCACTAGGCTGCTCACCCCGAGCGTGGTGGCGGTGTTCACCGCGCCCTCGACGAGGAGCGTGGCCCCGGTTACCAGGAGAGCAACTCCGAACACCACGAGCAGAATCGACTTTCCGCTCGAGGCCACAGGCAGTTTCTGGGCCTGGGCGGAGGTGCCGATACCCGGGGAACCCTCAGCCAGCTGCATAACAGGGGCCTTGGACTGTGTCCTTCTGCGGCCGATGGTGACGGTCAGCACGGTGTGAGCGACCACGGCACCGAACAGGATTAGCCCGTCTACCGCGCTGATCACCCCGTCGAGGCAGACCAGCAGCAGCGCCGCGGACAGAGAAAGCATCAGGGGGAGATCAAAGCGCACCAACCGTTGTGTCGCGGCCAGCGGCAGAACTAGAGCGGAGAGGCCGAGAATGAGCAAGACGTTAGCAATGTTGCTGCCGACCACATTGCCCACCGCCAGTCCGGGTTCGTCGCGCAGGACCGCACCGATACTCACCGAAAGCTCGGGCGCCGACGTGGCCGCCGAGACCACGGTGAGCCCGACCACCAGGGAGGAAACCCCCGCTCGACGAGCCAGGGCGGAGGCCCCTCGCACCAGTACCTCCCCGCCCAGCACCAGCAGCACCAACCCGACAATGATCCGCCCCAGGTCTAGAAGGTCCATAAGTAGGAGTCTACGGATCACAACCCGAATCGCGATGATCACTCCATCGACCCGGTTGAGCACCCGCATGAGGATCCCCCTACGGAACACCTCCGACGTCACCATGGCGATCCGTGAAGGCCACTTCTGATATCAGTGCCGTCGACTTCTGAAACTGACACCGCCACAATGGAGCCACGCGTCACTCCCAAAAACTCCAAGAGGCACCCTTTGATGCGGCCAACCTGACTGATACCCGTTATTCAGGAATTTCACGGGCTGAGAACTCGCGGATGACGGGATGGGCTGAAGCGGGAATCGCTGCGGTGCCGGGACTCCCG
Organism: Citricoccus parietis; assembly: GCF_042433045.1. Taxonomy (NCBI): domain Bacteria; kingdom Bacillati; phylum Actinomycetota; class Actinomycetes; order Micrococcales; family Micrococcaceae; genus Citricoccus; species Citricoccus parietis. The sequence continues at coordinate 18,313 of NZ_JBHLWH010000048.1, read as the reverse complement.
TCTATCGATCGTTTATCGCGAATCATTTAGATGGTGGGTTGGGCTTGAATCGAATCGCGACCCTTCCTGGGCGGTCACTACTCGCAGCCGACTCCATCACCAATGCCATCCAGATGGGGCGCATACCCAAGCGAATCGGCGTGGACCGGGGCCGCGCCAGCCTCACGGGCAGCTGTGCAGTTCTCGAACGGACTGAACGGCTCGGGCGGTGACGTTGATGAGGCTGGTGAGCTGGCCGGGGACCTCGGGGTCATGCTGGGCCCTTTTGCTCATGCGCTGCGCCGGCGGACTTGTCCGTCAGGCCTTGAGATCCAGCTCACTTACTGGAAATATCCAGATAACCACCAGGTGGTTACTCTCACTCGCAAACAAACACAGCCTGGGACTCATTACGCACCTTGGAGAGACAAGAATGACACCCCTTCGCAAAGCGCTTATTCCTCTATTCACCATCCTCGCGCTACTTTTCTGGGCACCGCCCGCTACTGCGGCCGTCAAGTCCGCGTCCGGCTCCCTGACCTGCCCCTCGACCAATCAGAGAATCATCGTGACCGGATACATGACAACCCCCGGCACCATTAGCCTGACGTTGAACGGCCTTCCGCAGGACACGCAGTACAGCACAGGGAACTACTACCTCAAGACTGCGCCAGGGAAGTACAAAGGCAACTGGAAAATATCGACGCCAAATGGAAATATCGCCACCGTCTCGGATTATTGCAGCGATGCGGGCCCCATGCTTCGAGATACTCCGTAGTCCATTGACACCGCACAAAGAGGGATGCGCCATGGCGGAACAATACAAACGCGTCACTTTACAGATACCCTCTGATGACGTCGAAAACTCCATAACTCCCGAAGCGTACATGCGTAGGTTTTGGCAAATCCTTGATGCCTTGAATATACCTGCCACTCTTGATGGCACACATGTACGCTACGGCGACATGAGCGAAGCTGAAGGCGAACTCACTGCAGAAATCCTGAAAGTCGTTGATGCGCGATTCCCGATAGTTGAGTGCAACGACCAAGGCGTGACTGGATCTTAACAGTGAGATGCTGGCAATCAATGGGGTCTATAGCGCGGCCAGGATGATCCGGGCTTCCTCTTCGGCAGCCCCGTTGATGCCGTATTTGATTTCGATCCAGCGGACGACGTAGTCCCCGAGTTCGCTGGCCCTGGCGTTGTAGCCGGCTTGGTAGCCACGCAGTACAGCTTTCAGTTCTCCGGTGTCGAATGTGCGGCATGCCTCGAGTGCGAGCTGGCCAACGTGTCGAGGCGGAAAGCAAGGTAGATACCATGGCTGATCAAAGCCCAGCAACACCTAGTGGATCGCTGAGAACATCTTGGTGGCAGTCATGGTTGTGGGCACCGCTCGTGTGGGTCGCAGCGAACCTGTGAATCGCCCTGGGTCTGATGGAGACTCGTTCTATTGGATTCCGACCAAGGTCTGGTCGGTCCGCTTCGTAGCGTAGAACGTTTCCTCGAACTCTGTTGGCGGCACGTCATTCAGGTAGCCGTGCAGGCGGGTCTGGTTGTGCCAGTGGACCCAGCTGAGGGTGGCGAGCTCGACGTCCTCGACGGTCTTCCACGGGCGCCCTTCGCGGGCGGGCCCGCGGATCAGTTCGGCCTTGTAGTAGCCATTCACGGTCTCGGCCAGGGCGTTGATGCTCCTATAGTTGTCAACTCGCGATTTCGCCCGTTCTTGGGTCGGTTTTGACGAGGTGGTAGACCTCTCGAATCACGTAGCGTTTCAGGCAGCGGATGATGTCGCGTTTGCTTTTGCCCTCGGCTGTGCGGCGGGTGACGTAGGCGATTGTTGGCTCGTGGAATCTCATCCTGACGATCACGGTTCTGTAGATCGCGGCATTGAGTTGACGGTGCCCGCCGTGATTGATGCGGTGCTTCCCGCTGGTCATCCCGGAACCTGCCGGCACGGGGCTGATCCCGGCGAGCTTCGCGAATGCGGCTTCGCTGCGGATCCGTTCAGGATTGTCCCCGGCGACGATGAGGATCTCTGCGGCGGTATCGACGCCGATGCCGAACTCGTCCAGCAGGTGCGGGGCGCGTTGGGCGACGAGTTGCTCGATCTGCGCTTCAAGGTCTTTGATCTCCTCGTTCAAGGCAATCCAGCGTCTGGCGATCGATCGGAGTGCGTGCCGGTTCGCGTCCTCTGGCGTCTCTAATCCGCGTGGGCGGAGCGCGGCGCAGTGACGGGCGATCATCTTCTGCGTTTTCCGTGCCGTCTCGCGCCGTAGCTCTTCGTCCGAGTGGACGAGCAGCGCCTTGAGCGTCACCATCGCCCCGGTGCGGTCTTTCACCGCGGTATCGTGGGCGACTTTCAGCTGCCGGATCATCTCCACCACCCCGTCAGCGGTCTTCGGGACCGCAGTCGCGAACCCGGCAAGTACTGCCCTGGCGGCGTTCTCCGCGTCGAGCGTGTCGGACTTCCCGTTCAGCCGGCGCAGCCGCCGATCGGGCCGGGAGACCTCGACGACCTTGTGTCCGTTCCGGCGGACGAACGAGGTCAGCCCGGCACCATAGGAGCCGGTGCCTTCGATTCCGAACGCGATGATCTTCCCGAATGACGACGCCCACTCGAGCAACTGCTTGAACCCCGCAGTGTCGGTCGCGATCGTGAGGGTCGCCAGGACCCCGCCGATCGAGTCCATCACCGCGGCGACATGAATGTGCTTGTGGGTATCGACGCCGATCACGACGTGCCCGGAACGGGCGGGCTCGATCTGTTCCATGGGGTGCTGTCTCCTTCACCGGTTAGCGTGGTCTCACGCTGTCGCCGGCGGGTGGACAGGACTGTCATGGGGACGCTTTGACGAGGCTCCAGGCTCCTATCAGGTCACGCCCGATCCGGCGGCAGCGGTACTGCGCCCGGCCGGAGGCTCGACAGATCAACGCCAAGGCACCCTACGGGCCAATCGTAAGCAAGGGTCAGAACACTCCGGCCAGGACTACCTCATCCTTGCGGGACGCGGCAGAAACAGACTGACAATCGTAGCTGTCGCCGACGGTGCCGATCGAGGGCACCGCCCCGATCTCGGCCAGCCGCTCCCCGTAGCGAATCGATGTGAATTGCGATCCTGCATCGCTATGGCAGCGCAAGCCGGTCAGTGTGGTGCCGCGGGACCAGCGGGCCATCTCGATTGCATCCAGGACCATGGAGGTCCGCATGTGCGAGGCGACCCGCCAGCCGACAATCGCGCGCGAGCAGGCGTCGATGATGAAGCACACGTAGGCGACGCCGGCCCAGGTCGGCACATAGGTCAGGTCGGTGACCCACAGCTGGTTTGGCGTCTCGGCGGTGAACTGTCGGCCCACCAGGTCAGGGTGACGGGGCGCTTCAGGATCCGGGCGGGTGGTCCGTACCCTCTTGGTTCGTCGCACTCCTTCGATTCCCTCGGCACTCATGAGACGGGCCACCTGGTCCCGTCCGATCTGGTGGCCGGCGCGCTGGGCGGCCTTCCAGATCTTCCGAGCCCCGTAGACCCGGTAGTTCTCCTCCCACAGCTGCCGCACGATCGGGGCCATCACCGCATCCCGTTTCGATCGCACGGAGGGTGCACGGGACTTCGCGGAGTAGTACGTGCTCGGAGCCACCTGCACTCCTGCTTGGCGCAGGGCGGTGCAGATGGGCTCGACTCCGAGCTTGTGGCCATCGAAGAACTCGTGCCGGTTGGCGTCGATGAAGGCGACTATCTCTTGTGTTGGCGGTCGAGCTCCGCCCCGAAGAAAGAAGCAGCCCTCTTGAGAATTTCGTTGGCGCGGCGCAACTCGCGATTCTCCTGCTCCAAAGCCAGCATTCTCGCGGCCTCATCGGTGGTGACGCCCGGAGTGTGGCCGTCATCGACGTCGGCCTGCTTGACCCAGGTCCGCACCGACTCCGTCCCGTAACCGAGCTGTTCAGCCACCCGCTTCACGGTGCCCTGAGTGGTACCCAGCTCAGCGCGCAGGGTACGGACCATGCGTACCGCCGCGGCCTTCTCCTCCGCGCTGTACCGACGCGTGGTCGGCTGATCCTGCGAGATGTCCTTCGGCATAACCCCATCCTCGTTTCCAAGGTCAGGAGTCTCCAAGAAACCCAGGGCGATTCACTGATGTTCGGGCTGGTGAGTTATGTTCCGTTGGGGATGGCCTATCTCGCCCTGCTTCACTATTTCGGTCCTATCGGTTATCGCCAGTTGGATTCCCCGGGTCTGGGGTTGAGTATCGGCGCAGCATGGCTGCTGATTCTTGTGCCCGTCTTCATGTGGGTCAATCTGATGTTGGCCCGGCGCCTACCTCTCCCCCGATGGGTCACGTGGACTGGGGCGAGTATCTTTCTTCTCGGTCCATTTGCGTTCGAGCTTTTGCTCTCCTGACCATCTTCTGTCTGGTGCTGACCATTGGAGGACTGTAGCGGCCGTTCTTTCGAGAGGGATCGCCACAGTCCTCTAGTGGGCGGCAGCGGTCCAGGTTGTTGACTGTTCGTGGCGTTCCAAATGTTGATCGCACTACGCGGGAGCTCAACGGTTAGGCACTGGCCTTCGTCGATAGGATGCGGTCCGTGACTGATCCCGCTGAGCTCGCCCTGCCCGATGATTACCCGGCCTTTCTAGCCTGGCTGAAGTAGCACGTCCGGGGCGCCCGTCTACAAACTTTGCGTCGGGTCAACACGGACCTGCTCGGGCTCTACTGGAGGATCGGGCGGGACAGCCTGACCCGGCAACAACACCAGGGCTGGGGTAGCGGGGTCATTGGCCGGTTGGCCCAGGATCTGCGGGCTGAGTTCCCCCAGATGACGGGTTTCTCCCGCAGCAACCTGTTCTACATGCGGGCTTTCGCCGCGGCGTGGCCGGACTGGGACCCAAATGTCCCACAGCCTGTGGGACATTTGCCGTGGGGCCACGTCCGCGTCCTGCTGGATAAGCTCGATGCCGTGTCGGCGCGGGACCGTTATGCTGCCGCGGCCGTGGAGCATGGGTGGTCGCGGAATGTGTTGATGAACATGATCATGAACCGGTCCCTGGAGCGTTCCGGCACCGCCCCGTCGAACTTCGGCACCCATCTGGCGGCCCCGGATTCCGAGTTGGCGCAGCAGGTCGCCAAGGACCCGTATTCCTTTGAGTTCTTGGGCTTGTCCGGAGCTGTTGCAGAGCGTGATCTGGAGCAGGCCCTGATGGACCGGATCGCCGAGACGTTGTGGGAGCTGGGGCACGGCTTCGCTTTCGTGGGGCGTCAGGTGCACCTCGAGGTGGACGGAGATGACTTCTACATCGACCTGTTGTTCTTCCACGTCGAGCAGCTGCGTTGCTTCGTCATCGAGCTCAAGACTGGCAAGTTCCAACCGGAGTATGCCGGCAAGCTGAACTTCTACGTCGCCCTGGTTGATGACCTGCTCAAGCGCGAGGCTCACGCGCCCACGGTGGGGATCCTGATTTGCGGCAGCAAGAACGACCACACCGTCCGATACGCCTTGGGTCGGTCAACGTCACCACTGGCGGTTTCCGCCTACACCTACGATCAACTGCCGGCGGCCGACCGGAATCTGGTCCCTGCGGAGGACCAGCTCATCGCCGCTCTGGACGCGTTACCTGACGAGGAATCCTAGGCCCCGGCTTCGAGGAACTCCGGGGGCGCTCCCCCGTGGTGGCTGCTGTGTCTTGCAAGGAGTGGCCGCAGTGTCACCGGGTCTATCGCATGGCCGGCCCCGGGCGACGAAACCCGGGGCCGGTGGTGGCCCTTGTGGGGCCGGTACCCGTGGAGGGGTACGGAGGGTTGAGTTTAGTTCGTGTGGTGGCGGGTATCCCATGGTGGGGCGGTGTGCCGCTCGGCGGTAAATAGATCCACCCGTGTCGCGGCGGCGGGTGACGTTCCCTCGAGCATGGCCGTTAGGTGCGCCTCGACTTGGCTCCCGGTTGCGCTCGGGTCTGGAGCGAGACTCCAGTACCCGATGGGCTTGGCGTTGGGGTCGGTGATCGTCACGGCGTGACCGTTACTGTCAGTCCACGCGATCCAGTCTGGTAGGGCGGTGATCGCCAAGGGGCCAGCCACTATCGCGAGGTTGATGAGCCCGAGGGGAACGGCCGCCCAGGGTTGGTCGTGGGCGGCGGCGTAGCCGGCGGCCAAGAGAGTTGCGATCGTTGCTTCCAGGCGTAGCGCTAGGCCGGTGCGTGCCCGTGCCCCGGAGGGGCGTCGGGCCTCGCGCAGTTCGGCACGGTAGATCGTGATGGCCGCCAGGGGCAGCTCGCTGACGCGGGCGGCGGCCATGCCTGCCATGGTGTGGGGGGTGGCGCTCATGGGGGCTCCTGGTGTGGGTGGCGCTTGGCAGGGAGTCCCGCCGGGAGGGCGGGGGGTCCCTGCTAGTGCTCCTGCTGTTGGGCTGTTCCCAGCGTAGGCAGGTTCCCGGTGGTCGCGCCCGGGGACGGGGTCATCCTGTGGATAACCCCGCCCCCGGGTTACCGGGTTGGGATCACTGGGGCCGGTTCGTGGACCATGCCCGGTCTCGGTCGCGGGCGACCGGGGCCAGCTTTCCGGCGTTCGTCAGGTGGGAGATCAGTCGGGCGAACGTGTTGTCTGCGTCGGATTCGCAGGCTCGATCTGCGGTTCGTCCGGCGGCGGTGCCGCGTCCCTGCATCCAGTAGATGTGTGCCAGCAGGGCCAACAGGTGTGCGGCCTCAACGGTGTCGGCGTGCGTGACCAGCAGGCGCAGGGCGGCCTCTCCGGCTTCGACCTTCCCCCATACCACCGGCTCGCCCGGGTCGCCGGTGAAGATCGCTTCCCACCCGGGCCCGTCTCCGGCCCCGTAGGTGTCTGCGTGCAGGCGGTCCCGGGACTCGTAGAGGCTGAACGCGGCCCGCAAGGTGCGGATCTGGGCGGGGGTCGGCTCGGCTCCGGCCAGGACGGTAGCCCACAGGCCCCGGACTTCGGTCATGGCTTCCGCATGGTCCGTGCGCACCAGCCGGGCCCGCTCGGTCAGTGCGGGCTCTGCCGCCAACCCTGCAGGGGTGGGCAACTCGGGGATCTGGTCGCGTTCGTCCCGGTTGTAGGCGGTTTCCAGGCCGATCGCGGTCTGTCCGGGGTTCCATTCCCCCTCGGTCCCGTGGAACGCGGTGTAGTGGTTGCCAGCCACGTGGATCGTTTCGTGGATTGGCAGGCCGCGCTTGGTCATGGCCTCGGCCACGGCCTGGACCACGGCCGGGTCCGCGTCGAACCCGATAAACAGCGCGCCATCTGCGAGGGCGTGAGACAGGTTCTCGATGATCGAGTCCGCCACGGTCTGCGCCGGAACGTCAGTGCCGGGGGCATCGGTGCGGAGCACCGGGCCCAAGGCGTTGTCCTGCATCGGCAGCACGACCAGCGAATGGGTGGGCCGTAGGCCGAGAACTCCGGCGGCGTAGTCGAGAACATCAGCGATGGTGGTAGCGGTAAAGGTGGTCATTTCTTCCTCCACGGATAGGTGAAGGGGGTCGCGGTGCCAGCCCCGCGCTTCGTCGTTCCCCCGTATTTTTTTGCCTGCTGGCGAAACGCAGTGAGCTGCCCCGGACGGAGCCGGCATCAACCCGTAGGGCGGTGGAGGAGGAAAGTTCCGGGAGGAAAGAAGCGACCGAGGAACGAGGGAGCGCCGACCGGAAGTTTCCGGGGGAACCGGCCCCGACGCAGGAGGGGCTTGTGCCGGTGGAGCCGGGGCGCATCATCCGAAGGACAGCAGCAAAAAACGAAGAAGATCCGGCCCGTCAGGGCCGGCGTCCTGGTCGACGCCGTTCCGGCGGACCAGGACAAAACAGCCGGCCGCTTGCGGCCGCCCGCCTGTGGTGTTCCGAGCAGGCGAGGAACCCCACCGGCCTTGACTCGGATTCGCCTGTCGCGGACGTCAGCGTCGGACTATTATCGACTGCTTATTGTCGCGTCGGTGAGAACCCCGTGGGGGTAATTATTTCGTTTCAGGCATGTTGGACTGCGCCCGATTCCCGTCCTCGCAGCTCGGCGGTCTCGAGCTGGATGGTGGCGTGGTCGAAAGAGACTGGGAAGTGTTCCCGCAAACAGGCCTGCATCGTTTCCAGGACCTGCGGGGCATGTCCGGATTCGAAACACCGGTCATCGACGACGACGTGGGCAGTGATGACTGGCTGGCCGGTGCCGATCATTGAAGCGTGCAGATCGTGGACCTCGCGGACGTGGTCCAGTTCCAGGATGTGGGTCCGAACCTCGTCCAGGTCCACCCCCTTGGGGGTGAACTCCATGAGCACCCGCACGGTCTCTCGCAGAAGCATGAAGGCGCGGGGAACGATCAGGGCGGCGATGAACAGGGCAGCGATGGTGTCGGCCTGTTGGAATCCGGTGGTGTTGATGACGATGGCAGCGATGATCACCCCCAACGACCCAAGGGCGTCGTTGAAGACCTCTAGGAACGCGGCGCGCATGTTGAAGTTCGCACCCCGGCTGGTTGCCAGCACCGCGATGGCGGCGATGTTGGCGACTAGCCCAACGATGCCGAAGACCAGCAGTTCGGTGCCGGGCACCTCCTGGGGTTCGAAGAGCCGGCGGATGCCTTCGACGGCGGCATAGGTGCCAACCACGAGCAGCAAAGCTGCCTGACCGAGAGCGGCGACGACCTCGATCCGGGCGAATCCCCATGTCCGGTTGCTGTTCGCTGGGCGCAGCATCATGGTCGCGGCGATGACGGCCACCAGCAGCCCGGAGGCGTCGCCCACGGCATGGGCGGTGTCGGTCAGGAGGGCCAGGCTGCCGGTGACCACGCTGCCGACGGCCTGGGCCACCACGATGACCGCAGTCAGGCCGAAAGCGACGAGCAGCCGGCGGCGCATCCCCCGGTCGGCTCGCTGCGGCACCTGGCCATGATTGTGTCCGGCGCCCATCAGCCCTCCCCGGCGGCCAGTTCATCGTGATCGTGATGGTCGCGCAGCGATAGTGCGACACCTGAGGCGCTGAGCAGCTCGTCCGCAATCGCCATGAGTTCGGCCAGCCGGCCCGGATCGGCCAGGCGGAACCACGAGGACCGCCCCTCTGCGCGTACCGTGACCAACCCGCAGTCCCGCAGGCAGGCCAGGTGCTTACTCACCGTGGACTGAGCCAGATGCATGTGGTCCACGAGGTCCCGCACCCGGTGCTCACCGGTGGCCAGGTGCTCCAACAGTGCCAGACGGGTCGGCTCAGACAGGGCGTGGAACAACGCCGCATAGGCACCACGGTCCTTCAAGCCCGCAGACTCGGCATGCAGAGGATAAATCGTCATACGACGATGATATCCCCGTACGGCGTTACTTGGAATCGTCGTGCCGAACCGACAGACCTCTGGGGCTTTCGGATGCTGGTCCCATGGAAGAACCGGGAAGGCCACCTCTCGCTGTAATGGTGATGCAGGACCGGTATGCACCCGGGTCGCTTCAAGAGGTCGAGCTGGGTGCGCTTTCATGGCGTGGGGCCCGATACAGGATCAATGCGGTCAGCAGGAAAGCCATCGGGGCGAACCCAGCCACCAGCACCGAGATTCCGGCCAGTTGCTGGTCCAGGGTGACCGGTGGCCCCCACGTGCGTGCCATGTTGACGAACCAGTCGGGCTCCAGCACCGGGAGGACTCCGGCGGCCAGCACGATGGCCCAGAGCAACAGCGCACCGGCCAGGATCGCTGCGGTGCGGATCTGAGCGGTTCGCGGTATCGGACGCCCGCTGGAGGGTGCGATCACCGAGGTCATGAAGCAGAATCCCACGGCGAGGAAGTACAGGTTCGCGACTTGGTGGACGATCCAGTATTCCAGCACCAGGCGGAAGAGTGGGGTGTAGTAGACCAGCCCGAGCGAGGCAGCCAGCACGACGGCATTGAGGGCCGGGTATGACAGCGCTGGGCGTACGACGTCCACCCATTCGCGGGCGCCCCGGATGCCGTCGGTGCGACGGGCGACCGTGCGGGCCATCAGCTGCAGGGGCGCACCGAGGACCAGCAGCAGCGGGACGAGAACGGCCAGGGCCAGCAGCATGAGGGAGTGGGCGCTGAAGAGGACCATGCCGTAGATGGTTGGTGCCGAGCAGGTGACGTAGAGCAGCACGGCCAGTCCCGTCATCCAGCTGGCGGTTCGTTGCCACGGCCAGACCTGGGCCTTGCGCACGCCGAGGAGGTAGACGGCGGCAGCGACGGCAACGAAGGCCACCCAGAGCCAGTCCCAGCGCCACTCGGTGAGCCACCGGTCCCAGCTCAGTTCGGGGGGCAGCAGGTAGCCGGTGAGGACCTCGGCCGGGGTGATCGCCGGTTCGATCTCCTGGGGCACCGGTGGTGCGGTCCGGCCCAGGGCCGCGGTCACTCCGATGATGCTGGCCATGATGCCCAGCTCGACGATGACCAGTCGCCAGGCCGTCCGGCCGGCCGAGACGGTCTCGAGCCGTCCGATGGCCCATCGGCGGTGGGCTAGGCCGATGGCTCCCAGCAGCAGGGTCGCGGCGGCTTTGATCAGGATCAGTTGGCCGTACCGGGTAAACAGCCCCTCCCAGTCCCCCAGGCGCAACACGGAGTTGACCACCCCGGAGGCGAAGACGAGGAAGAACGCCACACCTGCCAGCGTCGAGAAGCGTTCCAACACCGTCCTGGCCAGCGGGACACCACCGGAGGTGTTGGCCCCGGCCTGGGAACCGGTCAATGCCGGGACCACGACCACGAGGGCGGCCACGCCACCCACCCAGACCAGGACGCCGAGCCAGTGCACAACCAGGGCGCCGACGCCGGCAAAGTGGTCGTCGCTGCCGGCTGCGTGCCCGACCAGGGAGATCGGGATGGCCGTGGATAGGGCGAGAAAGGTGGTGGCGACCAAGGCGACTGGAGACCGGACCAGAAAGGTCAGGGTACAGACGGTGAAGGCGATCGCTACGACGGTGGCCCAAGCCTGGCCGACGAGCAGGTCGGTGCCGAAGTAGACCAGCTCGCGGGCGAACGCCTCGCTGCCGGACACCGGCTGCCCGGAGAGATTGGCATAGGTCAGCACGAAGACGGCCACCGCAGAAAATACCCAGACAATCGAGACGGCGGAGGCAGTGGCCATGGCGCGGGTGAAGGCTGGATGGGGATCCTGCCGCTGTTCTCGGTCACCGGCAGCGCCTGCTGCCCGGTCACGCCAGGGCGGCAGGAGGGCGACCGCGAAGAGTAGGCAGCCGGCCACCACTGCGACCGCGAGATGATGGACGGTCAGAACGATCGGCAGGGCCCACCGGGCGAAGGCGCCCGGGTCCAGGGTCTCGCGTTCGGCGACGGCCCCGGAAAACGCGGCGCTGGCGGCGACGACGGCCGTGGCGAGGACAAAGGCCGCCACCAGCCAGATCCAGGCCCGTCCCGATCGGCGTTGCTGGGCTGCGGATTCCGGATGATCAGCGCTCGACGGTTGACCCATGGAAACCCCGGCCGGCGTGTCGGTAGTCATTCACTGGACCCCGGGCCGTCCGTTCGACCTCGACGGGCCAGGACAGTCACGACGACGACCGCCAGAGCGAGAAGCAGCACGCCCAGCGCAATGACGAAGCCGATCGGGAAGCCCGGTCCGGCATCCTCGGAGGCCGGTGCCGCCGTGTCGGTCATCGGGGCCGTCGTGGGCTCGGTTGTGGTGGCGGCAGGCGGCGACTGGCTCGAGGCCGGCGTGCTGGGGGTTGAGGATGGGTCGGCGGCGGCCCCGGCCGCAGTGAAGCTGAACGTGCCTTCGATCGGGTGGGAGTCCGAGGACACCACACGCCAGGTCACGGTGTACTCACCGGCGGGGGTGTCGGGCTTGAGTGCCTGAGAAGCCGTATTGCCGGAGATCTCCACTTCCCCGGCAGCCCAGTTCTCGCCCTGGTCGTCCTCGACCAGGATCTGTGAGCCCAGAGACAGCGGGGTATCGGTGAAGACGATGTCGATGGCCTCCGGGACCGTCTCCAGATTCTGCCCGTCGTCAGGATTCGTTCCCGTCACAGCATCATGAGCCGAGGCCGGGGAAAGGGGGGCCAGCAGGACCAGCATCAGCACTGCCAGGAAGGCCAGGATGGGGCCAAGTGGCCGCACGGCCTGTCGTCGCAACAACTTCTACCTCCTGTAGAAAACGCCCTTAGCGTACCAACGGATCGCGCCAGAGTCGGAAAGCATGAGCGATCACGAGTCGAAGGGCGGGCCGGCGGATAGTCCAGGCCGGAGAAGGGCTTTACCGCGATGGGCCCGGAGGTGTTCCGGCGGCGAGTTGTTCGAGGTAGGCGTTGTACGCATCAAGCTCCGGGGTGCCGTTGAGGTCGGCTTCGGCATCGGCACGGCGGGCTTGGCGGGTGTCCGCGCGGAACCACTGGTGGGCGATGAAGACCAGGATCAGCACGGTGGGCAGTTCGCCGTAGGCCCAGGCCAGGCCACCGGCGATCTGCTGGTCCTCCATCGGATCGAGGCCCCAGCTGGCCGGGGGCGTGGCGAAGAACTCCACGATCGGGGTGGTGGCCATCATCAGGACCACCCCGAAGAAGGCGTGCAGCGGCATCTCGATGGCCACATCGAACATGCGGCCGCCAAAGCCCTGCCTGGCTGGCAAGGGGTCGCTGGATAGCAGCGGGATGGTGAACAGGACCCCCGAGGCCAAGAACAGCAGTTCCAGGCCCGTGTGGCCGTACCAGGTGGGCAATAGTCGGTCGTCCAGCCCACTGAGGTAGATCCCGTAGTACGTGATCAGGAACAGCGGGATGGTGAATCCCGGGTGAAGGGCGATCCGGCCCAGCCGGGAGCGCAGGCCGGCTTGGGCCAGTCGCAGCACCGCCCTGCCAGGTCCGCGGTGAGGGGTGGCCCGCAGTAACAGGGTGCCCGGGCTGCCCAACACCAATAGCGGGGGGATGGCGATCATCAAGGTCAGTTGTTGGAAGATGAACACGGAGAACATCTTCAGCCCGTAGCCTTCGACTCCGGCGCCCATGGTCACCGCGATAACCGCGCACCCCAGCAAGAAGCACAGGGTCCTCCACACCGGCCACCGACGTCTGGCGCTCCAGAGCCGCAGCGCCCCGGCCAGATACAGCAAGCCCAGCACCACGGCGATGGCGGGGATCAGCGGGATCGGCTGCAAGGTGGGAGCGAGGAAGTTCTCCAGGCTGGGGGGCTCCGTCGGGATCCAGACCGGTCCGTCCATGCCGGCCTCATCCATGGTTGCAGGGAGCCTTGGCTGTCATCGGCCTAGTCTTCCACGCCCGGGAGCGGGACCCCGTAATCCGGGTTCCGCCTAGATGGACGCAGGTCCTCGAAGACCTGCGGATGCCGCCGGGCTGACCCAGATCGCTTTGGTTTCCTCCGGGGCCAGGACCAGCGGGGCTTGGTCGTTGCCCGGGAGGCTGATGGTCAGTTCACCGGCCTCACGCTCACCCACCCGGACCGTCTGGCCAGGCCGCAGGCCGTGGCCGCTGAAGCGATTCAGGCGGGCGGGATCGGCATCCGAGACCCTCGCGATGCGGTAGATGTCGGGGGCGGCGTCGGCCAGGCGGATGGCGTGGGCCGGTCGGTGGGTGTGGCCCTCCACGGTCGGGATGGGGTCTCCGTGCGGGTCGCGGTCGGGGTGGCCGAGCAGGGCGTCGATACGTTCGATGAGCGTTTGGGAGGCGGCGTGTTCGAGCCGATCGGCCTCGTCGTGGACCTGGTCCCAGGAGTAGCCCAGGGTGGTGACCAGGAAAGTCTCGAGAAGCCGGTGGCGGCGGACCATGGCCACGGCGTAGTCCCGTCCGGCTGCGGTGAGGTTGACCGGTTTGTACGGGCGGTACTCCACCAGCCCCTGGGCGGCCAGACGTTTGACGGTGTCGGCGACGTTCGGGGCCGTGGTGCCGAGGCGGGAGGCCAGGGCGGTGGTGGTGATGGGCGGGTCTCCCCATTCGGTGGCCGACCAAATGACCTTGAGGTAGTCCTGGGCCACGGGGGTGAGCTCGCTCGGGTCCATACCGGCCACGCTACCCAACCCCGGGGTCTCAGCCTTGCCGGTGGTCATCAGCCTTGGCCGGTGGCCATTAGCCCGATCAGGGCCAGATTCAGTGCCACGATCAGGCCCACGACCACCCAGGCCGCCACTTGCAACGGCGCCCGATTGGTGAAGGACCCCATCACCGTGTGGTTGCCGGTCAGGGCGACCAGGGGGATCAGGGCGAAGGGGATGCCCAGGCTCAGCACCACCTGGGAAAGCACGAGCGCCCACGTCGGCTCCACCCCGGCGGCAATGACCGCCAGCGCCGGAATCAGGGTGATGGTCCGGCGGGCTGCCTGCGGGATGTTCCGGTGCAGCAGCCCGGCCATGATGGTCGAGCCGGCGTAGCAGCCCACCGAGGTCGAGGCCAGCCCGGAGGCCAGCAGCCCCAGGCCGAAGGCGATACCGACCACCGGGCCCAGCGCGGTGGTGATCGCTGCATGGGCGCCCTCGATGCTGTCGGTGCCGGGAACCCCGGCCAGGTTGCCAGCGGCCAGCAGCAGCATGGCGATATTCACGGACCCGGCCACCAGCAGGGACAGCACCACATCCCAGCGGGTCGCGGTCAGCAGCCGCGGCAGCGCCGCGGTGGGGAGCGGGCTGCCGTGCCGGTCCCGGGCCAGGGACGAATGTGCGTAGATCGCGTGCGGCATGACCGTGGCCCCGAGCATGCTGGCGGCCAGCAGCACGGTCTGGACGCCTTCGAAGCGCGGCACGATCCCGGCCACCGCCGCACCCCAGGAGACCGGGCCGAAGAACAGGCCGGCGACGAAGCCGAGGGTCACGATCACCAGCAGGCCGATCACGACGAACTCGAAGGGCCGCTGGCCGTGCCGGGACTGGATGACCAGCAACAGCATCGAGACCACCCCGATGATCAGTCCGCCTAGAAGCAGGGGGATCCCGAAGAGGATGTGCAGGGCGATCGCCCCGCCCAGCACCTCGGCCAGGTCGGTGGCCGCGGCCACGGCCTCGGCCTGCACCCAGTAGGCCAGCCGCCTGCCCCGTGGCAGCCGCTTGCCCAGCAGCTCGGGCAGCGAGGACCCGGTGACCAGCCCGAGCTTGGCCGAGAGGTACTGCACCAGCACGGCCATCAGGTTCGCGGCCACCAGCACCCACACCAGCAGGTACCCGTACTGGGCCCCCGCGGTGAGGTTGGCCGCCACATTGCCCGGGTCCACGTAGGCCACCGCCGCCACGAAGGCCGGCCCCAACAGCCAGGGCACCGGCTGGCGCCGGACCCAGCACTGCCCGGCCGCCGCTTCTGAGACGGTCTCGGCCCTTGTCGTCATCCTCGATGGTGCCCGCATGAAAGTTAAGCTACACGAACTTTCGCCGAGGGAGATTGGCTGAGCAATGGCCGACGTGGCCGCGGGTGAGGTCTTCATCCGGCCGGCGCCAACGACCTACGGTCGGTGACAGGGTCGGCCCGAGCCGACCGGCGCCCCATAACAGCTCCACCGAGGAAGGGGAACGTCATGACCGACCGTGTGCAGCAGATGCTGGAGGCCTACCCGAAGGAGGTGGGCAGCATCGACCGGCAGAAACTGGCCGAGTGCATCGCCGCCTGCCTCGAATGCGCCCAGACCTGCACGGCCTGCGCGGATGCCTGCCTGGCCGAGGACACCGTCGCCGAGTTGAGAGAGTGCATCCGCAAGAACCTGGACTGCGCCGACATTTGTGCCGCCACCGGGGCGGTACTGTCCCGCCAGACCGGCACCAACATCGAGACCACCCGGGCGCTGCTGGAGGCCTGCCGGAGCGCCTGCAAGACCTGCGGGGACGACTGTGCTTCCCACGCCCAGATGCACGAACACTGCGGGATCTGCGCCGAGGCCTGCCGGCGGTGCGAACACACCTGCGCGGAGCTGCTCACAGCCATGGGCTGAACCGGCACCAACCACGGCCGGCAAAGTGTCTGGCCGCCGTCCCGCTGTTGCGGGCCTAGGTGTAGGCGGAGATGGCCGCGAAGAGGGCGAAACCGCCAGTGAGGGCGATAGGTTCCCATTTGCTGGTGGGGTGTTCGTGGGCTTCGGTGATCATTTCCTCGACCACCACGCTGGTCAGAGCCCCGCCAGTCAGGGCCAGTACGGCCAGGGTGAAGATCTCCGGGGCCTGGCGCAGGGCGAAATAGCCCAGAGTGGCCCCCATCAGGATGGGGGCCGCGAAGGCGGCCGCCATGAGGATGCGGGTGCGGCGGCGGATGCCGGCCCGTCGCAAGGTGGCGATCGCCGCGAAGCCCTCGGGCACGTCGGCCGGGACCTGGCCGATGGCCAGCAGCAGGCCCAGAGAGGGGTTCAGGACGGTTGCGGTGCCGATCATCACCCCGTCGCTGAACAGGTCAAGGGACACCCCGGTGAAGATCGCCAGCGGCCCGCTGACCTCGCCACCGGCGCCGAGGCGTTTCCGAATCGAGCCAATGAGCCACTCGATGCCCACGAACAGGGCTCCGCCGCCAATGAAGGCCAGGATCGGCACCCATGGGTCCGAGGCGGTCAGCGCCTCGGGCATCAGCTCGAGCCCGACCACGGCCATCACGATGCCCGCGGCCAGGTGCAGGGACAGGGACAGAGCCCGTCCGGAGACCGTGAGCAGCTCGGCGGTCAGTCCGCCGAGGAAGTTGCCGGCCGCCGGCAGTGCGGCCAGGGCCAGAACGAGGACGAAACCCTCCATATTTGCCGCCTTCTCGTGGTGGACACATCAACTCATCCCGGTCTCGGCCCGTACTCGGCCCTAATAGGGCCCTCGCGTGCCGTGGCCGTTTTCACCGCTCCGGTGCGAACGGTTCGAGCCGGGCTGGGCTGATACCAGATCAGAGGTCGGATGCTTCAACGGCCGAGGGCAACGCGGCCATGGCCGTCACGGGTTGTGATGCGGTTGACGTTGAAATCGGCCCCAACCAGGAGCTCCGGGTCTGACTCGGGATATCGCGGTGACCGCCAGCTGGGCTTACGCCGCGCTCACGGGGTCCTGAGATCCTTCCGCGATGTGCGCTATTCGCCCCGTGCTTCTCTGAGATGCGCGACCGGCACACCCCGGCAACAACAAGCCGGATGGCGATTGCAAGCGCGCACGATTTCGCCCCGTTTGACCATGCATCCACAATCAGCACATGACATCTCCATGAGGTCAGGCTATCGAACGGCATCGCGACCTCGAAGAGACAGTCATATGCCGCAGGCAGCCACCGCGAAGATCTTGGTCGCCGTGTGCAAGACAGCGCTGCATCCCTGTGGTCCCGTCCGGCATCGACGGGCTGCTCCGTAGGGCTTGCCGTCCGACGCAGGCGGCGCAGGTGTCCTGGTGGCAGCTACTGCGGGGCTTCTGCGGTGTCGCGGTCGTGCTCCGTGGTGGCCAAGATGAGCACGGCCACCACCCCGCCGACGATGAAGATGTCCGCTATGTTGCCGATGAACCAGTCTCCATAGGCGATGAAGTCCACGATATGCCCCTGCCCGACCGAGGGTGGGCGCAGGAGCCGGTCACCCAGGTGGGAGACCGCCGCGCCACCGAGGCACCCAATCACAATGGCCCAGGACAGAGTTCGGACCCGAAGGGTGAACCAGATCGCCACCCCGACGGCCACAGCCGAGATGATGGTGAAGATCCAGGTCGCGTCAGTGCCGAGCGAGAAGGCCGCGCCAGGGTTATAGATCAACTGGAGCCCGAGCAGATCTCCTAGGATCGGAACTCGCTCACCCAGGGAAAGGGCGTGCTCCGCCCACCACTTGGTCGACTGGTCCAGGACCGCTACGCCGACCCCGATCCCGACAGTCAGGAGCACGAGGGGATACCTGCGTCGGTCTTTCATTCGTTACCTTTCGTGGTGCGCCCGTTTCCCGGCGCAGGGTGAATCGGCTGAACCCCCGCGCGACGCGTGAAGACATTGAAAGGAACTGGAGGGCGCTGGCAGGGAGGCCTTCACCGTGTCTGCGGAGTCTCTGTCCGGCAGGCACAGCGAAGGTTCATCCCACGGTGGCGGGCTGAGCCTGCCGGTCGGTAAGGGGCTCCAGGGTGGAGCGTCGTCCGGTGGCAGCGCGAAGGCCGTTAAGGATGACGATGACCTCGGCGACCTCGTGGACCAACACGACGGCGGCCAATCCAAGGACGCCGGTGATGGCCAGCGGCACCAGGACGGCGATGATCAACAGTGACAGGACGATGTTCTGGTTGATGATTCGACGGCCGCGGCGGGCGTGCGCCAGAGCCTGGGGAATCAGACGCAGATCATGGCCAGTGAAGGCGACATCGGCAGACTCGATAGCCGCATCCGAACCGGAGGCGCCCATGGCGATGCCGACATCGGCGGCGGCCAGGGCCGGGGCATCGTTGATGCCGTCGCCGATCATCGCGGTCGGCCCGGCACCGG